>NZ_JAOQJN010000001.1:0-369310 GCF_025567085.1 Bovifimicola ammoniilytica | reverse complement strand
ATAGCATATATTTTAAGAAAAAGAAATAGAACAGGTATAGTATTTATTATTTTAACATTAGTTCTCTCATGTTTGTATTCATGTTTGAACATATCAAAATCAACAAATAATTTAGGAAAAAACTTATACAAGATTTCAAATACATCATTATCAATAACTAAAAATAATGGTGATACTTTTGAAACTAATCAGTTTAAAGAATTAGATAATATTAAAGAAATAAAAGAAATTATCACTATGTATGATGGACTAGCTAGAACTACAAACATCAAAGTTGTAGATGGAACTCAATTAGTAGAACGAGATGATTTATCAGATGAGTTCAAAAATATGCTTTCAGTAGAAGCTACTAATAATAGTGAAAAGAATAATTTATTTAATAGTGGTATTTTCACTATTATAAAAGGCAGACATATTAATAATAATGATAGAGGAAAAATTCTTATTCATAAGGAACTTGCTGAAAAAAATAACCTAAAACTTAACGATAAAATCAAACTTCAATTAATTGATTTTAATAATAGTGAAAAGAAATTAGAATATGAGTTTGAGATAATTGGAATCTTTTCAGGTAAAAAACAAGAAAAATATACTGGTTTATCATCAGACTTTAGTGAAAATATGGTATTTATTGATTATGAATCAAGTCAAAAAGCATTAAATAAACCTGAAAATAACAAAATTGTTAATAAACTTGCAATATTTTCAGACAGTTCAGAAAATACAAAGGTAGCATTAAATAAAATTAAAAAAATTAAAATTGATTGGTCACAATTCAATGTTTCAAGTGATAACCATGTATTCGAAGAAACACTAGAGTCTATAGATGGAATAAAACATATTATTAAGATTATGACATATTCAATTATGATAGGTGGAATAACGGTATTGTCATTAATATTAATATTATGGTTAAGAGAAAGAATACATGAAATAGGAATATTGTTATCAATTGGTATAAGTAAAATAAAAATTGTAACTCAATTTATACTTGAATTATTATTTATATCACTACCCTCTTTGGTATTATCATTGTTTATAGGAAATGTAATATTAAATATTATAGTCGGTGGATTTATGAATTCTGATGATTCAACAATAATGGTTGATAGCTTACTTAAAAACAATAATTTAATTTCAAATCTCATAACATTTCTACAAAGTTACGGAATATTAATTGGAATTATTGTTCTATCAGTTATTATTTCAAGTTTAATGATATTAATTAAAAAACCAAAAGAAATATTATCAAAAATAAGTTAGGAGATTAAAAATGGATATATTAGAAATAAAAAATGTAACATATAATTATTCAAATTCAGGTGAGTTAGTATTATCTAATGTAAATCAAAAATTTGAAATCGGAAAATTCTATGCAATAATAGGAAAATCAGGGGCAGGAAAGTCAACATTACTTTCACTATTAGCAGGTTTAGATAAACCACAAAATGGTCAAATCTTATTTAAAGGAAATGATATAGAGAAAGACGGCTATAGTAATCATAGAAAAAATAACATATCATTAGTTTTTCAAAACTATAATTTAATTGATTATTTAACACCAATAGAAAATGTTAGATTAGTAAATAAAAATGCATCTGAAACAATCTTATTTGAATTAGGGCTTGATAAAAGTCAAATAAATAGAAATGTAATGAAGTTATCAGGAGGACAACAACAAAGAGTGGCAATTGCAAGAGCATTAGTTTCAGAAGCCCCAATAATTTTAGCAGATGAACCTACTGGAAATCTTGATGTTGATACTGCTGGTGAAATAATTGAAATACTTAAAAAGTTAGCAAAAGAAAGAAATAAGTGTGTAATCGTGGTAACACATAGCAAAGAAGTTGCAAATTCTGCTGACATTATTTTAGAATTAAGAGATAGAAAACTTAAAAAAATACACAAAATTACTCAGGAGGTCAAATAATGATTAAAAATGCATTTCATTATGTAACCAGAAAAAGTCTAAAATCAATAATTATATTGTTAGTTATAACAGCTATGTCAACACTTTGTCTTATTAGTTTATCAATTAAAGATGCTACGAACAGAGCATCAAAAGAAACTTTTGGAAATATAACAAATAGTTTCTCTATGGAAATAAACCGAAGAGTTAATTTTGGAACACCAAGAGGTGGTGGCAATATAAAAGGACAGGATATTAAAAAAATTGCTGAATCTAAAGATATTGATTCATACGTAAAAAGAATTAATAGTGTTGCCGATTTAGTAGATAATGATATAATAGAAACTCAAAAAACACTTTCAGGACAATCACCAGAAAGAGCAAAAAACTTTAAAAGAACTGTTATGTTAACGGGAGTTAATGATTCATCAAAAGAAAATAAGTTTATCTCAGGAGCTTACAAATTATCTAGTGGGGAACACTTAAATGAAAATGATAAAAACAAGATTTTAATGCATAAAGACTTAGCAGAAAAAAACAATTTAAAAATTGGAGATAAAATAAAAATAAAATCTAATTTATTTGATGCCGATAATGAAAAAGGAGCAAATGAAGAAGTTGAAGTTGAGATAAAAGGTCTTTTTGATGGTCATAATGAAGGTGGCGTTACTGCAGCTCAAGAACTTTACGAAAATACTTTGATAACTGATTTAGATACGGCTGCAAAAGTATATGGAAATACAGAGGATACTGCAGTATATCAAGATGCAACATTTTTTGTAAAAGGTGATAAAAATTTAGATAAAGTTATTAAAAATATTGAAAAACTCGATATAGATTGGCAACAATATAATTTGATTAAAAGTTCAAATAATTACCCAGCACTACAACAATCAATATCAGGTATATATAAAATAGCGAACAAATTATTTGCAGGTTCATTACTATTTGCAGGTGTTACAGTTTCATTACTATTGTTTTTATGGATGAATGCTAGAAAAAAAGAAATTGCAATTTTACTTTCATTAGGAATTTCAAAAGCCAAAATATTCGGACAATTTGTTATTGAACTAGTATTTGTATCAATCCCAGCATTTATAGGATCATACTTTCTGGCTGTTTATACAGCAGGTATGATTGGAAATAACATATTAAGTAAAGTCACTGGTACTATAGCAAAACAAATTGCTAAACAGTCAGCATCTAGCCAGCTTGGAGGTGGTGCTGAAGTAGATGGATTTAATAAAACACTAACAAGTTTAGAAATTAATATATCTCCAAAATTAATGATATATGTGATTTTATTTATGTCAATAGTTCTTATAATTTCTTTGCTAATATCTTCGTCAAGCAATTTAAAGAAAAGTCCAAAAGAATTATTAATTGATGCAAAATAGTAATAAATATTTATAATTTATTAAAAGTAAATCAGAGATGGTTTACTTTTTAAATAGTTAAAATTTAATTTTTGTATAGTGATCATATTTAAAACTTTGTAGAAAAAAGTTAAATGTTTCATAGCAAGTATCTAGTTTTATAAAAAAGGGGCTGTCGCACTAAGAATTAGTGCACAGCTTCTTTTTTTGCAATCAGTGGGGCTGTCGCTTTAACGAATGAAAATTCGTGAAGCGGCAGCTTCATTTATGCGGTTTTTATGATTATTTCTAAGTTGAAATTGCGATTTTTTCTGTCATTTCCTAAAAATGGTGCACTTTAACAAGCCGTCTTTATTGGCTTTGAAAATCTATTTGAAAAAGTTTAAAATCAGGCACTTTTCAGCGGAAATAAATGAGTTCCTGTCTTGCCTTTTTGAATCTTGTTATGTAGTTTATTTATATTCCTTGCCATTGCCAGCAATGTACTTTCTGCAAGAACATTTGTTGTTCCTTTGCTTAAGTATCTTCTAAACTGCATATCATGTTTTAAATCTCCAAAGGAACCTTCTGCCTGAATGCTTCGGTTTGTTCTGAAAAGAATTCCGTCATCTGAAAGTATTCGTTCCAAATCTTCCTGTCTGTATTTTAGAAATGTTTTGGCTACCTGAAGTGTTTTTGTTCTTTCTTTCAAAGGTGTTTTACAGTTATTGCCCTTGATATCAACAATATCTGTTTTACTCTTATCATAATTTACAAGGTTCTCAAACTAGAAGAAATCTCTGTCATATGAGAACGATGTTTTACTCTTATCATAATTTACAAGGTACTCAAACTGGGTTAATTTCGTATTTTGGCTTCTTAAAGTTTTACTCTTATCATAATTTACAAGGTACTCAAACAATTAGGTGCATCTAATGTTACTAAGATTTGTTTTACTCTTATCATAATTTACAAGGTACTCAAACTTATAGGTATCAAATGCGTTTCTGATTTCTGTTTTACTCTTATCATAATTTACAAGGTTCTCAAACTGACTTTGACATTCTCACGTGAAAAAGTCGTTTTACTCTTATCATAATTTACAAGGTTCTCAAACTGTATTAATGAAAATGCTAGCAAATATCCGTTTTACTCTTATCATAATTTACAAGGTTCTCAAACTAATCTGCTGAACACAGCAAATAATTATTGTTTTACTCTTATCATAATTTACAAGGTTCTCAAACCATATATTGCATCTTCGTACTCGTTATACAGTTTTACTCTTATCATAATTTACAAGGTTCTCAAACCGTCCTGCTATCGTATCAGGCACCAATGCCGTTTTACTCTTATCATAATTTACAAGGTTCTCAAACCATTCAATACAAATGCCCTGTGCAAAATCAGTTTTACTCTTATCATAATTTACAAGGTTCTCAAACACTTAGATAGATATGATATAGTTACTTGTGGTTTTACTCTTATCATAATTTACAAGGTTCTCAAACAAAAGGTTATGAAGTATTTAACTTGCCTCAGTTTTACTCTTATCATAATTTACAAGGTTCTCAAACCTGTATTATCTTCGTACAACTTTTTTAATGTTTTACTCTTATCATAATTTACAAGGTTCTCAAACTAGCCTTTATCTCACGTTGCTGTATTAATTGTTTTACTCTTATCATAATTTACAAGGTTCTCAAACATTTTCGCAGAGAACTGTATCTCCGAGAAAGTTTTACTCTTATCATAATTTACAAGGTTCTCAAACACCACCATCTGAATACTTACAACTGAAAAGGTTTTACTCTTATCATAATTTACAAGGTTCTCAAACTGTATTAATACAAATCAATTCTATTCAAAAGTTTTACTCTTATCATAATTTACAAGGTTCTCAAACTGTTGTTGCTGGTATTGTTTTGTTCGTGTTGTTTTACTCTTATCATAATTTACAAGGTTCTCAAACAATTACCACCACAATAACGCACCGATATATGTTTTACTCTTATCATAATTTACAAGGTTCTCAAACTAGACAGTTTAACAGTAGACCATTTTGGTGTTTTACTCTTATCATAATTTACAAGGTTCTCAAACTTTGTATATATTATCTTCGTATATATTTGTTTTACTCTTATCATAATTTACAAGGTTCTCAAACCTTATCCCTATCGCTATTATTAAATTAATCGTTTTACTCTTATCATAATTTACAAGGTTCTCAAACACTTATTTTATGGCAATTTGATAGAATGTAGTTTTACTCTTATCATAATTTACAAGGTTCTCAAACATTCATATCCATTTCTTGTTCAATTAATGAGTTTTACTCTTATCATAATTTACAAGGTTCTCAAACACTTTGGTGGTGGTACTTATGAGATATGTTGTTTTACTCTTATCATAATTTACAAGGTTCTCAAACCCCCTAAATCGATTATATTTTTTATTTCTTGTTTTACTCTTATCATAATTTACAAGGTTCTCAAACGCTATTGACAAGTATTTAAATGCAAAACAGGTTTTACTCTTATCATAATTTACAAGGTTCTCAAACTTAATCGATAAAGACTTTATACAGATTTAGTTTTACTCTTATCATAATTTACAAGGTTCTCAAACTATCACATTTACGCATAGACGTATTATTAAGTTTTACTCTTATCATAATTTACAAGGTTCTCAAACATATTAAAGTAACAAATTTTCTTTTTAAGTGTTTTACTCTTATCATAATTTACAAGGTTCTCAAACTATCATAATAATGCGGAGAAGTAGCAAGCGGTTTTACTCTTATCATAATTTACAAGGTTCTCAAACCAAATACGGCAATTCCAAGACCAAGGATAGGTTTTACTCTTATCATAATTTACAAGGTTCTCAAACATAACTATTACCGAACGTTTTATTATGAAGTTTTACTCTTATCATAATTTACAAGGTTCTCAAACTCAAATGTCCATATTAATGACGTTCCGTATAGTTTTACTCTTATCATAATTTACAAGGTTCTCAAACTAAGCATTTTCTATTGTTTCTCTGACTTCTGTTTTACTCTTATCATAATTTACAAGGTTCTCAAACAATATTGAATGTTCTAATTGTATTTTATTTGTTTTACTCTTATCATAATTTACAAGGTTCTCAAACAGACTTAATATTATCACAACCTTCAAGTAGGTTTTACTCTTATCATAATTTACAAGGTTCTCAAACAGACTTCCATATTTTTTTGTATTTACCTAAGTTTTACTCTTATCATAATTTACAAGGTTCTCAAACAAGTCTATATTAGTAAATGTTGCCGCCGAAGTTTTACTCTTATCATAATTTACAAGGTTCTCAAACTATGCGTTTCTGTTCGTCTGCTGGCGTGCTAGTTTTACTCTTATCATAATTTACAAGGTTCTCAAACTCTATCATACTTTCTTTTTGTTTCTTCATAGTTTTACTCTTATCATAATTTACAAGGTTCTCAAACAGTAAGGTTTAGTGATGTAGAGAGCAAATGGTTTTACTCTTATCATAATTTACAAGGTTCTCAAACATAATTTAGACGTACAGTCGGAAATTAACAGTTTTACTCTTATCATAATTTACAAGGTTCTCAAACCAAATGACTAGCCGATTCTTTACCATATTCGTTTTACTCTTATCATAATTTACAAGGTTCTCAAACAGTTAGTAAATTTCCAACTTGCGATATAGCGTTTTACTCTTATCATAATTTACAAGGTTCTCAAACATAAATACGTTGTTTTTCTTAATCGTGATAGTTTTACTCTTATCATAATTTACAAGGTTCTCAAACGACATCACAGAGCAGATATACACATCACAGTTTTACTCTTATCATAATTTACAAGGTTCTCAAACGGATTAGATATAATTTCGACGTTGTCAGAAGTTTTACTCTTATCATAATTTACAAGGTTCTCAAACAACCGCTGATGCATACCTACTGTTATTACAGTTTTACTCTTATCATAATTTACAAGGTTCTCAAACGACACAGGTGTTGCAATTGCTGTCACAACTGTTTTACTCTTATCATAATTTACAAGGTTCTCAAACCTCAAATGGTTATCTCCGAACCTATCCATCTGGTAAATGGTATAAATTATAATATATTCACTTTACTATTAAACACTGGTCTTTGTCAATAATATATTCCATTTCATCACCATTCCAATCTTTTTCTCTAGATTCAATAAGCAACAGTGATATCTTACAATAATTACTTATTTTGTATAATTCTTCTATTTCTTCATCTGATAAATACGTTTTTAAATTAACAAAAATAATTAACTTATATTTACATATAAATGAACAAATTTTTATATATTCAACTAATTTTTCAATAATCGTTTGATAATCAGAATCAATTTTTACACCATATAATTTAAACATATCTGTCCAATTAAAATCAAACTGATGTGTTATATTATTATATGGAACATTATCTGTTATTTTATCTATAACTAATTGTATATTTGTATTTAGGACCTCACTTTCTTCTATACAATCATTTGCAATGTCATTCATATATGAATAAAGACCATTAATAATATTTTTTCTATTCAAATCTAGCGAATATGGTTCTATAACCATATCCGCAATTTTATTTAATTTTAAAATTTTATCTTCTTCTGATAATACAAATTTTTCAATTAATCCACAATATTGATTATATAATTCTTGCATAAATTCTGCCATATTTTGTGGATTTTCTATTATTAATACACTGGGTTTACTCTCTGATAATTCAATTACTAAATTATATTTTGCATATGTTAGTTTCATAATATCACCAGCCTATCATCGTTATCTAAAACTTCATTTTTTCTTTCACCAACTATGTATTCTATTTTTCCAAATTGTTTTTCTGTTATTATCATTGATTGAACAAGGCCTGACATTGGTTTGTTATTTCTTATATTATTAACGATTAACTCCGCAGCTGAAGCATTTTGAGCTAATTTACAATATATACTTTCTTGCATCATTAAAAAACCATTTTTTATCAAATACTTATGAAACTTTGTATATTCCTTGCGATCCGCCGATGTTACAGTTGGCAAATCAAACATAATAATTACTCTCATAAATCTATAACTCATTTTCCACAAACCTTATTACTGATACATCTTTCTCATTTAATGCCTCAAATACGCTTTTACAATATATTTTTACAGCATTATTAAGAAATTCTATTTTGTTATTGATTCTTACTTCTTTATTAATTAATGAAATTATCTCATGTTTTTCATCTGTTTCAAATTTTTCTAATTTCATATCCATTATTTTCTTATCAACTAATGTTCTGAACGGTTCCATTAGATCTGAGCCTAAATTAAACTGATTGAACATATTATTATGAAATAGACCTATCTGTGTTATATATCCATTTGAAACTATTTCTCGATTAAATAATGATAAAATTATTGAATATCCATAATTAAGTCCAGCATTAATAGGACATTCCTTTGTTCTTGTAAAATCTTTTCCAAACAATGCATTAAAATACACTTTTGCTGCATGTCCTTCTCTATTAGTTACATCACCTAATTCTATTTCCATTATATATTCTTCAAGCATTTTAGATTCATTTATCTTACCATAATATTTCAAAACTATTGACTGCTGCTTTATCTTTTCCGAAACTATTTCTGTCCACACCATAGCTTTGTCAGAATCAGTCCACTCTATCTGCTTTCTTATTTTTATACTAGTATCATGACTTCCATAATATGCCAATAATTCAGAACTTGGATTTCTTTTCTCATCGCAGAAAATAACCTTTATTTTTCTCTTCATCAATTCACTTAGCAGGTATGTTGTAAGAGATACTGCTGTACTCTCTATAATCAACATACCTATTTCATTTAAATGAATTTTTGTAGTTTCCTTTCCTCTAACAACAAGAAAACCTATCTGATAATCTAATTTGGCATTTTGAGAAATCACAACTGTCCGCCAGCTCATACTCTTAACAGGTCTACTTTATTTTCGTATAGCCCTGTAATTGACTTATTAATAAGTTCAAATGACTCCTTATCTGTTATCTTTTTGCTAACTAAACTGACTCCTGTTTTCTTGCTAGCTCCAAGTTTTTCTAAATTAACACCACTATTTTGCTTTTGTCCCAATTGAATTAACTGTAGCAATACTTCTGTCTGATCTTTTATTGATAAATTTTGAAATGTATTTTTCCATTCTATCATTTTATTTCCCATAGAATTTGGTCTTTTCTTATATATTTCATTTGTATACTTCTTATTCAAAGTATCATATAACTTTTCATTTCTAAATTTATTAATACCTAAATTTTCTAATCTATTCTGATCAAATTCCTCTTGATTTATTTTTAACAAATCTTTTATATATTTTGCTTCATCATATGATAGGACGAGTTGTATTCCATTAGATACGATTAATTGATTACCAGTTCTTCCAGTTAAATACATTGGATATCCATTCACTTTAATTAATGAATACATTTTTATTTTTTCATACTTTACTACCGGACTATCATATTTCAAAATATTACAGCAATAATCTTCTATTTTTTCTTTGGTAGTTAATACCTTTGTCAAATAACAAGGCATAGGCTCTATTGTTCTAATTCTTACATTTTTTACGGTATGTTCTACAACAAAGAAATATGCACCTGACACCTTTGCATATCCACCATATTTCTCAGTATTGTTTAATCTGGAATCACTTGATTTAATAGGTAAATACCCTTTACCTTTTACTTTTTCAATATCCTTTGCCGAAATGATATTCTGGTCATACAAGCCGCCATGTTCCTCATAACTCATAAAAGTAACCAATGGTGTATTCTTCTTCAATGTACCTTTAACAACTTTCATGCTTTCGCCATTGCTTGCTGTCCAGGCAACTCTATCTCCACGCTGCACATTATAATCAAATAACTTATACATATGATATTCGTTCTTCTGAGGATTTTTTCTATATTCCTTTATAAAATTACGAGGATCACTTGTAAATTTAGTATCATATACATTACCAACCACTATGTTTAAATATGCATCATTTGCATGATGAAAATCGTTTATTTCACGACATTTTATGCATTCATATTTTTGTCTGAATAAGCTGACATTTCCTGCCTTAACATATACAATCTGAGTTTTATCAAATGATTTTTCTAATATATCTGTTATTACCTTTGTTCCCTGTCTTGTTTCTACAATCTGTCTCATAATGAAATTAGCTTTTTCTTCATCTGAAAATGGCTCTTTTCTTGTCAATCTTTGATATTTTACCTTAGTAATAAAGTTTTTCTCATACAACATTTTCCAAAATGCATATTGATTTTTTCTAATATCATCTTCAATCGGAAATGTATCGCTTTTATGTGCATTTTTTTCTTTTTTAACCAAAACAAGGTTATTTTCTATACTATCGTCCTTCACAAAATGTCTTGGATATATGTGATCAATGTCATATAAATTATCATTAGTCAAATCTAATGGATTTATTTGTTCGCCTGTATACATACATCTTCCCTTTTGAGTATAATACAAATACAATTTCTTTTTTCTAAATTCTGCTTCGCTTTTGTCGTCTATTTCTTTTATCCAGAAATCTCTCTCGTCTTTCTCACATTGTTTATATAAATCAAGAAACTTTTTCTTACGACTATCTGTTCTTTTCTTTTCAGTATTAACATCCTTTGCCATCTCGACAAATACTCTTGTTGGTTCGTAACCAATAACACTAACTAATTCCTTAATGATTAACAACGTCTGCCAAATCATTCGCTTAACCGGTGCTGATACATACAACTCGTCTAAATCATCATAATCTATTTCACTCAATGACTTATCTAAGCCGTTTTGCTTTTCTTTAATTACCTGTTTATATGTAAAATTATCAGTAGCAATTAGTTCCATTAAATTATAATTTTCGTCCCACATTCTGCCAATTACACTTTTTATCTCTCCAGTATTAACATCAGCGCCTTCCATATTCAAGAGTTCTTCAGATAGTCTACCCCAATCTCTAAATTTGATGCCTAAAATTCTTTTTATTTGCTGAGAATCCAACTTTTCACTATATTCATTTCTGATTTTCTCTTCCAAGAATTTTTTAGAATCTCCATATATTGTAGACCATTTAATAATTTTTTCTGCCATATTCCACTGCTCATATGTTAATTCATCAGTATTAAATATCCCCTTAAATTTTGCATAATTTGACAATCTGTTTGTAAAGTCCCCGTCTATCCCTGTTAGATTAATATCCTCATTTGGCTCACAGAGTCCATTTCTCTCTAAATAACTCTTTATACCTTTAGCTGTAACTTTTTTGCCTGTTTTGAACAAATTATTATAAAGACTTTGTTTTAACTCAACAGATATATTTTCATTATTTATTTTCAGATTGTTTAGTTCATTTAATACCATAAATTTTTCATATAATAATGAATTTTTTGGTAAAACCATCTCATTATTTAGATATGTGCAATGATTTACCATTCGTTCAATAAATTTTTCTGCCGATTCCTTTTCATCTATTTTATCTTTAAAATTCCATGGGTATATTCTTCCTTTTTCTTTTCTTACAGACCATGAATTTTTACTTTTTTCATCTGAGCCTATTTTACCCGAAATTGGACCTATATAATACGGTATCTGAAAAGAAAACATTTGTAATATTCTTTCACTTACCGATAATCCGCTATCGTCTTTTTCTGTTAGAAATGGTAAATATTTTTCAGCATTTTGTAATATTTTCTTCATTTCTATTTTATGAACCTGATTTGGAATAACTCCGTTAGAGCTAATAATCTGTTTTGGTAAAAATGTTCCTTTTTCTATTTCCTTTAAAATATACTCTTTTTCTTCACTATCATAACATTTATTAACTATTTTTTTTATTTCCTTAAAGAAAGTATCATTATCACATTTTGCTCCTCGTCTTGTACTTTCTTTATTAGAATTAACAGAATTAACATATGCACTATAATTATTATCTGCCATTACTCTAAAGAAATTATTATACTCCTCTATTGAATACTCTTTTATAACCTTTTTTAATATTTTTAAATCATCTTTATGCTTCTCATATTCTTCTACTCTTGCGACAGATAAATATTTTTTACCTCTCATAATATTAGCTAACATTGACCAATCATGTATTTCTTTTAGAACAGCTATTATCTCAAAATTCTCACTACCTATTATTTCCTCTACATTTATTGCTTCTTCATCATAATTGCTACTTCTAAATGAAATTGTCATCTTTTTTGTTTCAGAATCATCATCTAAATCTTTAAAAATCTTTGATAATGTTCCTGATAACCCACATATAAGCTTTAGCATTTCACATTTTTCTTTATCAGTTTTTTTCAAATTAAATGTTTCTAATAATCTTTCATTTCTCAATGAGTTCGAACAATTACATTCTTTCAATATTTCTTCAAATTTGTCTGGCTTATTTTCCCATTCAACGTTTAAATATTCACTACATAACTCTTTTAATCTGTCATACTGTTCATTTATATCTCCCATACCATTATCACTCAAATTAGCATTTAGGAAATGCCCTCTATGCTTATACATATTTAAAAGTGCTAGAAATACCATTCTTACATCATATTCATCATCAGACTCAATTAACTTCTTCCTTAAATGAAAAATTGTTGGATAATCATTATAATAATCCTCGTCTGTATAGTTTGTGTCTGAAAATAACGTGAATTTCTGATGTACTGTTTTATCATCACTTATAAATTTACTATCTTCCATTCTTTGATAAAAACCTGCATCTACTTTATTGATTTCATCCGCGAATAATTCTTTTAAATATCCAATTCTTGCCTTTTCTCTTTGTAGTCTTCTTCTTGAAGTTCTTTTTACTCTTCTTTCTGCTGAAGTTTTAGCTTCCTTAAATAATCTAACTCCCCATAAATCTTTACCTTTTTTTCTCATCAGATTATAGTTTTCATCTGTTACTGCCCAGCCTACAGATGATGTTCCCATATCCAATCCTAAATAATAATTTTTCTCCATACTTTGTTCCTCCTAGTATAATTATTTTTTTCTTGACAATGTAGAACTTCTATGATAAATTAATACTATAATTTACAAGGTGAGTTCAAATAAGGATTTATCCGACATTGCCGTAAGGTCCACATTGTGTGGTATTTAAAGACCGAAAGGTCTTTTTTTTATTGCTCTTTTACATTCTAACATATATTGAATAATAGTAAAAGAAGTTTTTGTGTATTCTGTCGAAATTTATGATGTCTTTTATCTAAATATCGGTGAATTTTAACAATCTAATCCTTCAACGTATCCACCCTATTTATATCATATTCGCTGTCCCATAATCAGTACTTTCATATCGAACTTCCGTTCCTTATTACCTTCATACCCTACCTCAAATGCTGTTACAATTGTTAAGAAGCTTCCTAACAGAAATATTTTCTTTATCCCCGATAACAACCTTGCACGTTTCGTGGCTAAACAGGTTCCTGATAAACACTTTATCTTTAATGATGGTTTCTGCCACGTTCACAAAAGTATTCACAGCGAAGATGTCGCTAAGGCGAAAGAACTTCACCCAGGAGCCTTAGTGCTTGCTCACCCTGAATGTACTGAAGATACTTTAGAGCTTGCTGATTTCATCGGAAGCACCTCGCAAATAATTGATTATGCCATCACTTCTCCTGAAAATGTATTTATTATCTGTACGGAAATGGGAGTATTCTTTGAACTTATGCAGAAAAATCCTGACAAGAAATTCTATTCTGTCGGTCACAGACAATTCTGCCCTAATATGAAGAAAGTGCGTATAGAAAAAGTTATCGAAGCCCTTGAAAATATAGACTCGGACAATTATAATATTGAATATATTAATCTTGATGAAGATTTGCGTAAAGCAGCCGAAAAACCTTTGTCAAGAATGTTAGAACTTGCAAAATAATATATCATAATTCAGAACGGAGATTATTCAGATGTCAAAGAATTATTCTTATTTTTCTCATAAAGAGTGTGAATATTTTCCATGTCATAAAGGTGCTGACGTTAATAACTTTAACTGTCTGTTCTGCTATTGTCCCCTTTATGCTCTTGGTGATAAATGCGGTGGGAATTTTTCCTATCTTCCAAATGGCTTTAAAGATTGCAGTAACTGTCTGTTTCCACATTTGCGTGAGAATTATGATGCGATTAATGAGAGATATCAGGATATTTTATCTCTTATCAAACAAAATGATAATTCATCAAAAATTACTGATGATAATTAATAAAATTTTGATGGATTAATCATATTAAATATAATTAATCAAATTATTATAACAATATTAAAAGTTTGTAAATATCCATAAACTAATTTTGCCTGACGTAAGCTTATATTTTCTAGATAAAGTTTACATCAGGCATTTATTTTAGTAATAATAATTCTTTAATAATTAAGAGATTTTCATAACATCTTCTACAATCTGCTCAGGTGTTAAATGATTCTTCAATAGTACTTCCTGTACATCATATCTGTCAAGAAATTCCTTTTTAAGTCCATAGTTTAAAACCTTCATATCAGATGTTCCATAGAAACGTGCTATCTTCTCACCGAAACCACCATCTAAGATTCCATCTTCTAATGTAATTACCACTGAATGGTTGTCTTTTAATTTCTCTAATAAATCTTCATCAATTCCTGTAATGTAATATGGGTTGATAATTGTAGGTTTTATACCCGTCTTTTTTTCAATTAATTTAGCTGCATTTTTACCCATTTCATAGAATGTTCCAAGACCTATTATTGCAACGTTATTTCCAGCTTCTGTTACTTCATATTTGTTTAATTCACTGAAATCTTTAGTAATTTTCTTACCATCTGAAATCATAGGTCCACCAGGTAACTTAATAGCTACAGGATATTTATCCTGGTCAATACTCCAGTCTAGAACTGCAAGATACTCTTCCTTAGTAGCTGGTGCAATGTATACAAGATTAGGTATATTCGATAACATTGGTATATCCTGTAATCCGAGGTGTGTAACATCATTCATTCCATAAACTGATCCTGCAAATGTAACGATTGTAGCAGGATTACTGTCAATACATAAGTCCTGTGAAATCTGGTCAAACGTTCTCTGCACAAATGTACTATATACACCAAATACAGGCTTTCCACCATTCTTAGCGATTCCCGAAGCTAATGCAACTGCTGTCTCTTCTGCAATTCCGACATCTACAAACTGTTTGCCTGCTTCTCTACGTTTGTCCTCTGTGAATCCCATTACTGTAGGCGTAGCTGCTGTAATTGCCACAACTCTGTTATCTTTCTTCATTTTATCTAACAGATAATCTACTGTCACATCTGAATAATCTATTAAATCATCTGTAAATTTGGCTTTTCCTGTCTCGATATCAAATGGAGCACAATAATGCCAGTTTTCCTTATGCTTTTCTGCTATTTCATAGCCTTTACCTTTTTGTGTATTAATATGCACTACAACAGGAACTTTGCTATCCTTTACTTTTGTAAATGCTGCAATTAATTTCTCGACATTATTTCCCTCGTTCACATAGACATAATCAAGTCCCATTGCCTTAAACAGATTACATTCTGCCTGTCCGTTTGTTTCTCTTAACAATTTTAAATTACTATAAAGTCCACCATGGTTTTCTGCTATGGACATATCATTGTCATTTACTACAATTATTAAATTGCTCTGTAATTCTTTAGCAAAATCAAGCCCCTCTAATGCTTCACCACCACTTAATGAGCCATCACCGATAACTGCAATTACATTGCCCTGTTCATTTTTCAAATCTCTTGCTTTAGCTAAACCGCAGGCAAGACTGATAGATGTTGATGTATGACCAATAGTAAAGAAATCGTGTTCACTTTCATAAGGACTACTGTAGCCCGATACATCTGTGTAATGGTCCTCATATAAGAATGCATCTTTTCTTCCTGTGAGCATTTTATGAGGATATGACTGGTGCGAAACATCATATACAATTTTATCCTTTGGTGACTCAAATACATAATGTATTGCAATAGTTGCCTCAACCATACCGAAGTTTGGTCCAAAATGTCCTCCACGTTTACTAAGCTTAACTAATAAAGCCTGCCTTATTTCTCCGGCTAATACTACTAGCTGTTCAGCATTTAACTTCTTAACGTCTGCAGGTCCATTAATATTTTCAATAAACATATCTTCGACTCCTTTTTTACTTAATATAATTTATAATATAATTCATTCTAATCCCTAAAGTCAACTTTAGGTCAAGATATTTTTTGACACTTTTTTTAATTATTATGATATAATTGCAGAAAAGTAATTTATTACATAACGGAGGATATATGAGTAACATGACAATTTCAGATTCTATAAAATATATAGGAGTAAACGATACAACCCTTGATTTATTCGAGGGACAATATATAATTCCAAACGGAGTATCTTACAATTCATACGTTATTCTTGACGAGAAAGTTGCCGTTATGGATACTGTCGATGTCAGAAAAGGTGATGAATGGTTTGATAATCTTCTGAATACACTTAATGGACGAAATGTTGACTATTTAATTATTTCCCATCTTGAGCCTGATCATTCAGCTAATATCAAACGCCTTGCTGATGCTTACCCTGACGCAAAGCTTGTATTAAGTAACAAGGCTAAGGCAATGTTTTCACAATTCTTTAATATTGAAAATGCCGATTCCAGATTTATAACTGTAAATGAGGGCGAGGAATTGTGTTTAGGCTCTCATACACTTAAATTCATCATGGCTCCAATGGTTCACTGGCCTGAGGTAATGGTCGAGTATGAGATTAGTGAAAAGGTACTGTTTTCTGCTGATGCCTTTGGTAAATTCGGCGCATTGGGTACTGACGAAGATTGGACTTGCGAAGCTAGAAGATATTATTTTAATATCGTAGGAAAATACGGCATACCTGTTCAGACTTTACTCAAGAAAGCTGCTACCCTTGATATTAAGACAATTTGTCCTCTGCATGGTCCTATTCTTAACGAAAATCTTGATTACTATATTGGTAAATATATGACATGGAGTAGCTATGAGTCTGAAGATGATGGTGTGCTTATCGCTTGTGCTTCTATTCACGGCAATACAAAATATGTTGCCGAAAAAATGTATGAGATTCTAAAAACTAAAGGTGCTAAGAAAGTGGCATTTACAGACCTTACAAGAGATGATATGGCCGAAGCCATAGAAGATGCTTTCAGATACAGCCGATTAGTTTTAGCCGCTGCCTCATATGATGGTGGTGTATTTCCTCCAATGGAAGATTTCTTAAATCGCCTTTCACATAAGGCATACCAGAAACGTACAGTCGCTCTCATTGAAAATGCTTCATGGGCACCATCTGCTAACAGAAGTATGAGAAATATTCTTGATACAATGAAAAATATTTCAATCTGCGAAAATACAGTTACCATTATGTCCACAATGAAGGATTCTGACATTATAGCATTAGAAAAACTTGCTGATGAGATATTATCCAGATAATTAACAATGTTGAGTTAAAAAAGACACTCAGACTTATTAGCTTATGATCTGATGAGATATTAGCCAGATATTTAACCCACTGGAATTATTCTTCCAACCACACCTAAATATCTTGCTTCGTCTTCTTCAGACCACAAGCTCATCATCTGCAATTTGTATATTGAAATTACACCCTCTTTTTTGACTTCAACATTCATATCCAGTCGTGGATTATCTGGTGACGTCTTATTTCTTATATCATTAATTATTTTAGCAATATTAACTTTACCTAGATAATCCTGATTTTTGCTATTAGGACTTACTATCTCTTCAGGTAATCCTAATACTTCTGATGCATAAGGAGATAATTTAACGATATCGTGGACTGCATCATAATCAAACTGAATCTCCTTAACTGTTGAAGAATAGAATTCTGCCTTCATTTTTACCAAATCTTTTCTCTTAGAATATGATTTCTTGTTATCTTCTGCGTTCTCTTTACCCATCTGTTTTTCAACAATTTCATCAGCAACTTTAGACAAGAGATTCATATCTACCTCTGGCGAATCTACATATTCTCTGTTTAATTCAATTATTAACTGTTCATGTATATCCTCAAGACATTCCAGCAATAAAGGATTAAATGCTCCACATTCACCATTCTCTATCATTTCCATTGCCTTTTCGTGCGAATATGCTTTCTTATAACACCTCTCGCTTGTAAGTGCATCATATACATCTGCAATTGATACGACCTGTGCAGAAATAGGTATCTCTTCACCCACTAAACCATCAGGATATCCTTTTCCATCATATCTCTCATGATGCCATCTGCATATCTCATATGCCGTTTTAATCAATTTATTATTATTATATATTTCCATATCTTTCAACATATCAGCACCTATTGCCGAATGTTTCTTGATTACTTCGAATTCTTCTGAATTAAGTCTGCCTGGTTTATTAAGTATCTTGTCATCAACTGAGATTTTACCAACATCATGAAGTGCTGAAGCTGTAGCTATTAATAATACATCATTATCTGTAAGATTATAGTTATTAGGTTTCTTCTGCAGACACTGTAACAACAGTTTAGTTATAGTCTGTATATGCATTACATGCATACCACTCTCGCCATTTCTAAATTCTACTATATGAGCAAGAATCGTAATCATTACATTGTTATTCTTCTCATTTTCATAGACCTGCTGCTCTAACATTTTTCTCATATCACGTTGCTTCTGATATAATGATAACAGATTCCTTATTCTTTGTCTTACAATCATTCTGTCATATGGTTTATTAATATAAGCCACTGCCCCCATATCATAGGCCTGTATAATATTGGCCTCATCAGAATTTTTACAAATTACAATTACAGGCATAAAATCTAACCATAAATGTTGATTCATTATGGCAAGAACTTCTAAACCATTAATCTTCGTATCATACAATTTAAGAAGAACCATGTCTATTTTCGTAATATTTCTGTTTAAGATGCTTATTGCCTCTTCACCACTACAGGCTTCCATAATATTATAATCATTACATAAACTGTCTTCTATCTGTTTCCTATTCTCTTTTGAATCATCTACTAATAATATTGTGGGTTTCAATGCTATATTTTTCATAAAATTCCTCATTTCCGAACGACTTTTCCTGATATATCCTCTGTAAAAATATTTAAGTATTTCTTAAATAATTCCCATCGGATATACATACTGATTACTCTCGTTCGGAAGCAATCAGCCATGCTGAGAATATTCACCTTAGGATTCTCTTACATTATTCCATTTGCTTTTTCTTTCGTTCTCTTTTATCGATATACATTCGTTTATCAGCAACTCTCATAAGTCTCTCACTTTCTACACCATCAACTATATAGAAAGCCTTACCCATAGAGAATTTAACATCTATGACAACATCATTTTCCATTTTCATAATATGATTCATTCTCAATTCTTCAAGCTTGTTCATATATTCATCTATTTCTTCTTTTGAACCCGCACCATAGAATAATATTGCGAATTCATCACCACCAAGTCGTGCTGTTAATTGCCCCGGTGCATTTACTTTTAATAATATATTTGCAATTTCACAAAGGTATCTGTCGCCATTATTATGACCATATGTATCATTTACTTTCTTTAAATCATCTGAATCTATCATAACAACTGCTGCACAGCCAAGTTTCTCAGGCAATGCAAAAAGCTCATCCATCTTACTATAGAATCCTCTTCTGCTACACAGTCCCGTTAATTCATCTTCACCAAGTTCTTTTTCTAACTTGTTCTTCGTACATATATCACTAGTCTTATCTACAACTATTCCAAATACACTATCATCACGTTTTATTATTTCTATCTTAACATACCGGTCCGGCGATGAACTTATTTTATAAATCTCATGCTCGCCTTCTATCGGATTACTCAATATTTCACTTATCCATGCATTAAATTCTTCTCTATTCTCACACAGCTTATAAGCTTCCTCCTCACTTAATCCCATCACTTCCGGTAATTTATGTGTAATTCTGACTCGTTCCATACTTCCGTTATATTCATACAGACCTATTGGCAACCCTACCGTATCAATTATAACCGAAATCTTATCAGTTGTCTCTAGTATACTTTCTACCATCTGATTAATGTAATGGCTTAACTCTTTGAATTCCGGTGTATTATTAACTTCAATCTTCGTATCCAGATTTCCGTTTGAAATATCCTGAAGTCCGTTGTTAATTGCAGATATGGATTTTATTATATTTTTATCAAGATAATGTGTAATAAAGTAGATTACAACACCTCCAATTAGTAAAATATATATAAAAAACATAAAATTATTTTCATTTATATTACTGTACAGAATTTTTGCTTCACAGATTCTTCCAACAATAATTGTGTCCTGCTTCTCAAATATACAAAAATACCACTTACCTTTTATCCTAAAATGATAGGCCTTATCCCAATTCTTCATCTTCTTGGTATTTATTCCAATATCTGAGATATTTTTATTTACTAATGCTTCCTTGGTTGAACCAACTATTTTGTTAGTTTCAGGCTCAATGGCAACAAGTGTATATCCATTAGTTTCAGCAAGTCTCGAAAATATGTAAGATACTTTATTTTTCTCAATTTTCTCTAATACACTTGATGGCTTCATTCCAATCTGAACTATTACGTCACCGTCTTCCGTCCATGTAGCAGCATATTGCATCATCTTATTCTCAGCAGTATTAGCCGTTATCTCCTGACACATTGACATAGATGTATCTTCTAACATCGGGCTAAAAAATGATATCTGCTCACCTGTTTTCATATTAAGTCCATAATACTTTGGTTCTGTACCTGCATATATAGTACCCTCTTTATTAAAAATATGTATCTCATCTACTTCAAGAAGATTTGCTATCTTCTTCATTTCTTCAAGATTATTAATCTTGCTCTTGTCCCGCTGTAATAAATATGCTGTAGCCCTTGCCCTCAGTATACATATATTGCGAATATCTTCTTTTCTCTTTTCAAGTTCTTCCTCATTCTGCTTGATAATCTGGTCTATCTGTCTAAATATCACCTTAGATGAATTAGTCATATCATTCTGCGATATTATAATTTGCGAAAAATAATTGATACAAAGGAACATTACTAAGATTCCCACTATAAGTATTCCCAGTAATTTTCTTACTTTTTTTTTCAATTAACATTCCCCCTCTCTAACGAACAATATTTTCTATTCTCAATAGTATAAAATAAGAATTGAGATAAATAATTTCGTAGATCTATAACGAACAATATTTTCTAATATTATATCACATTTTTAGACATAATACTATTCTTTTTGATATTACTTTAAAATCTGTTTCTTACATATCACTCCTGATATCACAGCCATAAATACTTCCGTTATCCAAAAGGCATGCCATACCCCTGTTGCCCCCACTATCCTGCTTATGAAAAATGCAAGTGAAATCATTATGACAATATATCTTAATATAGAAATTACCAATGATTCTTTACCTTTGCCAAGCCCCTCTAATGCACCTGATACCGCAACCGGAACTGATGATACTATAAATCCAAGGCTGATAATTCTTAATGCTGTCTTACCGATTTCTATAGTATTTGCCTTATTTGTAAATAAACCAATTAATTTATCAGGTATTATAAGACACAGAATTGTTCCAATAACCATAACCCCGACTATAAGTATTAATGCAGATTTGAAAATATCTCTTACACGTTTCTTCTCACCTGCTCCATAATTATAGCCAATTAATGGTCTCATTCCCTGAACCACACCATTTACCGTAAGATATAAAAATGTCTGTAATTTATAATATGAACCAAGTACAAGAACGTATCCTGCCGAATATGCTGACAATATCCCATTTAACGCAGATATCTGTATTGATGGAAGTGCAAGATTAAGTGTGGCAGGTATTCCAATAGCATACATTTTCTTACATAACGTGCTATCGAATTTCATATATTCTATTCTGATTTTCGCAGGTATCGGTCTTACAAAATAGGCTATAATGTATCCTGATAAGGTTACCAGCTGACCAATACAAGTTGCAATCGCTGCGCCTTTAATTCCAAGTTCAGGAATAAATCCAATGCCGAATATAAATAATGGATCTAGAATTATATTCGTAACACAGCCAAGAATCATACATATCATAGACACTTTCATATTTCCTACTGACTGAAATATCTTCTCAAAACTAATTGATATGGATATTGGAATCGTAAACATAAATACAATGTTTGAATAATCAAGACCCATCTTCAATATATTACTGTCCTTTGTAAATATCCTTAAAAACGCAGGCATTACAGCTATGCAGCCAATATTTAATAATATTCCATGTATTATATTAAAAAGCATCCCCATTGATGCTGCCTGATTTGCTGCCTCACTTTTCTTTGCTCCAAGATAAAATGCTATTATTGCATTTACACCAATCGCAAAGCCGACTGTTACCGCCGTTATAAGGTTTTGCATAGGATATACCAGAGAAAGTGCCGTCATTGAATCTTCACTTATTTTTGCCACAAAATAACTGTCCACAATGTTATACAATGCATTTACAAGCATTGATATAGTCATCGGTAAAGCCATTGATATTACTAATGGCATTACCGGTTTTTCTTTCATAAATGTCTGGTCCATAATTTCTCCGTTTCTTGTATTATGTTTTTCTTATGTTAATTTTTAATGAATCAATGTATCAAAAGTATGTTTCACTAATCTCATTTTTAATTAACTGTATATTTTCTCAATCTTTTTTGCCATCTTGTCTACATCTTCCTTGTATCCTGTAGAAATCCACAATATGAAGAGATTATATAACGAACCCGTAAATGCCGTCAATTCGTATTTATCTGCATACTTTTTCCACTTTTCACTGATGTAATAAGTCAGTTTATCCAGGAATAGCAGCCCCATTCCACATTGAATCAATCCTTCTAAGAACTCTTTATGCTGATAAATATATTCAAAACAACTCTTCATATGTTCAACATCATAATATATTCCATTCTCTTTATCTGCATTATCATTATTCCAGTAATGTTCAAATATTTCATCAAGATGTCCTGTGAATACCTCTTCCTTAGAATCATAATTTCTATAGAAAGTCATTCGTGATACCCCTGCCTTTTTCGTCAGTTCAGATATCGTTATCGTGGTTAATGGTTTCTCATATATTAATTTAAGCAATGCAGACACAATACATTCTTTAGCTATTATGTTTGCCTGACTTACTCTGTTCTTCTCCATTTTATTCTCCTTTTTATTCAGTTTTAACATTAATTCTCATTTATTTGTGACCTGTTGTAATCAGGCGACTTGAAATTCACATCTGCGATTTTGCATCTGAATAATTCTTTTTATACGATTATTTCTATTATCTCATATTTTTCATTTTTGTGATACAATTTTCTCTTTTATGTCACAGTTAGTCAATTATATCTTGCAAAATATATTTTTAAGTGTTACAATCTGTAACACTTGTGTTTTCTACATATTTATCTTAGAGATGAAAATATTTTTTATTCTATGCCAAACATGGTCAAACACGAGGGTTTTTAACCCCAACATCATATATATTTAAACTATTTAATTTAAGAAAGTGGTGATTAATTGAAGATAGCAATAGTAACTGACACAAATAGTGGTATCTCAAAACAGGAAGCAGAGAAATACGGTATCTATCTTATTCCTATGCCTGTAATTATTGATGACAAAATCTATTATGAGAACAAAAATATTTCTGCCGAGGAATTCTATCATTTTCTCAACTCTGATAAAAATGTTTCAACTTCCCAGCCATCTCCTGGTGATATTATGGACTTGTGGAATAAATTACTTTCAGAAGATAAATATGATTCAATTGTATATATTCCTATGTCCAGCGGCCTTAGTAAATCTTGTGAAGTCGCTATGTCATTAGCCAGAGATTATGAAAATAAGGTGTTTGTTGTAGACAACCACAGACTATCTGTTACTCTTAAGGAATCTGTTCTTCAAGCAAAGGAGTTAGCCGATAATGGTAAATCAGCCAGCGAAATCAAGGATATTCTAGATAAAGATGGTCTGAATTCTGTTATCTATGTAACTGTAAGCACTCTTGAATATCTTAAGAAAGGAGGAAGAATTACTCCAGCCGTTGCAATGATTGGCTCTGTTCTGAATATCAAACCAATTCTATCAATTAATGGGAATACCTTAGATTCATTTGCAAAAGCACGTAATATCAAGAAATGTAAATCTATTATGATTAATGCCATAAAAAGTGATATTGAAAATCGTTTTTCTGAAAATGATATGTCCAAATCTAAGATTGCTTTAGCCGGTTCAAATCTTAGCGTGGAGCAGATTAACGAATGGATGGCAACTGTTAAAGAGGCATTTCCTGATAAAGAAATATATTATGATAATCTTCCTGCAAGTCTTGCATGCCATACAGGTCCGGAAGCTTTTGGAATTGGCATATGCTTCCGTTAATAAGCTGCTTTAAAATATTATAAAACCGGAATTTAAACAATAATATTGCATAGAACTTAGGATTAAATCAATAACATAGAAATCGGAGACTTACATTAAGTCTCCGATTTCTGTTATCTCTGGTTTTTCAATTCCCAGCTCCATATTATCTGCTACTTCATCAGGATTAGCATTTTCAGGGGCTTTCTCATCTTCATCGTCCCACAGAGAATCATATTCTTTTCTATCTTTCCGGCTCCTTAGCATCGCTAAGTTCTTCGATGCCATATAGATTTCCATACTATATTCCATAAGTTTCTTCTCATCATTTGGTGGTACTTTATCGCCATGGGCAATTCTTCTGGCAACTTCTAATACTTTCGCCTCATCTTCAGCTATTTTCTTCGCCGTTTCGCCCTGTTGTCTGGAACTTTCAACATTAGAATAAGTCATATGCATTTCCATAAGCTGCTGCATAAATTCTCTATATTCATCATATTTATCAGATACTTTATTATATGATAATTCTAGTTTCGCAGCTTCATTTTCATAGACTTTCGCGCCATCCGGTGTAGCTTTTATTTTCTTAGCTAATTCTTTTCGCTCTTTATCAAGCTCTGCCTTCTTATCACCGTAAATATTTAATTGTGCCGAATATATTCCTCTTGCTTCACCAATCTTCATAACCATACCTCTTTTCTTCAGCTTTGGCTTTCATTTCTTATCACTCTAGACTACCTCTTATGGTCTACAATTTCCACAAGGAGCATATCCCTGTGCAATTACCTCATCTCTTGTACCAGTATATTCAAGCTTATTCTTGTCTGCCATCTGATTTACACTTCTGCAATTTGGATAATGAAACTTACCTGTATTTGTATTAATAATATATGTATTTACACTTACATTCTGTTGTGGTACCTCTGTCTGAATCTGTTGTTGTGTCTGTGGTTGTGTCTGTGGTTGTGTCTGTGGTTGTGTCTGTGGCTGTGTCGTTGGTGGTTCTGTCTGTGCCGGTGTCTGTGCAACTGATGTCTGAGTCTGTACAGCAGCTAAACTACTGTCTCCATTTGCATAATTAATATCAATTCCCGGCTGTACATTATAGCAATATACACAAAATGTAATTCCTGCACCACCATCTTCTACCGAATATGCTTCAATCAATACACCTGAAGCAAGCAAATTATTGCCTTCGAAAACCGGTGTAACTCTATATAAAACATGATTGTTTGTTTCTTTAACATAATCGCTTACCATATTTTCAAATGGCAGCATTCCTGTCACATTAAGATATCTTGTACCTGTAATAAGATTTTTATTATTGGCATTTTCACCGGCTAACTGAAATCCAATCAAATGACATCTGTTATACAGATATTTTCCATCTACTATATCATATTTGATGGTATGCCAGCCTGTCGGCTTAACTGAACCGATTTTACCTCTCTTCTCCGTAGGCATTATTTCCTTACAAATATTTGCATATGCCACACCACATCTGCCTGCCCCGTCAAGGTCGCTATATGTTTCAAATGCATCTGTTCTGCTTTTATCTTCATCAGTAAAATAAGGATTATTATTATTAACTGCTACATATGCATTACCTGTATATGCCGGAATATTAGATAAGCTGATATTTTCATTTGAACTTTGTACATTTACAGGAATCTGACTGACTGGTAATTCCTCATTATCTTCCTGGTTCTGAATCTCTTCAATCTCTGAATCCAACTCTGTAGTTATTTCATTTTCATTTGTCTCTTCTGATGTTTTTATACTAGTGGTTGTGAGCTTTGATACACTATCTTCAGTCTCTGCACAGCCACTTATACCAAGCAGCATAAAAACAGTTAGTAAAATTACTACTAATCTTGAAATATATTTCTTAATCATTTTCTTATCCATTCCGTCAAATCTATCTTTAACAAATTATAAAATTATATTTTTTATAAAATACTTTCTAGCAAATGTTATAAACCGTAAATAATTTACCTGACTTTACTTTTCTTACAGACTCCTTATAGTTGTCCTGACTTATCTTATCGTGGGAGCTTCCGGCAAATTCACATATTCCTTCTCTGTTAAAATCTTCTAATATCTCCTTTGGAAATCTGAAATCACTTGGATATATACGGTTCCATCTGAACAAAATAATTCTATGAATTTCTTGTAAATATGGTTTAATATCCACATTCTCCACAAAACAGAAATCTTCATCTCCTGCTTTGTTAAGAAAATCTTCATCAACAACTATATTATTGAACTCGTCCTCACTAAACTGCCCATATGAATATTCATTCATAAATAACTTTGAGCCTTTTGTTATTTCCTTAATCTTTTCCCTGAGAATCCTGTCCTTACTTACTCTTCTGTTATTAAATAATAAGCCATAATCATCATCTACAACTGTTATAATTATCATATTTTCCTCATTTCCTGCTTGCCATATGGACTGTTTGCTATCTATTTAATTTACATATAGCCATGTGAAAAATTAACATATCAAATAAATTTTTATATGGATTTTACATAGATTTTCACACTATCTACATCTCACGTTAAATGTCTTTGCCACAGCACTGTTTATATTTCTTTCCGCTTCCACAAGGGCAAAGGTCATTTCTTCCAACCTTTCTGCCATCCCTGTAATAGGTTGTCTTACCTGAATGTACAACTGTTGGCTTTGGTCTGCTGTTAATCATATATTCATATGCCTTATACATAGCTTCTCTTAATGCTTCCCTGTCAATGTCTTTAGCTGTATATTTCTCTAACTGCGTAAGAATATCTTCTTCGTATCTAGATTTATCTTCCTTTATAAGCTTGATATCATCTTCAATTGTCTTATAACTATATGGATATTCTTCCTTAATATATTCTGTTTCTTCGCTATGTTCATTTAGGTACTGACAGAGATTATAAAAGCTTGTATTTATCTCTATCTCCATCTTTCTCTTTTTATCTTCACTTTTAATTGAATCTACAACGTATCGTCTCTCATATCCTGATTTAAGAACATTTTTCATAATTATTCCTAAATGTCCATCCTCAAAATATTCTGTTGATTCATAAGAAGCATATGCAGAATCTAAAACATCTCTGTATTCTTCACTCAGGTATCCCTTACTATCAATTGTCTTTACAAATTCATTGAATAAAGGACAATACCATTCATTATCCATAAGATTACAGAATCTTGCCAACGTCTCAACTATATATTCCTGCATTAAATCATTCATTGTAATGTTGTCTAAGAATTCAAAATATTCACTTACATCTTCCTGGTATTTTCTATTGCTGTCCTGAATATCCATCTCTAGAACTTTCGGATACACTCTGGCTAACATAATCTTTACAGCCTCGATATCCTTACCCTCTTCATCATTAAGTATCCATTTACAAATATCTCTTGCTTTATCATATCTGCAATCATCTTCATAATCCATTGCTTTGCTGTAATTCCCAGCAAATTTCTCCGGAACTGCTTTCAGGTTCTCTTCTTTCTTCTTACTATTAAATCTGGCATTTCCCTCTTTTATAGCATTTAATACTTCTTTATTATTTTCTTCCATTTTATATTCTATCTCCATTCCGCTTATACTTGTTATATTTAAAATGTGTTATATAAATATATATAATTTTAACGTTGTATCAATTTTACGTCAATATATTATTAATTTTAATACAATCCACTTCAGTTTTTATACAATTCATTTCAATTTTAATACAATCCACTTCAATTTTTATACAATTCATTTCAATTTCCAATTGACATAAATATTTCTGCTTATTATTATATAATATTAGTTATAAAAATTAGTAGTCTTATACATTTTATCGGTATAAGATGATATTAATATTATACGAATGAGGATTAATGTGAAAATAATGCTAATACGATTATTTCACATGGCTATTTGTTTCTGAACAAAAGCAAATAGCTCTATGGCAGATGAGAAATCGCCTGTGCGAATTTCTCATCTCCTCTTCGCAGTAAGTTGCTCAGAAATGGAGATTATTATGGCAAACAATTCTAAAGAAATGGATATGCTAAATGGCAATCTTTCAGGTAAGCTTATTCTTTTTGCTTTACCTCTTGCTTTCAGCAGTATTTTACAGCAATTATTTAATTCAGCCGATGTAGCGGTTGTTGGAAGATTTGCAAATAGTAACGCGCTTCCAGCAGTTGGAAGCTGTGTCGCCATAGTCGGTATATTTGTAACCCTTATTGTTGGTCTTTCAGTCGGACCTAATGCTGCTTTAGCTAATCTTATAGGTCAGAACAAACGTGAAAAAATTCATGATATGGTACATACAATAATTACATTCGGATTGGTTCTTGGACTTGTATTAATGGTAATAGGTATGATTACTGCCAAAACTATTCTGATAGCTTCAGGTACTCCACATGAAATCTTAAACGATGCAATGCTCTATATCGAAATATATTTTATCAGCATACCATTTATGGTTATTTATAATTTTGGTTCGGCAATTCTAAGAAGTGTCGGTGATACAAGGCGGCCTATGTATTATCTTCTTATTTCCGGTGTCGTAAATGTTGCTCTTAACCTTTTATTAGTTATCGTATTTCATCTTGGTGTTTCAGGTGTGGCAATCGGAACTGTAGTATCTAATATAATTAGTGCATTTCTTGTTATGCGTTATTTATGCACAAGACAAAATGAATTCAAATTCATTTTCAAGGATATGGAAATAAATAAAGAACATCTAGGAAAAATTCTTGCAATCGGTATTCCAGCCGGTATTCAGGGTGCTTTATTCTCTATTTCGAATATTTTCATTCAATCAGGAATTAATTCGTTTGGTTCAGATGCAATTGCCGGTTCATCACTTGCATTAAATTTTGAATATTTTACATATGATATATCGTCTGCATTTGCACAGGCTGCGGTTACATTTATCAGCCAGAATTACGGTGCAGGAAATGTTAAGAGATGTAATAAGATTTTCGGTCTGTGCCTCTTATATGGCTTCACATTTACAGAAATATTAAGTGTTATCTTCTTAATATGGGATGGCTTCTTCGTTAGCATATATACAATAAGTCCTACGGTTGCCGCTTATGGACTTATCAGGCTTCATCATGTAGGTTCACTTGAAGGACTTACAGCTACTTATGAGGTTGGCAGCTCAGCACTGAGAGGTATGGGTAAATCTTTAGAACCTGCCATAATAACAGTCCTTGGTACTGTAGTATTCAGACTTATATGGTTATATACTATCTTCAATGCACACAAAACATTTGATATGCTTATGAATGTCTATGTAGTTTCGTGGATATTTACAGGTACATTGATTTTCATAGTATATGCAAGATTTATGAAAAAGCATTTGGCTAAGAATGCATAAGTTTAATACTTTTATAGCCAGGTTTTTAATTTCTTGAGCCAATCATATGGCTAAAAACACATAAATTTAGTATTCCATTCGGTAGACTGTCAGGATTCCACCAAGATATCCCGGAAAGAATGCTGAATATCCCACAAATACAACTAACCAGGTTATGGTTTTAAGTGCTATCTGACTGATAATTGTCCAGAATCCAAAGCCAATTATTCCGCAACACAGAATATTTAATAGCACAAAAGCCATAACCTTTTTATTTCTACTCCACTCTTTTTTTCTGTAATAATTCCATAGGAATTTCATCTGTACCGCCTCCTGATTTATGACACATATTTTAATTATGCGATATACTGTTCGCTTTCTTAATCTAAATATATGCACTATACTAGACATCTTTTATTTCATAATTAAAATATATGTTGTACAGGTAAAATTCACTATCTTATTCAGGTAAATTCTATGAATAATTTATGTAAAATCTTTCTTAATAACTTAAATTTTGTATTTATATATCAGGTAAAATATTAATGCAAGGAACTATGTCTATGAAATATCCTTGATTTATGACGTATCGTGCGTGTGAGTTATATGCCGCCATATGCAAAAGCCGGTGCAATAAATCACCGTTCAAGCGAAGCGCGTTTGATTTACTGCACCGTAATAAACTTTGCATAGGGCGGTATTTAATCACACCCGATTAAGGAATATGAAAGGATATTTCATAGACATAGTCTCTTGCATAATCATAAATCTGATAATTAAATACAAAATTTCGTTAATAAAAAGATTTTACTTGGTGATCACTCTTACCATAAGCATAATTATAAGAAAAACTATATTTGCAATGGTAAAAAGCTTAAAATATTCTCCCTTACGTCCCGGAAGTTCTCTGACAATTTGTCGATATGAAATAAGACTTGCCATTGAGGCAATTAATGTTCCTAATCCACCTATATTAGTTCCTATTACTAACAGCCTGATTTTATCGGTAAAACCTGATAATAACAGGGCTGTTGGAACGTTACTTACTATCTGGCTTGAAAGTACTGCAACCATAATTTCATTTCCATTGATAATTCCGTTAATCCAATTTGAAAATGCGGTAATACTTCTTATATTTCCCACAAATATAAAAAAACCTATGAACGTAAACAGCAATGAGTAATCAACATTTTTGAGTGTTTTTCTGTCAAAAATAATATTTGCAAGTAAGGTAATTACAAATATGTATTTATAATCAATTATTCTTAAAACCACTAAGAGACACAATATAAACATTAGAAAATGCATTACTATTATCTTTTTATCACCATTTACATTTTCAATTTTTATCCAGTCTTTTTCGATTTTTCTATCGACCTTACGGCTTATAAATGCTGTCCACAGAATAATTAAAGCAAGTGACACAACTGTATACGGCAGCATTATCAGGCAAAATCTTCCTAGTGACATACCACTTTTACCATACAGATACAGGTTTTGTGGATTACCTAACGGTGTCAGCATACTTCCCATATTAGCTGCAATTGTCTGTATGCATATCACAGGCAGAATTAATTTCTTTCTCTGTTCCTCTCTTAACATATTGAATACCACAAATGTAAATGGTACAAATGTAATTAATGCCACATCATTTGTAATTATCATTCCACTAAAAAAGCATAGCGTAATAAGAACTAAAATTAATTGAAACAGATTTCTGGTCTTTAATAACAGAAATTGTCCCATTTTCTCAAACACTTCTTGTCTCTTAAGGCCTGCTGTAACCGTCATCAGACAAAATAAAATTGCAAGTGTTCTGAAATCTATATAATCCATATATTTTTTAGAGGGTGGCACTATTATAGCTGATATAATTGCGAGACTTATGGCAATTACAAGCACTACTTCCTTTTTTATAAACTTAAATATCTCTTTATGTTTCATTTTTCTTTTCTGTCCTCGCTTATAAAATCGAAATATATGCCTTATAATTTAGCTTGACAATATTCCTTTATCCAATATATATCGTATTTTATATGACATATCATTTCATACTATAGTCATTTTATATGCTATATTACTTCATACCGTATTTATTCAAATCTACTTTATTATTCACAACTTCTATCCCATCTGCTTCTAAGAGTTTTGCCTGAACATCTCTTCCTCCAAACACAAATTCACTTGCTAATTCTCCCTTGGAATTTACTACTTTATAGCAGGAAATCTTATCAGGTTCGGGGTTTTTATGTAATGCATTTCCAACTGCTCTTGACATTCTTTCATTTCCTGCCATTTTAGCAATCTGACCATATGTTGCTACTTTGCCCTTAGGAATCTTTTTGACTGCCTCGTAGATTCTCTTAGTCGGACTGTCTGTTATTATTCTGTAGCTTTCCTCAATCATTTTCTTAATTTCACCATCAGGTATTGTTCCATCGATTATTATCGTATTCCAATGTTCCTTGTTAAGATGATAGCCCGGAATAACACTTTCATATGCATTTCTAAAAAAATCTCTCCACTCAGGGTCCACTTTCACATTCAGATTAAGATATCCATCTCTTTCATATGTCCATAAGAAAACCTTTTTATTGTCTGTAACACGTACAAGCTGCCAGTTCTGATCATGAAATGGAGCTTCTTTATATGTTCCCGGAAATGATAATCCATAATTTAATACATCTTCTCTTGTAAGCATAAATATTTCCGTATAATCCTATACATTTTCTGTCATAAGATTAACTTATCCTCCTTTAATTTCTTATATATTCTTTACATTTATCAGGTGTGATTTTTCAAAATACTTATCTTGTTATTATATGTAAAATTATACATTACATATATTATTTTCTCAATTATTTTATAGGCTTATATATTATAGACTTAAAAATTAAATTGCATTTTAGGAATTTCATAGACTTAAAGATATATCTTTACAAAATCTTAAGTCTAATATATAATACCACTTGGGAATGAAGTTCTCCCTTGGATAACCAGAACCGCTTATTAGCTGATGACTTCTGTAATTAATTTTATTATTAATTTACAGATATCATCAGCTTTTTTGATGTATAGTGAAAATGTCGCAAAGCAATATACTTTCTTATGTCATCAGGTTTGTATCCATATTATATTAAAATTAGTATTTAGAAAAGAGGTCTATATGTTAACATCGCTTGCATTTATTTTCTTAATCGGACTATCTATGGCAGCTATCTGTCAATGTCTGAAATTACCACGTATTATAGGAATGTTAGTCACAGGAATTGTATTAGGTCCATATGTCCTTGACCTGCTCGACCCGTCAATTCTCTCAATTTCTTCAGAATTACGCCAGATAGCTTTAATTATAATTCTACTTAAAGCCGGATTATCACTTAATCTAAGTGATTTAAAAAAAGTCGGCAGACCGGCAATTATGATGTCTTTCGTGCCTGCAAGCTTTGAAATTCTTGCATTTTTCATATTTGCACCATATATTCTGGGTGTAACAAGAATTGAGGCTGCTGTTATGGGTGCTGTTTTAGGTGCTGTCTCTCCTGCGGTCGTAATCCCAAGAATGGTCCAGCTTATTGATTCAAAATATGGAACGGATAAGAGTATACCTCAATTAATTATGGCAGGTGCATCTTGTGATGACATTTTCGTAATCGTTCTATTCTCAACATTTGTAAGTATGGCACAGGGCGGTCACGCACATATTAGTGACTTTCTTAATATTCCTGTTTCAATAATTCTCGGAATACTGCTCGGTGCAATTACAGGCTTCATCTTAAGTATATTCTTTGAAACAGCATATGCTTACAAACATTTTGTAAGAAACAGTATGAAAGTCATAATTATACTTGGTTTTTCATTTCTACTTATGTCAATAGAAACGTGGCTTAAAGGTACAATCTCCGTATCCGGACTTCTTGCTGTCGTAAGTATGGCCTGTGTTATCAAAATCAAAAGTATAGACGCAGTTTCAAAACGTCTCTCTGAAAAATTCGGTAAACTCTGGATTGCTGCCGAAGTAATCTTATTCGTTCTTGTCGGTGCTGCCGTAAATATCAGATATACACTCGATGCCGGAATTGCTGCAATTCTAATGATTTTTATTGCGTTGATTTTCCGTTCAATCGGTGTCTCTATATGCCTGCTAGGTACTGAACTTACACTAAAGGAACGATTATTCTGTGTAATCGCATATATGCCTAAAGCAACTGTTCAGGCTGCCATCGGTTCTGTGCCTCTGGCTCTTGGACTTCCTTGCGGACAGATTGTTTTATCCGTTGCTGTTTTGGCAATCCTTATTACTGCACCGCTTGGAGCAATTGGAATGGATATGACATATAAGAAGTTTTTGTCACAATCAGATGCAGGTGTATGTAAATAATTCACAGTTTGTTAGAAATTACAGTAAAAGGACAGTTATATAAAATCATAACTGTCCTTTTATCACTCTTATATGCATTACTTATAAGCTAATTGGGTTTCTGCTAATTTCTTAACTTCTTCAATTGAAAGTCCAGAACATATCGTGCACGTTTCTCACAGGCACCTTTATCTGCACGTTGTACCTCAATATTATCTTCAAAAACCCTACTCATAAAAGCATCGTCCATTAATCTAATTTCCTTAATTCTTTTTATAAATGCTTTATGACTTATCATAAGTGGTATTTGGTTTTCATAAGAAGTTCAGGTTTCCAGACAGACTCTAGTTTCTCCATAGTCCAAGCCGCATTTGCAGGACTTGTTGATGGCAATTTAACAGCGGAAGGCATATTTTTATCGCCAAAGAATCTTGTATATAATTCGTATGCTTTTCCACCATTTAAAATTATTTTATTAATATTTGATTTCTTGATAATTATATCTAAATTGTTCACTTCTATATTTCTTATCGAGCTGTCTGACGAGCCTTTTATATCACAGGACTTAATTACATCCCATAATGCAATATGATTTTCTAAAAGAAATTCTTTCTTCTCATCTATTGTCTCAAGTTTTATGTCCATTTTACCATAGATTCTTGGCAAAAGCTTCCAGAACCGGTTCTGTGGATGACCATAATAGAAATTCTGCTCTCTTGATTTCACAGATGGAAATGAACCTAATATTAAAATCTCTGAATCGGCATTAAATACCGGGGCAAATAGATGATTAACGTGTATGTATTCCATAGGGGGTCCTTTCGGTTATTTTAATAATGAATGTATTTATCAAGTACCTTAAATTCTCCTTGCATCTCAATGGCAATATATAATTTATCCATATTATGATTAGCATTTGCAAGACCTGAGATATCGTAAACTGCCTTATCAAGAACATCTCCGGTCACCAGAAAATCATACAAGTTCCAGCCATAGTAATCGCATACAGCCTGAACGCCTGCAAGCTCCATTTCGACCGCTATGCAGCCCTCTGATTTTCTTGCTTCAAACTTTGCCTTAGTTTCCCTGTAAATTGCATCTGTTATCATTTTATGTAAACCTCATTGAGTTTTTATCATAATACATAGGCTGGTGTGTTTTGTCAAGTTATTTTCTTTCCCATAACACAAAAAATAGAAGCCATATCCTGACTTCTATTTTCTTCATATAGTCTGCCTCAATCGTTATATTCAACTTTACCAAACCAGGTTTTAATAATTCCATACGGTGTCTTTGGTGTAACAAAGCTTACCACAACAGCAATTAAAGTAGCTAAAAGTGTTGCCATTATACATGCATTGAAACCAAGTGAGATTGGAAGAATTCCTTTATCTATCAATACATACAACGCTATACCACTGATTATTCCTGTAACAGCACCATATTCATTTGCACGTTTCCAGAATAATCCAAGTAATACTGTATGGAAAAATACTACTGTAAGTCCGCCTGTTGAATAAGTAATGAGTTTAGCAAGTAGCTGTGGTGGATTACATGCTAATAAGAAAATAACAATTGATACAACAATGATTGCCGCAACATTGAGTTTCTTAATCGTCTCTGTTTTCGCATCTTTATTAAATATGTTCTTATATATATCACTGACAACTGTTCCTGCAAGTGATACAACCATACCACCCATTGATGACTGAACAGCGCCACTTACACCTGCAAGTACAAGTCCTGCTGCCCACGCAGGCATTACTTTTACAGCTAATGCAGGGATTGCCAAATCGGCTGTTGCTAAAGTTCCGTCAGCAAATGTATATTTTGTAATAAAGCATAAGCCATTTAATCCTAATAACCAAATTGCCACAACAACTGTTCCAATCTTTATCGCTCTGTGAAGTGTCTTTGTATCTTTGTATGTAAGTGCTGTCATTGTTACATGTGGAAGTGTAAATGTTGTAATTCCCCAAAGGATTGCATATGAAATAGTTGTCTGCAATGCATTTGGACCTAGCAGGAACCATTTCGGATTGCTCTCCATAAGTGACTGAATAGTTTCTGTATATGACAGACCTGTACTATTTACACCAGCGATAAATAACACAAGAACCGAAATCGTCATTATGATACCCTGTATAACCATTGCACTGGCTATGCCTTTGATACCGCCTGTAAGTGCTGCAAGTATAACTAAAGTCGTAAATATCGCAAGACCAATTCTATAATCCTGTCCCGTAAGTATCTGGAATATTCTTCCACCACCTGTAATTGTAGAAACAGCAAAACCTCCAAGGAAAAATAATGTTGCTATTCCACAGATAAGACCTAAAATCTTGCTATAATTGTATCTATTCATAAATAATTCGATAAATGTTTTAGAATTTGTTCTTCTGGCTACGATACCGACTCTTTTACCAAGTAATCCAAGCACCATAAGATTGGAACCTATCGAAAAGAAACAGCAAACCATCCATGTAGCACCAAATGTATAGGTAAAGCCTGGAACTCCCATAAATACACCAGCACCTGCAACTCCTGCTGAAACCATCATTGCGGTTATGATTATTCCACCACTTCTGCCACCTGTGTAAAATTTCGAAAGATAATCTCCTTTTCCATTTTTCATAGACTTTCTTGTAACAATACTATAGATAAGTAAAGCTGCCGTATATATTGCAAATACCGAAATTATTATAAGTCTTTTTGTTGAACTGATATCCATTTACTTATCCTCCTTTTCTTCTGTCTTATAGATGACACCATTTGGTGTGATATCCATATCCTTATAAACATATGTAGCCAAAATAATTACTGCTGCTACAAATCCAATAATAATTATTATTTCGTTAAATATCCAAAGTGGAAAGCCAAGTACCAGACTCTTGTTTCCATTTAATAATAGAAGATTTCCAATCATAAGTGCTGCAAAAGCTATGTATACAACCATTGTTATAAAGAATTCCTTAGTTGTCTGTGTAAATCTTTCATCTGCCTCTATGTCTTTCAGATTATAATCTCTGCTATTATCATCTATGTTATATACTTTTACCACATTCTGTTTTTCTGTCAATTTACTCATATATCTTACCTCTGAAATACTTTTGATTACTTATATATATTTGTTGATAAATATTTGAATGCATTATCAGCACATATTGCAACTATTGTTTTTCCTTTTGCTTCTTCTCTGTTAGCAATAACTGATGCTGCGTTGATTGCAGCCGCTGCTGACTGTCCAAGAAAGATTCCATCTGACTTAACTAATTCTCTTCCTGTTTCATATGCATCATCTGCGTTGACTTCAAGACATTCATCATATGTTACATCAAATTCTTTAAAATATAATATTTCTTTTTCCTTAGGAACATTATGAAATGCTAAAACGCCATCAATTGTATTCTTTTCAGGATGTTTTGCATCTTTCAAAGATTCCTTTGCCGGCTGGACACCAATTATTTTCAGGTCCTTATTCTTTTCTTTAAGATATTTTCCAATACCAACAATAGAACCACCTGTTCCTGCAAGAACTACCAGATAATCTACTTTTCCGCCTGTTGCCTCCCATATCTCCGGACCTGTAGTTCTATAATGAGCTAATGGATTCTCAGGATTTCTTCCCTGATTTATGTAGTAATAACCATGCTCATCTGCATACTTCTGAATAAGTGCATAGAATTTTTCAAATACAAGTCCCTCACTCTGTATGAGTTCAACAACTCCCGGAATATCTTTAAATTCCAGAAAAATAGCACCATAAGCCTTAAGAATCTGTGTCCTTTCCTCAGACACTCCTGGCTGTAATACAACCGCAAATTTATATCCAAGTGCATTTGCATATGCTGCAAGTGCAATACCTGTGTTTCCGCTTGTAAAGTCAATAATTGTATCGCCTGGTTTAATTCTTCCCGCCTTTTCAGCTTCAAGAATCATTGCAATTGCTGCACGATCCTTAACTGAACCTGATGGATTGAAATATTCAAGTTTAGCAAGAATAGTCGCATTTGGATTATTCTTCTTATTGTAATTACCTATTTCAACTAATGGTGTGTTTCCAACAAGCTCTGCAATTGATTTATATACTATATTTTCACTCATTTTACATACCTCCTACGAATCAAAATGCGCATATTCAAATAACTGTGTCAATTTAATAGCTTTATCTACTGCATATAAGCTGAGTAAGGCTGATGCACATCCTGCTGAACCAACATATAGACCTGCATAGCTGACAACTTTATCAGGAATTGTTCTGGTCCATGCTCCATACCATTTTCTTTTATCAGGTTCTTCATCTGATACAGATGAATCTGATATCAGAACTCTTGCTGTTCTTCTGGCATAATCTAAGAATTCCTTTTCGCCCGTAAATTCATACATATGTACAAAATGCTCAAGAATACCGGCTGTTCCACAGCACTGGCACTGTGCATTCCAAAATCCCCATGAAAATCTTTCAGGTGCTCCTGCTCTTATCGTTCCTCTTGATATTCTAATCATCCAATCCTTATATTCTTCTTCTCCTGTTATTTCGTAGAGAATTCTGAATAATAATGTGTGTCCTGCCGGACCATGGCATGTACCTAGATAAAACTTATCATTTGTCGGACCCGTTACCGGATGATCCTGATACGGAATAAGTGCTGCCTCTTCATCACCAACTGCAATACCCTCAAGATATTTTGCACCCTCTCTTGCAAGCTCAAGATATCTTTCATCTTTTGTTGCCTTATATATTATTGCAAACATCCAAGCTGTTCCTGCTGTTCCATGCGAAAAGCCCGGAAATGTTGTTTCTTTTTCAAAGCCAATAAGTGAAAGGTCAAGTAATTTCCAATATTTTCCACCATTCTTTGCTGGTAAAGCATCTTTTGCGATGTAGTCTGCTGCTTTTCTGGCAGCATCAAGATATTTCTCATCACCAAAATGTTCGTATACCTGAACTAGGAAGAATACAAAACCACCATCTGCTACTACATCTTCCTCATTACTCCAATAAAGTCCCTCTTCTGTATATTTACCAGCCTCAAGTAAATCATCTGCAACCTTTATAACATAATTTTTATATTTTTCTTCACCTGTTACATGATAAATGTCATCTAAGAAAAGTGCCTGTCCCATTGGACCATTTGAATATCCGATTGCCCAGCCCGGTACAGGAATAACGCCACCAATATCAGAATTAAGTGTATCTTCATACCACTTAGCACTTGTCTCAATTGAAATTATATGATTTGCTGCTTCCTTTGCTTCTTCAAGATATTTTTCGTCCTTTGTTGCCTCATATAATCTTAAGAAGAAAATACCGATTCCTGCTGAACCGCTATATATATTTGTTGGTCCAAATAACATTATGTCTCTTCCGAAACCATTCTGTTCATCTGGAAAGTTTTTCCATATCTTACCATGTTCAGTTTTGATTTCTAGTGTCTTTAACCAATTTGCTGTTTCAATTGCACTGTTTAAATAATCCTCATCTGTTAATGTTCTAAAAACTTTTGGTATATATTTCATAGTAATCCTCTTTTCTGAGCGACTTGTTAAGAATAATCTGCCGGAGATATGTATAAATAATTTCCAACTTGCCATAAATACTATTTTCCGCTCTTTTTATATTATTCCTATCTGTTTAGTAGGATAATTTGATAAAAAAATATTACCACTAACATATACTTTTGTATAATTCAAAAAACTTATTACCATATATAGACAAAAGCTATAACCTCTTATCCTTTTATTAACTCCAACTTTATAAATGCATTCTTTAATCCATCTGCATCTACCTCATCAGTCACATAATCTGCAACTTTTTTAATTTCATCTCCACCATTTCCCATTGCGACACCGTATGAACAATATTCTAACATTGGAATATCGATTTTTGCATCGCCAAAAGCAATCGTCTGTTCTTTCGTTGCACCAATATGTTTAAGCAACACATCTATTGCATGTGCTTTTGTTATATCCCTGACACCAATGTCTCCGAATAATGCTGTCTCGCCTACTCCTCCCCAGGTTCCATTCTGTAAATCCTTAAACTGATTTCTAGTATCTATATAATCCTGATAAGAATTAAGTATATAGCTTACTTTATTCAAATCATTTCTGTATAGTTCTCCACCAAATATCATATCAGGAAATACATCCTTAACTGTCAGTTTCGAATATTCTCTGCCCTTTCGTTTTGAGTATTCCCTGATAACAGACTCTGCCTTTGTTTCGAACTCTTCACTTCCATATAAACCGCTATTACTTTCTAAATAGAATTCAAGTCCTTTTGTATGCAGCCAGTCAACAATTTTCACACAGTTCTCATAGGAAATAGTCTGATGCATTATTACTTCATTATGATACTCTACATAGCTTCCATTTCCGCCTATCATACCATCAAGTCCGATATCCCATATTTCAGGATATACTTCTGCCCTGCTTCTTCCAGTACAAATGAATACAAGATGTCCATTTGCTCTCGCCTGCCTGATTGCTTCGATAGCTGAAGCCGGAATCTGATTTTCGTAATTAACAAGTGTTCCGTCTACGTCTATAAATATAATCGTGTTCATAACTATGCCTTTCTAGTTTAAACCAAACTGCAGCATAAACTACATGTTGACTTGCATTTGCTATTTCTAATTCTAAATAAATCTGCTGCATACCATAATATTTTTATTATTTATTGCAATTTTATATCAGTCCAAAATGCTCCATAGCATATTTTATTCCATTATCTGAAATATCCTTAGTTACATAATCTGCAATATCTTTCAGTTCCTGTCGTGCATTTCCCATAGCTACACCTATTCCGGCATATTCAATCATATCTAAATCATTTGGTCCATCTCCAAAGGCAATTGTATCCTCGCGTGATAATCCATGTAATTCAAGATATTTTCTCATACCATATGATTTATTAATTCCTTTCATGGTTATCTCACCATCTGTAAGTGCTTTTTGCTCCAGGCTTGAACCTGTAATGTCACATATATCTGATAGTTCTTTTACTATATCATCAATATTCCAATTCGAACCATAGTATAAAACTTTTTGTATATCTGTATGTTCCTCTAAATGGTCAGAAATCTCATATTCTCCCATTATTCGTTTTATCATTTCCGTATTACGGCTGAAATTACTAAGCTGGTTTAATATATAGTCTTTGCATTCTTCATTTAATATCATATGATATCTAGTCATTGCTGCAATCTTAGCACCTGATAAATTCGATGTCTTAACTATTCTCTGCAACACTTCTCTTTGCATAAAATGTTCTGACAATACTTCATTATTCTCTTCAATATATGCTCCTGTTGCACCTATCACTCCATCAAATAACTTGAAAAGCTCCGGATACATCTGGTATTTTGCACGACCTGAACAGATTAATAATTTGTGTCCATTTGCGCGTGCCTGCCTTAATGTTTCAATGGTTGAAGCAGGCATGCGCCCTGAAAAATCATATAAAGTTCCATCAATGTCAAAAAATAGTATCTTTTTCATAGTGTCTACACTCTCAATAAAATATACGATTTCAGTATATTAACTTAGATTTCATCTCCATTGCTTTCAATAACTTTCTTGTACCAATAGAATGAATCCTTTCTTCTTCTGCTTAAGTCACCTGTTCCGTCATCATATTTATCTACATATACAAAGCCGTAACGCTTAGCCATTTCGCCTGTTGATGCTGATACCACATCAATCCAGCCCCATGGAGTGTAACCCATAAGGTCAACGCCATCTTTTACTGCTTCTTCCATCTCATGAATATGTTTACTAAGATAGTCAATTCGATAATCGTCGTGAACACTTCCGTCGTCTTCAAGCTTATCAAATGCTCCGAGACCATTTTCTACTACCATAAGTGGAATCTGATAACGTGAATATAATTCATTCAAACAGTAACGAAGTCCCTTTGGATCAATCTGCCAACCCCAGTCACTTGACTTAAGGTATGGATTTTTAACACCACCGACCAGATTGCCACCTGTTGAATCAGCATCATCAGCAGCAGTAACACAGGTTGACATATAATAGCTGAATGTATAGAAATCAACTTTGCCATTCGCAAGAATCTCATCATCGCCCGGTTCTTTATGGATAACAATATTATTTTCTTCAAAAAATCTCTTTGAATAATAAGGATATGCTCCTCTAACTTGAACATCTGATGTGAACCAGTTCATATTCTGCATTTCTTTCTGACATTTGATTACGTCATCAGGGTTACAGGTCATCGGATACATCGTTGCAAATACACACATATTACCCATTTTGAACTGAGGATAATTATCATGTGCATATTTTACAGCTAATGCACTTGCAATAAACTGATGGTGCAATGCCTGATAATTGGTCTGCTTATCCTCTGGTACTTCTGTAATCGGACCCTCATAGCCTTTGATTGTTCCAAGTGATAAAACTGAACCAAGTCTAGCTGTTCCCGCATTTATCTCATTAAATGTAAGCCAGTATTTGACTTTATCCTTATATCTTTCAAATATTGCCTTGCAATAATTCATATAATACTGTACGCATTTTCTCGATGCCCAGCCATTACATTCTTCAATTAATGCATATGGCATTTCGTAATGTGAAATTGTAACCAGCGGCTCTATACCATATCTATTCAGTTCATCAAAAACTTTATCATAAAATTCAAGTCCTGCCTCATTAGGCTTTTCTTCCATACCTGTTGGAAATATTCTTGTCCAGTTGATCGACATACGAAATACTTTGAATCCCATCTCATGTGCAAGCGCTATATCTTCTTTATAATGATGATAGAAATCTGTCGCCTCACGGCTTGGATATAATGTTCCATCCTCAAACTGTCTTGTGATTCGTTTTGGTGTTGTATGAGAACCATTTGTACAATGATCAGAAACCGAAGCTCCTTTTCCATCTACATCCCATGCGCCCTCATACTGGTTAGCTGCAGTAGCACCACCCCATAAAAAATCTTCTCTAAAAGCACTCATATCTTTATCTCCTTTCAAATATTCAACAAATACTTTATCTATAAACACTTCATCTGCAAATACTTTATCTACAAATACTTTATCTACAAATATATTATCTACAAATACTTTCTATATAACAAATATTTTTTTAAATAATCTGAATTAATTCATCACCACTATCAACCTTTGGCGCATTCGTTGGGATAACGTCTGCATAATCATCTGAATTAGTAATGATTACAGGTGTTGTAACAGGATGTCCAGCTGCCTTGATCTTATCAATATTGAATTTCAATAATAAATCGCCTTTTTTCACTTTATCACCCTGACTCTTCTGTGGCTCGAAGCCATCACCATTCATTTCGACGGTATCCATTCCTACGTGGATTAGAATTTCAGCACCCAAATCTGTTGTGATTCCAATGGCATGTCCCGTTGGAAAGAAAGTTGAAATCACGCCATCTGCCGGAGCATATACCTTGCCCTCTTCAGGTTCTATTGCAATTCCTTTGCCCATTGATTCTGATGAGAATGCCTCATCTTTTACATCTGCAAGAGCCACAACATTTCCTTTAATTGGAGCTGCTATTGAGACTTTAGTTTTTTTAGCTGCCTCTGTTTTTAAATTACTATCTGAATTGTTTTTTACTTCTTTTTTAGAACTATTCTTGTCTCCATCTTTATAGAAAATCATTTCAAGTATAAATGAAACAATAACGCATATAATTGAAACAATAATTCCTATAATCATAGGTTTAACATCTTTATTATCAGGGTTTAAGAACATTGTATAAGAGAACACTCCCATTCCTGCCATCTGATAATCACGAACACCTAACATACAGAGCACTGCACCTGCCACACCTGCTACTGCACAAGTTCTGAAAAATGGTGCTTTCTTTGGAAGTGTAATACCATAAATAGCTGGTTCTGTTACACCTGCAATACCTGAAATAATTGCTGGAGGACAAAGGCTCCTAAGCTTCTTATCCTTAGTCTTAAACATAATACCTAAACATGCACCTGTCTGTGCAAATGTAGTTCCGAGCATTGCTGTTAATATTACTTCACCGATAAGTAATCCATTTGAATCAAGTAATGTCATATTAGAAATAGCAATTGGAACAAGTGCCCAATGTAATCCAAACATAACTAATATCTGCCAGAAGAAACCAACTAAGAGTCCCATTAATATTGGACTAAAATGATTTACTGCCTCAAAGCCCATACCAAGATATTTAGATATCTGTGATGTAACAGGTCCTATAACAAATAATGTCAGACAAATGGATACTGTACAGGTAATAAGTGGTACTGTAAATGTCTTAATTGTGTCAGGAATATATTTCTTATAAAGTCTTTCAAACCATGCTGCAAAAGCAACCGCACAGATAACTGGAAGTACTGTACTTGTATAATTACCTGTAGATGGTGAAATAACCGGAATACCAAATAATTTAGAAATATCGTATGTTCCATTATTGAGCATATATGGTGAAACCAGTGCCAGACCAATTAACATACCCTCCATCTCTGGAAGTTTAAACTTCTTAGCAGCCGTGAAACCAAGAATAACTGGCATAAAATAAAATGCTGTATCTCCAATTCCATATAAAATGTTATATGTTCCACCTGCGCCATTTACTACCCCAAGTGTTGAAAGCAATGTCATAACGCCTTTCAAAATACCACATGCACACAATACACCGAGAAATGGTGAAAACACACCTGTTATAATCCCTACAAATGTATTGAATATTCCCTGTTTCTCTTTTGGAGAATCATCATCATCTGCGCTGTCTGATTTCAATGATTTGCTCTCTAAATGTCCTACAGATACAAGTGAATCAAACACATCCGAAACATGATTACCGATTACAACCATATATTGTCCACCTGATTTAACAACGGTTACAATTCCATCTGTTTCCTTTAATATGTCCGTATTTGCTTTAGATTCATCCTTTAATCTGAATCTGAGTCTTGTCACGCAATGTGTGACATTAATGATATTGTCCTTACCACCTACATTCTGGATAATAATTCTTGATAAACTATCATATTTACTAGCCATAACGTATCTCCTTTCTACTGTACACTTAATTTTACGTTTTTAACTTGTTCAAACAAGTTTTCTTGTTGTGATTATATTACCATCTTGTTTAAACAAATTCAATACCTATTTTAATTTTCGTCAACTTGCACAACACTTGTTTAAACAAATTGTGCATAGTGTCAAGAATTTGTTTAAACATCTTGCAAATTTGAAGATGCGGTTCTATAATATTTATGAAGATAATGAGTCAGAAATAAAGACAGCAAGAAAATTCGCTTAGAAACGAGGATAGTGAGAAAGAATTGCGATTATGCGCCAATTCTTTCTCATAGGTAATTGTGTCGCAGACGTCACAATTACCTATTATCGCAGAACAAAATTTCAGATTTTGTTTGTGATTTCTCCGACGCAATGCGTCTGCGGAAATGGAGTTAATATGCCAAAATCGATTTATGAACATATATATGAAGATCTAAAAAATAAAATTGAAAATCAGGAATATGCAACTCTTCTCCCCTCTGAAAATGAGTTGACTAAAATATATAATTGTTCCAGAAATACTTTACGAAGAGCCATTTCGAAGCTAACAAGTATAGGATATACCCAACCAATACACGGTCGTGGTGTACATATTATTTATACTCCTACCCAGCCTAAACAGCATTTTCCAAGTATGAGTTCCTTAGACGGGTTATGTCAGCTTGCTTCTGAACAGGGATTCGAAGTTTCTAATAATGTAATTACGTTCACTGAGTTAATTATTGATAAACACCTGTCAGAAAAAAGTGGTTTTGAAGAGGGAACGGAAGCATTCTTTATACAACGCTTACGTTCTGTTAACGGAATTGCCAAAATGATTGACAATACTTTACTCCGTAAATCTCTTGTACCTAATCTTAATGAAGATGCTCTGAAAGGATCACTTTTCAGATTTATCGAGGAGGAGGCAGGTATGACTATCCAGACCGTAAAACGATGTGTCACAATTGAGAGAGTCACACCTTTCGATGAGAAATATCTATGTCTTGATGGATACAATTGCCTCGCTGTAATTACCTCCCATGTCTATAATGCAGACGGTATACAGTTTGAGTTTACCATTTCACGAAACAGACCGGATATATTTGAGTTTAATACGGTGGTGTCGAGAAATTCGTAGGCAGGAATACTTTCCATATACATGTAATTATAAAAAAGAAATATGTTAATAGATAACACATATGCTACTTCTGAGCATACTCACCAATTTCTGTAGTACTATCAAAGCAGGTATCATATAGGTATCACAATAAAAGAAAAAGTCCCATAAATGGCTTGTTTACGCCATTTATGAAGCTCTGTTTTCTATTCAAACTCTTGGACAGAGAGATTTATCTGGCTGTTTCTCGGTACACATTTATGCATTTTATTCTTCATATTCATCTCATTTTGAATTTTTGTGTACCTCGTCTAAATTTTTTAGAGCCAAAATGGAGCCAGATATACTCTTAAAAATATACGTTATAACAATGAACTCACATATCAAAAATACTTAGTTGTGTTTCTTTTAATGACTCAACTTTTCTAATCGTTATTTTGTTACCTTCTTGAACTTGCCCACATAGAAGAGGTGACGAAGCCAATCTGCCGGGTACCATTCTTCATTATTCACAATTCTGTATAAATAAAGAACAACTCATGTGGGATTGGGGATATGCCTCACTCATTATTGGAATAAGAAAATAACTGCAAAGGAGATTTTTACTATGAAAGAAATAATTTTAGGAAATCACATACGAAAGGTTCCTTCAATTGCTGTTGGATGCATGCGCCTTTCTGAAAAATCGAAGGATGAGATGAATCGTTTTATTCATGCAGCTCTGGAACAAGGTGCATATCTCTTTGATCACGCGGATATCTACGGTGGTGGTATGAGCGAGAGCATATTCGGCGAAGCGTTCGCAGATGATTCATCCATAAAGCGTGAAGATATTTATCTTCAGTCAAAATGTGGCATCCGCCAAGGCTTCTATGATCTCTCAAAGGAGCACATTCTGAAATCTGTCGATGGCATTTTACAAAGGCTCCATACAGATTATCTTGATCTTTTGCTTCTTCACCGTCCGGATGCACTCGTAGAACCGGAAGATGTTGCTGCTGCATTTGATGTTCTTTATGAAAGCGGAAAGGTTCGCCATTTTGGAGTTTCAAACCATAAGCCGATGCAGATTGAACTGCTGCAGAAATATGTCCGCCAACCACTCGTTGTCAATCAGGTTCAGTTCAGCATCCCTGTTTCCAATCTTGTTGCAAATGGCATGGAAGTCAATATGGAAACCCCAGGTTCAATCGATCACGATGGAAGTCTGCTCGACTACTGCCGCCTCCACAATATCACTCTCCAGGCATGGTCTCCGTTTCAGATGCCGGCATGGAAAGGCTGCTTTCTCGGAAGCGACGAATACCCTGAACTGAATAAAAAACTTCATGTGATTGCCGAAAAATATAATGTCAGCGATACTACTATTGCGGCTGCGTGGATTTTACGTCATCCGGCAAATATGCAGATTGTTACCGGCACTGCAAGTGAAAGTCGCCTGAAAGAAATTATCGCGGCGTGCGATATTACTCTGACTCGTGAGGAATGGTATGAGCTGTACCTGGCGGCAGGTCATCTGCTTCCGTAGGGATTATCGATTACCAGCATTATTTTCAAAATGCTGGTAATCCTTAGAATTAGCAAGTTGTACAAAAGAATCTTCTCTTTTACGAAGTCTGGTCTCATAAACGAGATAAAGGTTCTGACAGATGCAGAGCTTGTGTTGAGCAGATCAGAGTACACGACCTCAGACGCAGTCACGCCAGCTTACTTATTAATCAGGGCTGTGATGCCTTGATGTTAGCAGACAGGCTCGGACATAAAAAGGTATCCACAACACTTAACACATACTCCCATCTGTTTCCACATAAACAGCAGGAGCTTGTGCATAGTATGGAATCATTGCAGGCAACAGATCCGCCAACACCTGAACCACCATGTGATAACCCTCTGCTTGAAGCCGCAGGTATCACATGTGAAGTGCCGCAGACTTAGAGCAACGGCTCAGATGTAACCGCCCGACCTCAGTTTGGACCTGCGTTAGTACCACCAAATACCGCATCAGGGAAAATCATCCAGATGCCACAAAGAAAGATCATATAAAAGAAATCCAGCAGTCATCAGGGTTTCTTGCTATTAAAGTTAAAGCCAACATATGAAAACGATAAAAAAAGAGTAGTTGCTATTAGTAGCTAATTAGTAGCAGAGTAAAAAAAAGTCTCGGAAGCCGCTTGTTTAGCGGGTTCCAAGACTTGTGGCTTCTATTCAAACTCGCAAGGTTTGATGTGATTTTAATTCGTTTTGGTTTATTTTCTATACCATATGGTTTCGAAAATAACGTTTTTTCCACACATTATTTTTCGTTTCACACACTTTTAGTACCAATCCAGTACCAGCTGTTATTTATCATTATTGTGTGTAGTTCCGGTGGCTTGCAGGTTGGTTTGCTATTCACAGAATAATATTCTGTCGGTTTGCTTGTCCACCTATGGAAATTATAATCTCCAAGCGATATTTCTGCAAGAAAAAGTTTTGTGGTACTAATCGTTAGTACCACGATTAATTTCTATGTACTGAGCAAAATCAATTAACTTTGCTGGCTCTCTCTTAGTAGCAATCCCTAATCGTTCCATGTCTAATTTAAAAAGTTCACTCGGATATCCATACGCATCAAATCCCTCTGGCTGGCAGATATCTCTGTTCAGATACTCACTAAGTTCCCATTGATACTTTGCTTCTTTATCCAACTTTTTATCAAAATACTGTGCATCCATTACCATTCTGTTAATGCCACCAACCGATTTCCTACCATGAGTTTTTGTTACAGTTGTATCGCCTGACATTATAAAATACTGCCCTATCTGATCCTCGGAGTATCCCATTTCCTGCATCACGCCATGAATCACACGGCTGATATACATTGCATAGTAATTCCAGTTTCTTGGTTCAATATCTGTCATTGCTATTGTATAACGATTACTGGCATTTATAATAAACAAGACATTTCTTCCTTTTATTTTCGTCAAATGTGTGTCCCTGCAGAACACACGCGAAACACCTTTGCTTTCTTCAATCTTTGTTGTTTTTAGTCGATCTTGAACTGCTTTTGTTGCGCCAATCTCCATATTTATCACCTGCTCATCTCAAGTATTCTCTTCACTTCCAGTTGTAATTCATCACTAAAGTCTGATAAATCATCATATGTAATTACTTTCAGTCTAATAAGCCGAACAATATCCCATAGCCCCTCTGACTTACTCATCTCCAGGATAACTCCAGGATGCCGCTTATCTTCTTTTATCCGTTTTTCAAGTTTCCAAAATTTATCTGATGCAGGCTTTTTATCATCATTCAAAAAATCTGCATACGCTTTAACAAGACCTTCCATATAATTTTCCTGCCAGCCTGATAATCTTTCTCGAAATAGTTTCCAATCCTTTTTGCTTATGTCCATGATTTTGAACCTCCTCAGTCTCATGTTAGTCTCAACAAATAATTTCAGAAATGAGACTGGCTTGAGACTACAACTTTATAATTCACCTGCAAATGCCGATTTTATCGCATTTTGCTATATCATAGAGTCTCACTCAGTCTCTAATCTCGTGAGACTTCGTTGAGACTAACTCTGGAATATCCTTGAGTGAATGTTTGGGTGTTACATTGAGTGCCAAATTTACTGTCATTTACTTACCTAATTTTCCATTTTCCACCATTATCCGGACCTTTTCTTTCTATGATACCTTTATCTTTTAATTCTGATATATATCTAGCAATTGTTCTATCTGTAACATCTAATGCTATTCTTAATTCATCAATAGAAATATTCGGGTTTTCCGAAATCATTTTCAGAATCTCATATGCTTTAACAAGCTTCTTCTTAGAATACTCTGGCATTAACTGCTTCATTTTTTCTTCCGAAATTTCTATGACATTTTCTATGACATTTTCTATGACATTTTCATTTGCCTGTGCTGCATAACTAGAACCATAATTCAGATTATACAAGGATTTATTTAATGTTTAAATATCTAAACCTGTTTGCATTTTTATCTATCATCCTTATTTTCATAAAAGGCTTTTTCACACCTTTCTTATAAATCACCCCACATTCACTATTGGGACTGCCTTCGAGAGTGATTTTGTCTATTTCTGAATAAGCGATTACTTTTTCTTTTCCAAACAGCCATTTATATCTGATTTTTCTGTTTTCTATAGTATATTTGTATGTGCATGTATGTATAGCTGATATGACAGAAAAAACTAGGCATACTACCCAAAACAGATATAAATCTGGTCTGTTATCTGCAACTACAATTGTCATGATTAGGAATCCTAAAAGCACCAATACTGTTACTATGGATAACCCTTTATAGAAGTTTGGTCGATAAATCACAAATTGTTCTGTATTATTTATATCTTCGGGTGGAGTTAAGTTATAGAGTTTCATCATATCCTTTTCAAACCAATCTTTGAATTTAATAGAATGTTTACTTAATAACGTAAGTCCTATTCCGTACGCTGCAAAAATGGATAGCACAATAATCATTATTACAAATCCAGTGAATGCTCTGGGCTCATTAATATTGGATGGTACAAAGAAAGCAATTAATAGCAAAATTGCAATCAAGCTTAAAGTACATCCATAAATAATACGCCTCATGAAAGTTCCTATTTCTGTTTCTTTCTTTTTCTTCTTTTTTGTATCTTCTTTATATAATTTATTACTCATCTTATACCCCTTTTAAAACAAGCTCATTATGCATACAATTCCTATTACCAGGAAAATTGAGCCAAATCCATAACCGAACAATTTTGCTTTCTTTTCCACAGAACCATTGGGGAACTCTTTATCATCAATGTGGATATAAATAGTTTTCTGGAAATTTAGATTATCAGCTATTTTGGTTACTATGGTTTCTTTTGGGGAATCATCGTATTTAAAGCAGACTTTTGACCCTTTTGGATATTTTGCAATTACCTGTTTTATAGTTTTTTCTGTGCCAATGCAGTTAGATTTTCCTTTTATCAACTCTCCATCTAACTCAAAGGATACAATGATGCGAGGTAAGCAAGGTCTGAGTTCACCGTCGTCCCACGTTTCTGTCCTGACTTTTTCTACAATACCTTCTGCATCTTTCCATGTTGAGTAGTCTGTTGGCTTAAATAATTTGAATATTCCAATAATTATGAATAAGCCTATGCTTATCATTACTAGACCACCTAATATCATTTTAAGTTACCTCCATGTTTCTATATGCTATATCTTCTTTATATGAGATACGAAATTTTTATGTAATATTTATCAAGCAGACATTTCACCCAAAAATCATTTATAAAGAATACCTGTATAATTATTCAACACATCATCTGGTTGTATGACATTCGATACCATCGAAATCTCCAGTTTGTAGATAGTATTTAAATCGCCAACTGCTCCTTCAACCGGAGTATATCTGTCAATATAAACATTGGTCTTCTTTTTTGTCGTAATAGCCAATGCCACATAGTCATCCGTAGTAACCAGTTTATAATAAACATCTTCATCCGGAAAACTCTCACGTGCTCTGCGCACTATATTAGCAAAATTATAACGCTCGGATTCCTCTCCTAATGGTTCTTCTCCACCATCAATTGCAGTCTGAAGTTCTTCAAGTACCTTCACTGTTCTGTCGTCATTTTTTCTGTTGTCAGCAATTGACTGAATAGTGGTTCCCAGACAGATTACTAGAATGATAGCAGCCATAATAGCTAGTGCTGAAACAGCTCCGATTACGATTTCTCGTTTCTTTTTCTTCTTTTCAATCTCCGTTAACTGTGTAGCTGCAAACTGCCGCGAAAAAGTATCAGCATGCTCATTTCCATAGGCAATAAATGCCTCTTCTGTATTATATCCTGGATACATCTGGTAGATCTGGTTTTCTGAACAAAACTTCTCCATCCGCCAATAAAATGGAATATACCATGAGGTATATTTTCTACGTCGAACAAAAAATATAAGCAGCCCTATTACAATTATAGAAAAATATCCTGTCATAAGAATTGCGTCTTCCAATCCTTGTATACGAGAGGCTTCTTTCTCCGGTATAACTGCGATGATACTGTAATCTCCACTATCTTCATCCTTAGACCAGTAAGTGTTAAGACGTCCTCCGTAAGACCATCCAGTGGGATCTACCCCAAGATCAGTCAATGAATAGACAACGTGCTTTCCTTTATTCGGATCCTTAACAGATAATGTAAGTCCATCCTCCTGAACTACACCTGTCACAGTCATAGTTCCTTTTAATTGCTGGCCTGTTGCAGCTTTAATCGCATCAAATCTAAGACCAAACCCAAAAAACCATACACATGTGAGAACAAAGTTAAGAACAATAAAATGAATCAAGCTTGCCCAAAGATTGTATCTCAAAGATTTTTCTAACTGTTCTCTTTCTGAAGAAGGGATGCCTGGCATGGTAATATACCAGGAAGCAATCATTTCTCGTCTTGTTTCATTTTCATTTGCGCGTTTGATATTAGCAGCATCTCGTACAGTTGTTGCCACCCCCATAAGCACACTCCTTTCAAATTCACATTTGCCGATTTTCAATCAGCGGAGGATTTTCAAAGATAACTTCTCGACAAACTAAACTTGAATTTAAAAAATTATCTTATTCCTATTTTCTAATAATTACATCTGAAATTTATTCCTATTTTTTATTTTTACAATATCTCCCTTTTTTATCTGGTCTTTTGAAATTCCTCTTAATCCCAGTCCAACATGTTCAGTAGCATATGCTGCATTATTGGGCTTTCTGTCTTTTGTATGAATATCAATTGCAGTTATAGTAGTTTCATATCTAGCCACAGTTGCAATTTCTCCTACTCTGCACATTCCTGTATTAATCATTCCATTAACAACAGTACCTACTCCAATAATTACAAAAGTATCATCAACTGTTAAAGTAAAATCTTCTTTCAGGCATTTTTGCACATTTATTTTTGACATATACTCCAACTCTTTTTCTTTAGGTTCCACAAATTCACTTTTACCTGTTACATAAGTTATACTTTCGTCCATTCTTGGTATGTAACCCTGTCATAAAGTCAGAAATTGTTCTTTCACTTATAGGAGAAATTCGAGGGGATAAACGGAACTGTTTTTTTCTAAACAATAGTATGTAAATGTTTACGACAAACTGGAAGTTTTCTCTTTTTATAATAACATGATTTTTTCTTTTATTAAAATTTTTAATATTTATATTCACATTTATATTCATTTTAATATTCGTCTTTAAAATCCATAATAAATACATTAAAATCTAAGTATTATTCAATTTCCTTCAATGCTTCCGCCATGTTGATTTTCTTTGTTTTAACAGTAAGCACACTATCCACTATGACCGTAAACAATAATGTAATAAGAATTGCCAATACGAAGCTTGACGGTGCCAGTCTGTAACCGAAATAGAATGTACTGATTTTTATCTGATTCATTACATACATCAATAAAACTATTCCAAGTGGAATTCCACATATTGAGCTAATTATGGTTAATATAATATTCTCTCTAAATACGTATGAATTCTGCTCTCTATTGTAAAAACCCAGAACCTTCAGCGTTGCAATCTCACGAATACGTTCCATAATAGTAATGTTTGTCAAATTGTATAAAACAATAAATGCAAGTGCACCAGCACATACAAGTACAATAAGTACAATATAATTCATACTTTCAAGCATACTTTCAACATTTTCTTTTAAGTCGTTTGTAATTGATACCGACGCTACTCCATCTATATTCATTATATCAGCCCCAGCCTTATGTTCATCCACTCCATTCTTAAAATTCACATATGCAGTATTAATACCAGGCTCATATCCCCAGCCTTCCTTACACGTTTCGCAGTTTACATAAATATAATCTCCCATATAGTTATCAAATATATCAGATACAATGAGACTCATACTATTGTACTCACTATCCTTGACCTCTATAACATCTCCAGCCTCAATGCCCATTTCCTCCGCAAGTCGGTAATTAATAACTGCCTCGCCTTTATCCGGCCATTCTATTTGCTTATTTTTCTTATGAAGATTAATAAATGCTGACATATCATCATTATAAGCTACCATTACCAAAGATGCTGTTTCATTATTTTTTGAAATTTCCACATTACTACTGTGAACTAAAACAATATCATCGGCAAAATCACTACACTGTTCTAAAAAATAATTCTTATTAGAATTATCCTGATTGGAAATAAACTTTACCGATGCATCATATAGGCTTATTTCCTCATACTGACGTTTAACAATAGGTTTGATGGTATCTCGTATACCAAAACCAGCCAGAAGAAGTGCTGTACACCCGCCAATACCAATTATCATCATAAACATTCTCTTTTTATATCGAAAAATATTTCTGATTGATACCTTATGTAAAAACTTTAGACGTTTCCATATAAATCCTATATATTCAAGAAAAATCCTTTTTCCTGCGGCCGGTGCCTTAGAACGCACAAGTTGTGCTGCACTTTCCTTTAAATCCTTGTGACATACTATCCAGGTTGCCCCTAGTGAACATAACAGGTACAATGCGAAGCATCCGAAAAACAACTTCCAGTCCAGAACAAATTCAATAGGTCGATCAATGTTATACATAATATGATATACCTTCCAAAGTACCATTGGCATAACCTTAGAACCCACTAAAAATCCTATAATGCTGCCTATTGCTGATGCACTTCCTGCATATACCATATACTGTGAAATAACTACGGTATCACTATATCCCATTGCTTTAAGAATACCATTGTGTGTACGTTGCTCACTAACCATTCTTGTCATAGTGGTAATGCACACAAGTGCAGCCACAAGGAAAAAGAATACAGGAAAAACCTTTGACACACCTGACACAATCGCCGTATCATTTTCAAAACTTGCATATCCAATATTGCTACTACGGTCAAAAACAAAAAATGCAGGAGTATACTGTGAAGCAGCCTCTCCATATAATTGTTTAGCACGTACTCCGATACATCTTTCCAATGTAGTATCAATACTCTTTTTCATTGATTCTATTCTGTCCTTGTATTCCTCAGAATAAATATCCCCTGAATCAGTTATTGTCAGGTAGATTTCAGAATAATAATCAGCTGTAAATGCCTCCGGCAGAACATACATAAATCCCGATACGCTTCCTCCTGCCAATGATGTAGTACCACGCTGAAAATTTATATACTCAGATGAATTGCAAATACCCACCACTGTATATTCATTACTTGAAAATGCACCTAATGTTTCCTCTGTATTGCTGTCAGAAAGTACTACCTTATCACCTATATTTTCTTTTGCATAATATCGTGCATCCAGCAGACATTCATGTTCATTTTCAGGTAACCTTCCATATATAACATCCAGTCCGTTAACACCATCAAGGATTGAATGTGCGTGATATACCCTGTCTGAACCATCCTCTCCTATGTATATTAAGTCAGCACTAACTGAACCAATACTTTTCTCAATTCCGTCAAGCTTTTGAAATTCTTCAACATCCGCGTCAGTAAATCCTAATGTACTAATCAGCTTAAAATCATACAGATTCATCTCATCCAAGTATTTATCAGCCGTTTTTATCATTGATTCTTCTGCAACACGAAGTCCTGCAAAAAAACCAACCCCCAATGCAATGATAGCTAATATTGCTATATAACGTCCCAACGAGTCTTTTATTGTACGAAAAATTGATTTTTTTATCATATATTATTTACCATTCTATCTCTTCTATTGATTTTCTGTTTTCATTTTTTCTCTGTTCGACAACTGTTCCGTTTTTAACACATATTACCCTGTCAGCCATTGCTGTCAATGCACTATTATGTGTAATAATCACAACTGTCATCCCCGTAGCCTGGCTTGTGTCCTGCAGCAATTTCAATACCTGTTTACCTGTAACATAATCTAATGCTCCCGTTGGCTCATCACAAAGTAAAAGTTTGGGATTTTTAGCAAGGGCTCGTGCTATTGACACACGTTGCTGCTCACCACCAGAAAGCTGTGCCGGAAAGTTCACCGCCCTATCCTTCAATCCAACCTGTTCAAGAGTCTCCATTGGGTCAAGAGGATTACGGCAAAGCTGTGTTGCCATTTCAACATTTTCAAGAGCTGTAAGATTCTGTATCAAATTGTAAAATTGAAATACAAAGCCAACATCATGGCGGCGGTAAGTTGTGAGTTCTCTTTTAGAGTAGCCTGATATATCCTTGCCATCTACAACTACACTTCCTGTAGTCAATGTATCCATCCCTCCAAGAATATTAAGAAGAGTTGTTTTACCGGCTCCGGATGGACCAACTATTACACATATTTCTCCCTTATCAATACAAAACGAAGCATCATGTAATGCTTTTATCTCTACCTCACCCATATTATATATTTTGTTTACATTATTAAATTCTACAAAATGTTCCATGCTTTGTCCTTCTATATATTTTTTATCTGCATTTGTCCTAAATAGTTTCTTTCATTTCAGGTCAGGCAAACCAAAATGCCAACTTATAGGCTTACTACTTATAAATTATATCATAGAAAAAACTATAGTTAAATATTTTTTTTTGGAATTTGAATTGATCCAATCTTTATTTTTGTTTTCAACCGGGGTGTGAAAGGCGCTGCGTCGGCAACTATTTCAGGTCAGATAATTAATGCAATCATATGGTGCAAAATCAATATACGGTTCAGATATTCCCCGAGAAGGAGAACTCCTGGCACTCATACCAGAAGATATTCTTCCATCTATGCAGCTGAACATCTGCAAGACATTTGCCGTTGTGGATGTGGAACAGGTAACACTTACTCCAAAGACAAACCGAAGTAAGCGCATCGTGACAATTCCGGAGTTCCTTTACAATGAAATAGAGGAACACATTTCCAAACTGTATGAGATAAAGAAGAATGACAGAATATTTATGTTCACGAAATCTTCGCTCATCGGAGAAATCAAAACGCTCGCCGCCAAAGCTGGTGTAAAGCAAATCCGTGTACATGACCTGCGACACTCTCATGCAAGTATGCTGATCAACATGGGATTTGATATTTTGGAAATCTCGAGAAGACTTGGACACGAATCAGCAAAAACCACAATGGATACCTACGGACATTTGTATCCGGACAAAGATGTGAAATTAGCATCACGGCTGAATGAAGCTTTTGGAAATGATGTTAATAATGGTCCCGTAACATCACCTTAACATCACAAAGAAAATTAAAACCGCCTAACCCCCAGTGTTTTCAAGGGATAAGGCGATTTTCTGCGTTATTCAAACTCGACTTTTCCTAACTAATTTTGTTTAGAAATTATTCTCTGCCGAGTATGTAAATCCTTTGATTATTTGATATATCCATATTATCCTGCCTATATAAGCTAATGTTATCATTTTGTTATCAGTATTGATAACACTTGCTCAGTAGCTGTGGATAATAGCTATATGCTATGGCTTAAATTATAAGCGAGTTTGCTTAGAAAATCAAGCCTTGTAAAATATTTAGCATACTGTATTTTTCTATTCAGATACCATCTTAATTTGCACTATCTATGCTAACCGAAACAACAAAGTGCTTGACATTCACAAGTGTTTGCTGTTTACACTTCGGACAGTAGAGTGGAAAGTTATTTAATTCGGTATCTTCTTGCATCATCGTTCGGGTTTTATTTCCACAGATAGGACATAGAACTCATTTTATAGTTTCCATATTTTTCTCAATCCTTACTTCTAAATATTATCCTACTAAATTTATAAAATTTATCGCAACGGTTTTTAAGTTTTTGCTTCTTGATTACTTAACGGCGGAAAAAGAATGTTTTCACATATGGCTGTTGTTTACATGTCATTTTTTTGTTTTTTTAATTCTATACCCACCAGTACAACAGATAGTACAAACGCTGAAAAATCAGCAACAGGCCCCGCAAGCAATACTCCCATAATTCCGAAACGAAGCGGGAGCAGCAGGGTAAGCGGAATCAACAAAAAGGTCTGCCTTGTTAATGCCAACAGAGCACCTCTTAACGATTTTCCTATTGCGGTAAAAAAACTGGAAGAAAGCAACTGCACACCATTTACCAACACCATGAAAAGATAGGTACGCATGAACAAAACAGCAAATTCAAAATACAGCTCGTCCCCATCTCCGAACAGCGAAATGATAGATTGTGGGAAAAATTGAAATGCGATGAAAGCAATAGTGGAAACTACAAGGTTCCATTTTACCGCAAGCAGGTAAGCCTCCCGTACACGATGGTATTGCCTTGCCCCATAGTTGAAGCCGATAATCGGCTGTGTTCCCTGCGAGATTCCTACAACAATCGCAAGGATTATGGCATTTGTTTTCATAACGATTCCGCAAGCAGCTAAGGGAATATCTGTTCCATATTTTGTTAATGCGCCGTAATAAGTCAACGAATTGTACTGAATGATTTGAATCACGGTAACTGCAATCTGATTTGAGCTGCTGCTGATTCCCATGCTGCAAATTTTCATGCTTTCTTTGATGTCCAATAAAAACGACTCTTTTTCAAAATGGATTGTTTGGAAACGCCATAGATAACGGAGTGCGAGTATGAAGGAAAAAATTTGCCCAATAACTGTTGCCCAAGCTGCGCCGGCAATTCCCCAATCGCAAGCAAAAATAAAAATAGGGTCAAGAATGGTATTGATAATAGCTCCCATAACCATGCAAACCATTGAATACTTTGGTTTTCCATCTGCTCGAATCAAATTGCTCATACCATTCGTTACAATAAGAAACGGCATTCCAATCAATGTTATGCTGGCATACTGCTTTGCATATGGAAATACATCTGTCGTTGCCCCAAATGCCTTTAGTAGCAAAGACAGAAAAGCTTCACCAACCAACAAATAAATAATTCCGAAAATTCCCATCAAAACAATACCATTTCCCGCTGCTTTAGCGGCAGCTTTCGGCTCTTTGCATCCAAGACAGAGGGAAACACGGGAAGCACTGCCGATTCCAACCAGCAGTGCAATAGCAAGGCAGATGGTAGAGAACGGATAGGCAACATTGGTTGCTGCATTTCCCAGATAACCGACCCCTTGACCAATAAAAATCTGATCCACAATATTGTAGATTGAGCCGACAAGAGACGCAATAATACTGGGAATGGCAAAATCTTTCAACAGTTTTGAAATTTTTTCATATCCTAGGGGATTCTCAGTCATTAAATTCATCCCCCTTTCTTTCTATACGGAGTTCCGCTGTAATATTTTCACCTGCCTGAATCAGCAAATCAATAAAGAGGTTTTTATCAGATTCCCTGAAGCCTTGCAATAAAAGATCTTCTGTCTTTTCACATACCGTCTGTACCTCATCAATTACAGACAGCGCACGTTCCGTAGGATACAGCTTACACGTCCGCTTATCCTTATCATTTGGGGAACGCATAATCATTCCCTGCTTTTCTAATGCCGCAACTGTCCGTACAATATTGCTCGGATGAACATAAAACATATCCATTAAAGAATCCTGTAAAATGCCAGGCGAATGACAGATTTTAATCAAAAACATATATTGACTGTTGTTGATTCCAAAGGGGGCAAGCTGTTTATCCAAATAGATTTTGTAAAATCGGTCTGTTACTGAAAGCCATTTTAATAGTTGCATAGATATATACCTCCAATCAGAACGTATTATACCTCAATATGCGTGCGCACGCAACTACTTTTAGCATTATATCTGCCGCTTTGTCCTCCTAAACACAAATCAATTTCTGCCTGCTTTGATGGAAACAGGCTGCAAAACTCACCACCGAAGAAATCAGCAAAAGACAAACTAAAAACCGATTGACAAGAACGCAAAAAACGCCCTTAGCCATGAGTTACTACCCACAGCTAAGGGCGTTTCTAATATGGATTTATCACAGTCACACAAACCACTTTAAAATCATTCCTCGACCTGCAAACCACTTATCCGTAAGAATAATCGCACTTGCGTAACCGTTATCAATTTGTTATCAAAAGACCTTTTGTAATGCCGCAAACCCGCATAAACGCTGGATTTGCTAAGCATTTTTGTTTATTCAAACTCTTCCCGAGGGAAGTATCATCAAATCGAAAATGCTGATTTTATGCGACATTCCACCACATCCGTTTCATCTAATGTTACTCTTTTCATATCGTTTTCAAAAACTTTAGTATCAAATTAGTTGCAATAATTCAATATTGCTTCTACAAAATCAATGGCAGATATAATCTACTTTTACTACTAAAAACGTTCAATTCAATGAATTCTAAATTCATCTAATAGTACAGCAGCCTTCTCGTCTCTTATTTCTGTCAATGCTAACAGTATGTTCTCATACGCATTAATCAGTTTCTCATCTTTTTTTATTTCATCGCTATAGAATATAAAAGATTTCAAGATAATCATATCAACTATCACCTGTGAATCTTTTATATCTTTTGCAAACTGTTCTTTATTATTTCTAATAGCTTTTGTAAAGCACGAACTAATAGAGATCAAAATTTCCGGTAACAGCTCACTAATATTAAGCAAATATAATGTATATAGAACATCCAACAAATGATTGTGGCCATACTTTTCAATTTGCGTATTCAAAAAGCACTTATCTCTATAACTATATTCTGTCTTAACCTTGTTTACATCCCATCTATTATATCTCCCTTTGCAAAGGAACAGCCTCTTTTCGAGTGTATTTCTTACATAGCCTTCTGGAATGTTATTTACATAGATTTCAAGAGTATGTAACTTCTTCTCAATATCAGCTCTCTTACCCTTCTCCCTAAATCCATCAACATATGACACCAAAAAGCCACTAAGAACATCTTCATAAAAGTCCAATGTATCTCTGGTAAATATCGAAAAGTCAGTTCCTTTAAACAGAATATCATAAACAGCTTCTGGATTTCGTCCTATAATATTCAATTCTCTTTGAAAATAAGAGGATACTTTATGTTCTTGAAATGTGTCAATTATTTCATGAGCCCGCATTTCTTTACAGTTTTTATGCCATATTTCAATCATACATTGCACAATCGAACTAATAACTATGGCAAATTCCTCATCTTCTGTATCCAATCCACAACATGCAATATTACAGAGAAGGTCTATATCATAATTACTGATATCAAACTCAGAAAGATCTCCCCCCTTACCATCATACAAATATTCTTGAATTATTTCAGACCTCTTATTTTGATATTCATTCCCCTTATTTTCTCTAATCCAATAATCCACGCCACGTAATTTAGGAACCATATTAGGAATGAATTCATACTCAGCATCATTATGATTTTTTATATATACAGCATTAAACTTCTGGTGATTCATTTCATCTTCTGCAAGCATAATAATTGTATTAAAAACCCTACTTGCATAATTCCTATTTTTTCCCAAAAAATAATATGTTAATTCTGCCAATTGACTAATCAATCCTGATTTTTCATCATTAACAATACTCTCTAATATCATTATCAAAATCTGCTTTTTAAGATCATTATTTATATTCTTATTTAATTGTTCCCACAATACAATTACCATATTAACTTCTGCAACATAAGATTGGTTTGAAAATATTTTCTTTACACGCTTAATCCATTCTTCGACTAGTTTATTTCGCTGTTCATCCGTAATATCGCACATTATCAATGCAGACGCGATAAATGTTACAAGTACTTTCTCGAACTGCATTTCAATACGATAATCATCTTTCATCTTTTCACAAAGAATATCAATCACTGTAATAACTTGACCAGCATTAGCCTTTTTATCATTAATATCCTCTAACAAATGATTTATAATTTTGTTCAACTGCAATATTGGTTCGTTTGCATTTTCATTATTCTTAACAATCTTTTGTGCTTCTCCCTTGATCTGCGGTTCAATCATTATTGTCTTTTCATCTATTTTTGTCACAGCAACATCACGAAAATCCATTTTTTGGATCTGCAAATTCTCATTAGAATACGTTTTTTCATCATATATAGAATATAAGTAATCTAAAATAACATGACATCTGTTTTTTATTCCATCATCTCCATAAAGATACGAATTAGCAAAGTATTGTTGCAAATTACATGCACACTTTTCATCTTTCTCATATCGCCTGGTTATTTCTGGAACTCCCATTGATAGCATCATGTGTTTTTCCAACAATTCTTTTGTCGGATTAGAAATAAATTCGCCACTACGATGAATATCAAAATATATTAATTCCATACTGGATGCTAATTCTAATGCATATCCCGGCATTTCTTTTTGATAATTCATCCCTATAGCCTCAATAATAGACAAAAGCAATACGTTGTTTGCCTTTTCATATATAGTATTCTTAACGTATTCTGCTAAGCCTTTAATATATGCACTTTCAGAAGAATTTCTCATAGAATTAATAACAGTCTTCTTTATTACAAAAACAATGTCCGTCAATACCACCGGAAGGTTATGTTCCATGATATCTGCCATCCACAACCATCCATTACCCAAATACACTCTTTTCTTGTTTTCCTTTGGAAAAAAAATTTCTATATTTGTTATCTCATCTGGCTTATTCTCTGCAAATGTCTGTACTGCATTATTAACAAATGATATTGCCCACTCAAGGCCTTTTACGAAGTCACATCTCATAACATACCAGAAAAAAGTGTTATTATACACACCGTTTTCATTATTGTCGAAGTGATTTGCATTGTCAGATAGACCATACGCTCTCACATTATTATGGTCATATCCATCATACCTAAAATGCTTTCTTGACACTCTTTGTCCCCATAATGTTTCCGCTGATTTACATGCCAATTCGGGTAATTCCATAGCAAATAAAAGTGGACATTTTTTCACAACCGCCTTTAGAATCTCTTCAGCAACACTGTCCCTTCTACTAGTTCCAGAGCAATATTCTACTATCATATTTTCAACAAATTCTTTCAGCCATGACTTAGATGACTTGGCCATTTTGGCAACAATAAGGAAAAGCTGCACAATCTCTTCATCATGTTGATAATATGATTTTTCTTCTTTACTCTTTTCTATTAGCTCGTCAATATATCTAATTATTATTTTGTATGCTTTTTCTTCAGTATCCGCAGTTTTATAAAAACAATTTGCATAATCATCACACAGCTTAATAATAGAAGTTCTATTTTTATCTAAACTTATGCGTTCTTCAAAAACCATACCAATTAAATTTTCACGTGCCGCTCCTATCGGTGTTACATTCATTATTAATGCTGGTGAATGATTAATTTTCGCCTCAAATGCATATAAGTTTGTTATATCTAACAATTCTTCAACCACTGTTTCATCGAGTAACTCCTGAAATTCCTTGAAAAACAATCCACAGTATTTTGATTTTACTATCCCAATTTCTGTTTGCTTTTTCCATTTTGCTTCAATATTATTATCCGTTAACAGTGTATATACAAATTTCTCGCGAGCCTCCTGTACAAACAGTTTGTTAGATATCCAAATCTGGTATCGCCTATATATGCAACGTCCGATTTTCTCTATTTCATCAAAAAAAACATTATACGACCCATGACATGCATCAAACGCCTTATCTATATATCGTTCAAAACAAATATCTTCGAAAATATCATATTTCAAACGAATCTTATTCCTGCTTTCGACAATAATTCCTTCTGATTTCAATGCTTCTAGAATATCGCTATCTACAATATCACTATCAACACCAACAACAAAACGACTAGCACGTTCAAAAACAATGCGCTCAACAGTTTTTCTAACATCACTTTGTAAGACACCATATTTTTTGCACTTGTCTTTTAAACAGATGATTCTTTCCCATATGAGATTTCTAAAATTATTCTCGTCGTTAATATTTTCTTCTACAAATCCTCCCGATACAATTAAATTGAGATAAAATGGCACACATAATAAATCCGAATATTTTTTATTCTGCTGTAAGGATAAAATAATGGGATAACTTTTAGCAACCTTATCAATCTCATTTTTCGCCAAATCCGGAATCTCGTATGTTTTGATTCTATATTTTGTATTAATCTTCATAAACGCAGAACTATCAGTAGTTCTACATGAAGTAATAATATATACATTGCTGTATTTATCTGCAAGCCTATATATCTCCTGCAACAACGTAAATGCATTGTCACCACAATCTGCAATAAATTCGATAGCATCAATAAATATATACAGCGGTTTATTTTCTAACCACAAGATTGCATCCTCTACATCACAATCCCACAATTCGTTTACTTTCTTTCCTGTGGACAAATTCTCTGCTCGCGTGACTAATACGTATTCTTTTCCCTTTAACAGTTTTTTGCATACAACTGATTTACCAGAACCAGCATTTCCCTGTATCGATACTAATTTTTCTCGTCCTGCCTGTATCGTTTCAATAATTTCTGACCTGTCAATTTCATATTCACCGTTAATAAGCTCTTCAATATTTTCAAGTTCAATTTCTTTACTTATTTCAATCGCACGCAAAAACTTTTTAATGTTTTCCTTATGAGGTTGTTCTTCTATCACCCCCAGCTTATCCATTATCTTGGAAAAATCCGATGATAGCGTGTTATGTAGTGTTCTTTCACCGCTTGACATAAGGGACTTCGTATGCTCATTATATGCGTATAAAATATCCTCAATAATCTGAGTCATTTGCTTCTTTTCCTCATTCCCTATACGCAGCTCTCTATTCTGCTCAAAAAAGCCCCGAATGATTTCTTGTATTTCTTCCTCTGAAAAAATATGATCCTTATATTTATCCCCCATATCAGTTTTAAATCTATCAAGGCAAGCCTGAACTAAAGGATCATCTGAATCCCAATTATTGATATCAATCTCTTTTCTTTTTAACTTGTCTTTTACAATTAATACCCAACTTCTTCCTGCCTCTTCTAAAGTAACAATAGAACTAAGCAATCCAATTGCCGCCATTAGATCCATTCGTCAATTACCTTCTCTCTTAATTCTTGTATTCTTATCCTAACCACATTGGTTAAGATGTGGTTAGGTTATTTTCTTACGAAAAATATTTCTGATTTTTACTTGATGGCTTTTCCGGTATAGTCATCTTTAACACACCATTTTTCAGCATAGGTGTTAAATACTTTCTTCTAAAACTTGTCCTGCTATCAAAATCAAATTCATCCATTATTTCTTGGACCGACTTCGGGTCTTTACAAAAATCAATAATCAGCTTATTCACATCCTGACCATTTTGGTTAGGATGATGGTCAGGATGTTGACCATCATCTCTTAACAACCCCAAATACCTATCACAAGCCTTGCAAAGAACCATAATTCCAGCCTCATTAATCTCGTATTCCGGCAATGGTCCATCATACAACGCACAAGCTTCCCTAATCCTCTCAAATCCTCTTCCCCACGCTTCAATCATACCGCTTTTGAAAAAGATATTAGCCAATTTCGGATTATAAGGCTTTGATGAATGCTTCATAAACAACTTGTCTGTAGAATCCAGATTTGGAGGCATCTCACCATCATTCCAAATATATATCTTATCCTCGTAAACGCTAATCTGAATTGGATTGCAACTGCTGTAATCCTTATGAACAATGGCATTCAACAAAATCTCACGGAATGCGTCCTTGTGGAACATAAATTGCTCAATTCTCTGGACTCCCTCATAATCAATCAAGGCCTTCATATATTTTGTATAAACTAAATCAACGGTCTTATCTACCTGCTCTATCAAAGGCCCGTGCACCTCATCCTGATACACCAAATCGGAATCCGATTTTCCAAAATATCCGATTTTGATATAAGAACCTGTTACCCATTTCTCTGGATCTTTATAAAATGCAAGCATTGCTGCTCTTATCAAATATCCATCTTCATCAATTAGGTGCAGGTTATCCATCAAGATAGTATCTTCCACACTGACTTCTTCCTTCGTAAGCCTTCCTCTTTTCACTGCCTTATCTTTAAATAACTGTATTGCATCCTGCTTTAAGTCAGATACTGACAGTTTTGGCAGAGGCACACCATCCCATGTTCTTCCCTGCGTTTTTAACAAAGCTCTTTCCAATTCCTTTCCGGTAATCTCACGCATGGTACTTCCGGAACGATAATAATATTTTCCACGAAAACTTATTAAAGATGGGTATTTATCAACAATTATCTGCAGATACTCAAGTTCGCCTTTATATAACAAATTCACATCTGCAATGATTCCCATTGTATCTGTAATCTTATTAGGAATTCGCTCTAATAAATCTCTTGCATTATCAATACCTACAACATTACCATCGTCATCCGTACCTATGTATATTGTTCCACCGTAGGCATTGGCATATCCACAAATCCATTTCAAATATTCATCCTGCCATGACTCCTTCCACTCTATGGATTGATGTTCTTTTTCCTTCATATATTCACCAACTTTCTTTATTTTTAAAGCATTTTACCGGTTATCATCATCTTCAACATTTACTGGCACTTTGACTAATTCATTTCGTTCTTTAATCCAAATTAATATTTTTACGGCTATAACAACCGACACAATACTACATATACCAATAGCGACCTGTATTTTATGTGCCATAACAAATTTGCCAATCCAAATCACTCCATATGTTATTGCCCATATTGCCACAAATACAACAGTACGAATTATCCAATGAAAAAATGAGCCTACAGATCTTCCAGATATAGAACCGCTTTGATACAAAACACCCACCTTATCATATGCCACACGATATGCTATTTCTCCAATAACTAATAGAATAATCCATTCATAGTACCATTCAATCGGTAACCCTAATGGCTCCGTTATTAAATCAAATATAAACTTAAACATTTATCTCCCTTCTTTCTCCACTTCCGTAAAGAAGTATTCCAATGTATCCACAAACATATTTGCATCAAACAATTCTTTTATCTGACTTCTGCCCATCCACGCAACCTGCGCCACTTCATCTGTTGTAGCATTGCTCAAATCGACCTTTCCATCATACTCGAACAACCAAACATCTACAATTTTATTAACTACTTTACCAAACTCTATTTTCTTTATATCAGACAAAATAACATGTCCTTTTTCCGGTAATAAATCTACCCCTACTTCTTCTCTTACTTCTCTAAGCGCACCTTGCAAACTATCTTCCCCTTTTACCACTGAACCATCCACACATTCCCACACCAAGGGAAATGTTGGTCTGTTTGCCGAGCGCTGTGCAATCAGATACTCTCCCTTTGAATTGCGAATCCATACATGCACCACCAGATGGTATCCGTCTATCGGTAACTGCTCACCTCTAACATGATTCTTCCCAAGAAGTTCCCTATTTTCATCATACAAATCCCAAATTTCCGCATCAGGTACATATTCCACAATATCGCCAAAATCTGCATTTAGAGTCTTACATATCTTACTTAGGATTGTAAGGCTTACTTCTTCATCACGACGTAATTTTGTCATCGTGTTAGGAGCAATTTCTGCCTTTTTACGCAAATCAGATTTGCTCATTTTTTTATCCACTAATAATTTCCATAATTTGTTATATGACACAGCCATAGTATTCGCTCCTATCTATTCACATAAATCTTTTTCTGCTTCATATCTACCTTTGCAACAGCACCATACTGTAACGCACATCGTGGCATAGAATGTCCGAAATTCACATTATAAACAATCGGAAGTTTCTCATTGTCTATCACTCTAATAAGAATATCTTTATATTCCTGATAATAAGCTTCATCCTGTGGTTTTCCAACTAATACACCATTTACCACGTCGAATACTCCCTTTTCTTTCAGTAATAACACTTCTCTTTCAAACAATTCAGGAGTCGGTTTTTCTTCGCAGGTTTCTATAAATAGAATTTTCCCAATCCACTCTTCCTTATTTGGAAACAGATCATATCTTTCACAAACTTCCTTTTCATCTTCATATCTGCTATTAGTCAATACACCATAAAGGCTTTCCAAACATCCACCTAATAATCCTCCTTGGAAAATTTCACTTCCCTGGAGAAGTTCAAACCCACGTTCTTCCTTATGAGTTTTTCTTTCTGTTCCTATTGCGGCTCTTGAAAAATCTTCTCTTTCTTCATACCAAGTATCACTGGATATAATTTCATCAGATTCATTACCTTCCAAATAACTCTCAAATGCCCTTTTGGTATATGGTAACATCTCATCTGCAATTTCTCCCAAATCACAAATAAAGTTTGGCCCGTAATAAGTAGACAAGCCCAATTTATAAAACATCAAATGATTGATAGTAGTGTCTGAGAATCCTGTAAATAATTTTGGATGCTCCTCTACCGCCTTTATAAACTCTTCATCTTCCATCAGATAAGGCAAAAGTCTGTATGTATCATCACCACCAATTGCACAAATAATCCCTGCAATAGAATTATCCAGAAATGCATCTTTTAGGTCTTTCGCCCTTGCTTGCGGGTGAGTTTGCAAATATTCAATACCCTTCAAAGCATTAGGCATAAATACCGGCTCCAAACCATATTCTTTTAATCTCTTTACGCCAATCTCAATATTATGACTGCAAAATTCTTCACCAAGCATTCCACTTGACAAGCTTACAATCGCTACTTTGTCACCTTTTCTTAATTTTCTTGCATATTGCATACAGACATCCTCTCTCTTTGCTAAAACACTGTCCGCTTTTATACTTCTTCAATTTCATAAATACGTACAATTTTATCAATTATTGACTTCATATCTTCTACAAGAGACTGGCTACTATATATAATCTCCTCCCTTAATTCATACTTCCTTTTTATCCTTTTATCATTATTATATCTATCAAAGAAATCATAATAATACGCCATATATTCCTCTGGTAACATATTTAATTCTATTACTGGCTGAGCATGCTTGCATGGCTTTCCATTTATAATGACATGGAGTGCTGATGCATAAATGCGCTTCAATTCTAGATAGATAGGCTCGTATAATCCATTTTCATAATCAACACAAACTTCACTTGAATACATACCTTCATTTCTTAATAAGTTCTCAATATCCTTAGTAAGATTTAATTCTCTTATAATTTGTACCGATTCTACTAGTACTTCCTCTTCCCATTCGTTACCTTCGCGGTCAGTATGATAAGCAATACCATCAATAATATTCCCATATATTTTTTCATAAGCTTCTGTAAAAATATCTACAATAATTTGATTAGCTACTGCAACAGGTTTTATATTATTATACTCTTGTATAACTTCATACAAATAATTACACTTATTTTGTATTTCTTCATTTAATCCAAATTTATACGATTCACAAACTACTTGTTTTAAAATGTCCGCTTTTATATTTATCAATATTGACCAGTCAAAAGTTGTATATGTTTTAATTTCATCAAGTAATGGCTGATATATTTGATTTTTGCGTTCAACAGCCATTGATGATTGTTTTTTTCCTTTAATCACACCACCAAACCATCCGCCTATACCACCTATAGCAAGCAGTATTGTTCCTGACACAATATCTTTTAAAACTTCATTCCAATCCATTGTTTTTGCCTCCTGAATTCAAAGCACACACTTTCTTTGTCACTAGACAATTAGCAAATATCCCCTTTTACAATTCTACCAACACATCTTCATCAAAATAATAAATATTCTCTTTCTTATACCCATATTTTGAATCAGGAAATGCTATATGTGGCTCAAAAGTAAAATAATTCATCGCTACAAGTTTCGCCTTATTTCCTTTTTCAATATAAATTCTGTCACTCTTAACTTTCGCAATGGAATGTCCTAGATTACCCATAAAATCAAGATTCACAAATCCGTTTTCAACTATGAACTCATTCATATGATAATATAGTTCTTCAAAAGTGGTTCCTTTTGTAACAAAACGAAATAATTCTGCATGTAGCTTATCTTCCATTTGCAAACCACTTTTCCACTCTTGGTTCTGAATTAACTCTATATCATCTACAACCTCACCATTTTCTACAATAATAGTTCTAGCATAATCTCCCCAGATATTACCTACCTGTGGACTTAAATCAATTGTTATAATATCATTATTTTCTATAATTTTATCCGAAGTTACATATTGCTTTCCAGATACGGAAACCGTTGTTTCATCTCCTGCGAATACAAATGCACCAACATCCCAATACCAGAAAGAGTCTGCACCTAACTCCATCAGTTTTTCCTCACATAGTTTTCGAATATCAAATAACTTCATACCCGGCTTAATAATCTTTTTTATATATGCTATAGTCTGTTTTGCAGTCTGCTGTATCTGACTATAAGATTGCTTTTGTATTTGCAGATATTTTTCAATCAACTTTGGTTGTATCAATGGATAAGTCCAATTTTCTGGTAATTCATCCATAAGTACCACCTTCTCCATCTCGCAATGAAGTTCACCTGAAAATTCTCTTATTTCTGCAAAACATAATAATCCAAATGATTCCTCTCCGTTTTCATTTATACTGTTCTTACCTGTGACAGAATATACACATAGCTGTTCTATATCAAACTTAACGGCACCTGTTTCTTCTTGAAGTTCTCTTTTAGCAGTCTCCAAAATATCTTCCCCTTCTTCACGATGTCCACCCGGAACTTCATATGTATCGCGTTCTTTATGTTTACACATTACCCACTTCCCATTACTCTGTGAAATAATCACTGCAAACTTCAATAAATCGTCATCAACTGTATCATAAAAATTCACTTCTAACATATCACCTTTCTCCTTCCCACTCTGCCATGAATTCCTCAAGATAGGATTCCATGATAAATTGTCTATGCCAAGCTTTCTCCTTTGCAGCATCCGTATTCATCATATCCTTTAGCAATAGTAACTTTTCGTAAAAATGATTAATGCTTGTAGAATTTTGATTTTGCTGATACTCTTTTTTACTCATATTAATCAAAGGTTTTATCTCCGGATCATAAATCTTTCTACCTTTACTACCACCATAAGCAAATGCTCTTGCAATTCCAATTGCTCCGATTGCATCCAGCCTGTCCGCATCCTGCACGCATTTACCTTCTATCGTACTTGGCACAACTGAATCGTTTCCTGCAAATGATACTTCCTCTATAATCTTACACACAGTTTCAATAATTTCATTATCCACACCGTTGCCTTTCATAAAATCAACTGCCTTTCTCTTCGAAGCATAAGTTTCCGGTGAAAGCTTGGCATCATCTACATCGTGTAATAATGCTGCTAACTGCACAATCTGCATATCCGCATTTTCCTGCTTTGCAATTTCTACCGCCAACCGATAAACCCTAATGGTATGATGGTAGTCATGCCCACTGGAATCAGCAGCAAATATTTGTTTCACATATGTTATAGCATTTTCTATCATAATACCTGTCTCCAATATCATCACAACCCTTCTTTGATATAAAAATCTTGTAATACCAACCAAAAACATTCCATCTATATGTGAATAATATCCATAATAAATCATTTAATCTATACTGTTACAGAATTCCTCGATTTCTTCTCTCCTGCATTCCAAATCTTCCTTATATTCCACCGAACACAAACCAAGTCTATCACAACATTCAATTTCCATATGTCCATAAAAATGTTCTATGGTTGCAATAATCCTCTCACATTCCTTCATTCCCGGTCCAGTTCTTAATGCAATAACATATCCCTTCTTACCACTACTTATCTTGGCATGCGGTTCATGTGTGTTACACCACGGAGTGCATCTATCAATAAAAGATTTAAATTCTCCTGGTACATCTGCCCAATACGACGGAGAGACAGATATAACAATATCAGCCCATTCATATTGCTCAATTATCCTATCAACATCGTCATTCTGAACACATTTTGCTGTATTATGACAAGTTCTACATCCTTTGCAAAATTTTATATCATAATCATCAATACATATGTTTTTAACATCATGTTTCTTTTCCAGACAAACTGTAACTATATTAACAATTTCTGCTGTTGCTCCATTTCTTACAGGACTACAATTCATTACCAATACTTTCATTTTGGCCTCCGTTTTCATGTACCATATTTTATATGATATCACAGAATCACTACATCATCAATAGCAATCGCAACTTCTTGCGATTGTTTCCTGATTTTCAATATATAAATTCAGGTACGTAAAATGAATCGGGGATATGCAGAGGAATCATCTTACTCTGCCCCTATCCCTCCTCTTATCTTCCACCTTTCCTTTATCAACATCTCTACCAACACTTTCATCATAAATTTTTACATACTTAACCAATGTCATCTTTTTATTTACAACTATTTCCTCTCCAGTCCTGACAAAGTCGCATTTCTCGTATAAATGACAATTGCCTGTTTCCTGCTTAATCGTATCTAAACGCCATTCTATTGTATTCGGATAAATGCCAAATAATTGTTCTATCACCGTGCTCGCAATCCCTTTATTTTGAAATTTTGGAATTATGAAAATAGGAGATATCCAATTAACATTTTCATACACCTTTTTGCCTTGATGCCATCTGACTCTCACACCTCCAACTTTTTCTCCATGAAACACAATGAAGTAAAAATCTGAATTTTCCTCAATAATCTTCTCTGTTACTCTTTTCAGGCTTTCTTTTGCCGGACTTGTATCATCATCTTGATATTTTTCATATAATGGCATAAACACTTCTACCTGTAGTCTGTGCAGACACTCTGCTTCATCTTCTGTTACCAATTTCAATTCAATTGAATCATTCATTCCATGCACCTCTTTCACGCAAAAAAATCGCACCAAACATTCATTGTCCAGTGCGATAATTCCAATTTACGATGTAATATATATTAACACATCACTTACATTCTGGTTTTATGCACTAGACTAATAGACCTACCGGCTATAAGTCAATGCATTAACCCTGCAAAGCTTATAACACAGTATGTCTATAATACATGTACATATAACGTCTTGAATGTAAGTTCTGATTCATTTGTATGCTCTCCTTGTAATTTTGGTGATAAGTATACTATCCATATTCTCTTGTGTCAATAAAATTTTTATTTCAAACCATAAAAAAAACTTTCCATTACTCAATTCACAAATGGAGCCAAACTAGAGCCATTGGATACAAACAAACGCCGGAAGCCCGCATAAATACAGGCTTTCGGCATTTTAATCCGTTATTCAAACTCAATCGTTCCAGGTGGTTTACTCGTCAAATCATAGAATACTCTATTTACCCCACGAACCTCATTAATAATTCTGCTCATTACTGTCTGTAATACCTCGAATGGTATTTCTGCTGCTTCCGCTGTCATAAAGTCAACTGTACGGACTGCTCTTACTGCAACAGCATAATCATAAGTTCTTTCATCGCCCATTACACCAACTGAACGCATATTTGTAAGCGCTGCAAAATACTGGTTAGGCATCCAAGGTGCCTCTTTGCCATTTGCTTCCTTATAAGATTTTGCTGCTTTGTCAACCTCTTCGCGGTAAATTGCATCAGCATCCTGTACAATTCGTACCTTTTCTGCTGTTACATCTCCAATGATTCTGATTCCAAGCCCCGGACCTGGGAATGGCTGACGATATACTAAATAATCAGGTAAGCCAAGTTCAAGACCTGCCTTACGTACTTCATCCTTGAAAAGATTTCTAAGTGGTTCAATAATGTCTTTGAAATCAACATGTTCAGGAAGTCCTCCAACGTTGTGGTGAGATTTAATTACTGCTGATTCTCCACCAAGTCCTGATTCCACAATATCAGGATAAATAGTTCCTTGTGCAAGGAAATCAACCTTACCTATCTTCTTTGCTTCCTCTTCAAATACTCTTATGAATTCTTCGCCGATAATTTTACGTTTCTGTTCAGGTTCTGTAACACCTGCAAGCTTCTCATAGTAACGCTCAGCTGCATTTACTCTGACGAAATTAATCTCAAAAGCTCCACCTTTACCAAATACACTTTCAACTTCATCTCCCTCGTTTTTACGAAGAAGTCCATGGTCTACGAATACGCAGGTAAGCTGTGGTCCTACGGCTTTAGCAAGTAATGCTGCAAGAACTGATGAATCAACACCACCTGATAATGCAAGTAATACTTTACCGTCACCAACTTTTCCCCTTACTTCCTTGATTGCATTTTCAACGAATGAATCCATTCTCCAAAGCCCCTGGCAGCCACATACATTTCTAACGAAATTGTACAGCATTTTGCTGCCTTCCTGTGTGTGAAGGACTTCAGGGTGGAACTGAATTGCATAAAGATTTTTGTCCAGATTTTCTGCTGCTGCAACAGGACAATCTGCTGTATGTGCCGAAATCTTAAAGCCTGAAGCTACATTTGAGATGTAATCAAAATGACTCATCCAGCAAATAGTTTTCTCTTCTACATTTGCAAATAATGGCGAACTCTTATCTACCATTACCTCTGTTTTACCATATTCACGTACAGGTGCTTTTTCAACTTTACCACCAAGGACATGCTGCATAAGCTGAGCGCCATAACACAATCCAAGTACAGGAATACCTAATTCAAATAATTCTTTCTTATATGTTGGTGAGTCTGCTTCATAACAACTATTTGGCCCACCTGTTAAAATGATTCCCTTAGGATTCATTTCTTTGATTTTCTCAAGTTCTGTTCTGTAAGAATAAATCTCACAATATACATTACATTCACGAACACGTCTTGCAACTAATTGGTTGTACTGTCCACCGAAGTCCAGAACAATTATCATCTCTTTTTCCAAGCCCGTTTCCTCCTAAAATATTTTCAAATCAAATTCGTTTTGATATTCTAAAATGTATTTCTAACACTTTATTAAGTATAAGAAAAAAGACAGGCAATGTCAAGCAACATCACCTGTCATAAATATTAAATCTGAATATATCATTTTCTGTATGAAACAGAAACTATATTTTCCGCTGTATAATTTCATACTGTATAATCTTATGTTTTATAATCTTATACTTCCTCAGCCCTCATCTTTTCTTCCTGTTCTTTCTGGATATCAGGGAATGCTGAAAGCATTGGTTCAAGATTCACGTCATCTTTCTTAATCTTACGTTTTGTATAGTTTCTAGTAATTTTAACAACTGTTCCTGACAATGCCAATACACCGATTAAGTTAGGAATGGCCATAAGACCGTTAAGTGTATCTGCTATGCTCCATGCAAGACTTAGGTTAAGTGTTGCGCCCACTACGATGAAGCATACGAATATGACTTTATAGAATACCATTGATTTTGTTCCAAATAAATATTCAATCGCCTTTGTTCCATAGAAAGACCAGCCAAGAACTGTTGAAAATGCAAACAATAAAATCGCAATTGCTAACAATTTTGCAGCCACATCACCAAACTTCTGTGAAAATGCATATGTAACAAGAGATACACCATTAATTTGTTCAACTTTAACAGAATCTAAGACTACGTTGCCATTTGAATCTTTAACTGTTTTACCATTTGAATCCTTTGCTGCATTTCCCTTAATTGACATTATATTTGTATATATGTAATCATCTTCAGTTCTGTCCTCTTTCTTAGAAGCCTTTACATAATAAGAATTTCCATAGGCCTTCAGTTCAAGATATTCACCATCTGCCGGTGCCTCTGTATACAATTTAGCATTTCCATCGCTATCAACATCTATAACTAATGTGCTGTACTCTTTATCTATAAGTGGAACTTCTTTGTCTTCATCAATATGTTCAGCTATGCTGAATGTCTGACTGTCTGTTGTAATATTTGCAAATACTTTTGCCTGTGATTTTGCATCTGAACTGCTTGATAATAATACAAATGCTGTTAATGTGCAGACAATTATTGTATCAAAAAATACTTCGAAAATACCCCACATCCCCTGGATAACAGGCTCTTTAACGTCTGATGATGAATGAACCATTACTGAAGAACCAAGACCTGCTTCATTCGAGAATACGCCTCGCTTAAAGCCCATTGTAGCAGCTCTCTTTATTACATAACCGCCGATACCACCGCCTACTGCTGACACATTAAATGCATCTTTGAAAATACTTCCAAATACATATGGTATCTGTCTATAATTTATGAAGAAAATAACAAGTGCACCAATAATGTAGGCTAATGCCATAAATGGTACAAGTTTCTCTGTAACTCTGCCTATACGTTTAATTCCACCTATTACAACGAGTGCTGCAATTACTGCAAGAATAATACCCATAACAATAGTAGGTATTCCGAAATTACTATGCATCGCATCTGCAATTGAATTGACCTGAGTCATATTACCAATACCAAATGATGCAAGTACACAGAAAATTGCAAATAATATTGCAAGGAATTTGGCAATTTTCTTCATTCCTTTTTTACTTCCAAGACCATTCTCCAGATAGTACATTGCACCACCTGACCATTCGCCATACATATTCTTTCTTCTATAATAGATACCCAGAACATTTTCAGAAAAATTAGTCATCATTCCGAAAAATGCTGACACCCACATCCAGAATATAGCTCCCGGTCCACCAATTGTAAGTGCAGTTGCAACACCGGCTATATTACCTGTACCTATCGTGGCAGCTAATGCTGTAGAAAGTGCCTGGAACTGTGAAATTGCTTTCTTATCCTTTGTTTTTGTTACGTGTCTCTTCTTAAATATTGCGAAAAATGTTTCATCGCCAACGATTTTCGCTCTTACTATCTGGAAAAATCCCGTTCTGATACTCATCCAGATACCGGTCGAAATAATCAGAATAAGCATAGGTATACCCCATACCCATTCGTTAATTACACCATTTATTCTGGCTACCTGATTAACAAATGTATGCATTTTCTTTTTCTCTCCTTAATTTTCATAGATTATATGTGAAATATATAAAACCACTTCTGACTAAAAACACAATATCCTAATTATACATAAAATATCATTAATTATGCAAGTAGTTTCTGACATTTTTCTACATAAATCATCAGCTTGCAGATTACGGATTTTGTTTCAATCTACATATATAATGCTTCAGGTACATTTACTTATCTTCTAAATATTTCTTCAGATATTTACCGGTATATGATTTCTTATTCTTCACAACCTCTTCTGGTGTGCCCTTTGCGATAACCGTTCCACCATTATCTCCACCCTCAGGTCCTATGTCGATAATATAATCGGCTACTTTAATTACATCTAAATTATGTTCGATAACCACGACTGTATTTCCGTCATCAGATAATTTTCTTAGAATTTCCACTAATTTATGAACGTCTGCAAAATGAAGTCCTGTTGTAGGTTCATCAAGAATATAGATTGTCTTGCCTGTTCCTCGTCTGCTAAGTTCTGTAGCTAACTTAACTCGCTGTGCTTCACCACCCGATAATGTAGTTGATGGCTGGCCTAATTTAATATATGAAAGTCCTACATCATATAATGCCTGAATTTTACGATAAATTGATGGAACATTTTCGAAGAATTTAAGTGCCTCTTCAACAGTCATATCAAGCACATCAAAGATACTCTTGCCTTTATACTTAACTTCTAAAGTTTCTCTGTTATAACGCTTTCCTCCACACACTTCGCAAGGCACATATACATCCGGTAAGAAATGCATTTCTATCTTAATTATACCATCACCTGAACAAGCCTCACACCTTCCGCCTTTGACATTGAAACTGAATCTGCCTTTCTTATAGCCTTTCATTTTAGCATCTGATGTGCTTGCAAATAAATCCCTAATCTGGTCAAATACACCTGTATATGTCGCAGGATTAGAACGTGGTGTTCTTCCTATTGGAGACTGGTCAATGTTGATTATCTTGTCTAGCTGCTCTGTACCCTCAATTGTATCATGATTACCAGGTATAGTTCTTGCTCTGTTAAGTTTCTTAGCTAATGCTTTATAAAGGATCTCATTTACAAGCGAACTCTTTCCGGAACCCGATACACCGGTTACGCATGTCATAATACCAAGTGGAAAATCCACATTGATATTCTTCAGATTATTCTGTCTTGCACCTTTTACCGTAATCCAGCCGGCAGGTTCTCTTCTGGTGTCTGGAACCGGTATCTTTATACGTCCGCTAAGATACGCTCCTGTAATTGAATTCTCATTCTGCATAATCTCCTCTGCCGTACCCTCTGCCACGACCTGTCCACCATATTCGCCTGCCCCCGGACCTATGTCTATGATATGGTCTGCTGCTAACATTGTATCTTCATCATGTTCTACAACTATTAATGTATTTCCCAAATCTCTCAGATGTGTAAGTGTATTAATGAGTTTATCGTTATCCCTCTGATGTAATCCGATACTAGGCTCGTCTAAGATATAAGCAACCCCCACAAGTCCTGAACCAATCTGTGTAGCAAGTCTTATTCTCTGCGCCTCACCACCAGACAATGATGCTGTACCACGCGACAATGTCAGATAATCAAGACCTACGTCCATTAAGAATTTAATTCTTGCTTTGATTTCTTTAAGAATCTCACCTCCTATGAACTTCTGTCTGTCAGTTAATTCCATATCCTCTAAGAATTTATGCAAATCTCTTATAGACATCGATGTTATCTCATGGATATTTTTATCAGAAACAGTTACTGCAAGTGAAGATTTCTTAAGTCGCTGGCCTTTACATTCCTTACAAGGCGTAATCGTCATAAATTCCTCATATTCCTGTTTCAATGTCTCAGAACCTGTTTCTCTGTATCTTCTCTCTTCATTTTTAATAAGTCCCTCAAATGCCACATCATATATACCCTCGCCTCTTTGACCACGATAATATACTTTCACACATCTGCCATTTGTTCCGTTAATGATTACATCTTTTGCTGTTTCGCTTAACTCCTCAAATGGTGTATCTAACGAAAAGCTATATTCCTTAGCAAGCGCTTCTAAGATTGCATGTGTATAGCTGCCATCTTTGCCACTTGACTGCCAGCCCATTGCCACGATTGCTCCATCATTTATACTGATTGATTTATCAGGAATCATAAGGTCTACGTTAAATTCCATCTTATAGCCTAGTCCATAACATGATGGGCATGCACCAAAAGGATTATTAAACGAAAAACTTCTTGGTTGTATCTCATCAATGCTAATCTCACAATCAGGGCACGAGAAACTCTGACTGAAATTCATAGGCTTACTGCCAACCACATCTACAACCATAAGTCCGTCAGCTATATCAAGTACAGTTTCTATGGAATCTGTGAGACGTTTCTCTATTCCCTCTTTGACAACCAGTCGGTCTACAACTATTTCAATATTATGCTTCTTATTCTTCTCAAGCTTTATTTCTTCACCTAAATCATACATATTGCCATCAATCTGTACTCTTACATATCCAGCCTTCTTAGCACGTTCTAATACCTTAACATGTTCACCCTTACGTCCTCTTACTACTGGTGCTAATAACTGAATCTTCGTTCTCTCCGGCAATGTCATAATCTGGTCTACCATCTGGTCTACCGTCTGCTTTGATATCTCTCTTCCACATTTAGGGCAATGTGGTATACCTATTCTTGCATATAATAATCTGAAATAATCATATATTTCCGTAACAGTTCCCACCGTAGAACGTGGATTTCGGTTAGTTGATTTCTGGTCTATCGAAATAGCAGGTGACAACCCCTCTATGCTTTCTACATTAGGCTTCTCCATCTGACCTAAGAATTGTCTTGCATATGATGACAGTGATTCCATATATCTTCTCTGTCCCTCAGCATATATCGTATCGAATGCAAGTGTAGATTTACCAGAGCCACTAAGTCCCGTAACTACCACAAATTCATTTCTAGGAATATTCAAATCAATATGCTTAAGATTGTGTTCTGCTGCCCCTTTAATCTTTATAAATTGTCTCCCTGACTTATTTTTATCATTGACTTCTTTCACAATTTACCTCATTTCTACATATCTCTTAACTGCTCTTTTAGTTTAATCATCTGGTCACGCAGGTCTGCTGCTGCCTCAAATTTAAGTTCCGAAGCGGCTTTCTGCATTTCCTTCATAATCTTATTAATAAGCTTCTCTATTTCTTTCCTACTCATTGATTCAGGATCTTTTTCTAACTTATCAACCGTCTCAACAGCTTCTTTCGTGATGCTTATTCTTTCTCTTACCGCTTTCTTAATGGTTGTCGGCGTAATTCCATGCTCCTCATTATATTTTTGCTGTATACTTCGTCTTCTATTCGTCTCGTCTATGGCTACTCTCATAGAATCAGTTATCTTATCAGCATACATTATAACATGTCCCTCTGAGTTTCTCGCTGCTCGTCCTATCGTCTGGATGAGTGAAGTCTCTGACCTTAAGAAGCCTTCTTTATCAGCATCTAATATTGCTACTAATGTAATCTCAGGTATATCTAATCCCTCCCTTAAAAGGTTGATACCGACTAATACGTCAAATACATCAAGCCGCATATCTCTTATAATCTCAGTTCTCTCTAGTGTGTCTATATCAGAATGTAGATATTTTACCCTGATTCCGACTTCTTTCATATAGTCTGTCAAATCTTCTGCCATTCGCTTGGTAAGTGTCGTTACTAATACTTTATTCTTCTTCGCAACTTCTTTATTTACCTCACTAATTAAGTCATCTACCTGACCTGCTACTGGCTTAACTGTTACTTCCGGATCTAATAATCCGGTAGGTCTGATAATCTGTTCAGCCCTTAACAATTCGTGTTCCTCTTCATATACATTCGGTGTAGCCGACACGAATAACATCTGATCTATCTTACTTTCAAATTCTTCGAAATTAAGTGGTCTGTTATCTTTAGCCGATGGAAGTCTGAAGCCATAATCTACAAGTGTCGTCTTTCTGGACTGGTCACCCGCATACATTCCCCTTACCTGTGGAATCGTAATATGCGATTCATCTACAATCATAAGGAAGTCATCTGGAAAATAATCTAATAATGTATGCGGTGTTGCTCCCGGTTCTAATCCTGCTAAATGTCTTGAATAGTTCTCTATTCCCGAACAGAAGCCTGTCTCCCTCATCATCTCTATGTCAAAATTAGTTCTCTCTGCAATTCGTTGTGCCTCTAATAATTTATCCTCACTTTTGAAGTATTCTACACGCTCTGCCAATTCCTTCTCAATACTTTTAGCTGCAAGTTCAATCTTCTCTTTAGGCACTACATAATGTGAAGCCGGAAATATTGCGATATGCTCTAACCTGCTCTTAATCTCGCCTGTCAACGTGTCAATCTCTGTTATTCTGTCAATCTCATCTCCAAAAAACTCAACTCTTACTGCATTTTCAGATGATGTTACCGGAAATATCTCCACGACATCGCCACGTACTCTGAATGTTCCACGCTTGAAGTCCATATCATTTCTAGCATATTGTATATCTACTAATTTTTTTAACACTTCATCTCTGTCCTTAACCATTCCCGGTCTTAATGATAACACCATATTCTGATAGTCTATAGGACTTCCCAGACCATATATACAAGATACACTTGAGATTATTATTACATCTTTTCTCTCTGATAATGCAGCTGTTGCTGAATGTCTTAACTTATCTATCTCTTCATTAATTGATGAATCCTTCTCTATATAAGTGTCTGTTGATGGTACATATGCTTCCGGTTGATAATAGTCATAATAACTGACAAAGTACTCTACTGCATTTTCAGGAAAAAATTCCTTGAATTCCCCATATAGCTGTGCCGCCAAAGTCTTATTATGAGCTAGTACAAGTGTAGGCTTATTAAGCTGCTCGATTACATTTGCCATCGTAAATGTCTTACCTGAACCTGTTACACCCAGCAGTGTTTCAAACTGATTTCCCTCTTTAAAACCTTTAACAAGCTCTTTAATCGCCTGTGGCTGGTCCCCTGTAGGTTTATATTCTGATACAAGTTTAAACTTCTTATCCATATTTCTGACCTTTCAAACTTATTTATAAATTAACTTAATTTCACTATAATATGTTTTTCAAACATACATTCATTTCACTATAATACGTTTTTTGAACATACATTCATTTCACTATAATACATTTTTTCGAACATACATTCGTTTTACTATAATATAGCACATATTTTTATAAAATGCTACCACTCTTTAATAAAACTCCATAACATCCCATAACAAATAAGAGCTTTTATACTTAACAAAATAGGAAAGTGAAAAATTTCTTAATTCATTATGTATAAAAGCTCTTTTTAAATTAATCTAATCCTTTTACAACTTCGATTGCCTTTGTAAGCTGTGGGTCATCTGGATGTTTTAACGCCCACACATTTGTAACATCTTCAGGAAGTTTTACTTCGTAATCAGGTTCAATACCTATTCCATGAATGTTACTGTCATCTGGAAGATAGTATTTACCAATTGTAAGTTTAATTGCAGTTCCATCACTAAGTCCGAATGTTGACTGCATTATGCCCTTACCAAATGTCTTGGTTCCAACTAGTTTACCTCTGTCATAGCATTTAACTACACCTGCAAATACCTCTGATGCACTTGCACTATTCTCATTTACCAATACACAAAGTGGCATATCTGTTATAAGTCCGTCATTCTCTGTATAATATTTCTCCTGCTCTCCATCTTTAGTCTCGCTATAGAGAAGTAATTTATCTTTTGGCAGGAAGTAATTAAGAATTGCCTGTATACATTCTAACTGTCCACCCGGGTTATCTCTAAGGTCAACAATTATTCTTTCCATACCCTGTGATTTCAAATCATTAATAGCTTCTTCAACCTGTTCCGTAGACGTTCCCGTAAACTGGTCTATAATGATATATCCAATATTATCTTCAAGCATTTCATAAGATACCACATCTATAAGAACTTCTCTTAATTTCATATCAGCATCTATGGTTTCTTCGCCTCTTTTAAGCTGCATCTTGACTTCTTTGCCTTCTTCACCTTTAATATCAACTAATAACTCATCTAAGGTTTCATCCGTAAGAACATTGTCATTTACCGAATATATCGTATCCCCGGATTCTATTCCCGCATCTTTAGCAGGCGAATCATCATATACCTTAGTTACCGTAATTACTTTAGTTTCATTATTCTGTGTAACAGATATTCCGAGTCCCACATATTCACCCTCTGATGACTGTTTAAGTGATTCAACCTCGTCCTTTGTATAATATACGGAATATGGATCATTTAATGATTCTAACATTCCTTTATACATTCCCTCTGTCAGTATGTCATTATCAACATCTTCCATAAAATATTTATCAATATATTGTTTTATAATCGAAGATTTGCTGCTTCCTGTAAGTGCTGATGTACCGACATTATCTGAAATCTTTCCTGACTCAGTAAGTTCACTCTCAATAATATTAGATAATATTATCAATATAAATACAACGGCAATTCCCCAGATAACACCTGTAATAAGTCCTGCAAAATATGACTTCTTACTGTGTTTATTTCCGTTATTTACATTATTATAAGCATTATTTCCTGTGAAATTGTTTCCGTTATTATAACCATTATTCCCACCATATTGGTTTACCGAACTATAATTGCCATTTCCAGCGTAGTTATTTCCATTATTATATCTCTGGTTCTCCGAATAGTTATTTCCGTAATAACGATTTGAATTATTTATATCATCTTTATTTTCATTATCCATTTTATTCTCCATTCCGCATTTAAAATTGCTATAGTTTAACCAATATAATTATGTGGATTAACATATGCCGGTGGCCAGCTTCCGTCATAAGTTCCTATTCCGAAATGCAAATGTGGACCGCTTGTCTGTCCTGTCAGACCGACATAACCTATTACCTGTCCTGCTTCAACATAATCTCCACCTGAAACTATATAATATGCCATGTGCATATACACGCTTATAAGATTATCACCATGATTTATAACTACCCAGTTTCCTGCTGAACTGCTACGTGTTGCCCATGCAACTACACCGCTTGCCGTAGCTACAATAGGTGTTCCGACAGGTGCACCTATATCAATACCCTTATGGAATTCACTGCTAGAGGAATTACCAAATGGATCCCCACGCAGACCATAATCAGATGTTATTCTTCTCGAACTTGGACAAGGCCATACAAAAGAACCGCTACTACTGTTATTGTTGTTATTGTTACTGTTATTATTATTTGCATTATTCTGTCCGTTTAACTCTTCCTGTCTGCGTCTCTCTTCCTCTTCCCTTTTCTTTCTTTCCTGCTCTTCTTTGAGTTTTCGTTCAGCCTCCTGCATTGCAGCAATAAGCTGTTTCTGGTCTTCGATATCTGCTTTCATTGCTTCGGCTTCACTCTCAGCATCTGATATCTCCTGCTGGGTTGCTGCAAGCTGAACACGTTTTGCTTCAACTAACTTCTCCATTGAATCCTGCTCTGCACTTGCTTCTTCTAATAGAGTCTGGAGATTATCTTTTTCTGTCTGAAGAGAAGCCTTTGTCTCTTCTATCTGCTTCTTCGTCTCTCGCATCTTATCAAGCATATTTCTATCATATGTAGTTAATTCCGAAATATACTCTGCTTTATTCAGGAAATCTCCAAGACTTCCTGAACCTAACATCATCTCCATATACTGAGTCTGTCCATTTTCATACATGAATCTGATTCTTAACTTCATAGATTCATACTGTGACTGGATATCCTCCTCCTGTGCAGCAAGCTTGACATTTATTTCATCAATTTCTGTCTGCTTAGCTGTTGCCTTATCATTCAAATCTACAATCTTAGCCGTTATCTCTTCTAGCTTACTATCCATTGTCTTGATATATTCATTCATATCATTTTTCATAGTCTCAAGCTTGTCTAATGTATTCTGGATATCGTCTAAATTATTCTCCATATCCTGCTGTTTCTTCTTCTCTTCATCGATACTGGTTGCTTTAAGAGGCTGTGCAAGTCCGATAACCATTGCACTTGCAATGAGTACACACACTAAGCCTAACAATCTTTTTTTCAAATCAAATCATCCTTTCGAGACTTCCACACACTTTCTATCTGTTTACATTTATAAGTATATCTTCTGATAGGTACCATATTAATCTTCATTATCAGATATTATGATACCGCCTTTATACATTCAGATGTTTTCTGATTGTAATCATACTACCTGTAAGACCAATTCCCGCACCTACGATTAATGCCATTGGCAAAATAAATGAGAATATAGTTGCTGAACTGATAAATGATACCTGGCTTGTAAATGTCTGGAACTGTGACATAAGGTACACAATTACCTTCTGGTATATACCCATAAGAACAATTACAGGAAGTATAGCTCCGATTAAACCGATAATTATACCCTCAACTATAAATGGGGCTTTTACAAACATATCTGTTGCACCGATTAATTTCATAATTCTAATTTCTTCTTTTCTGACTGTAATACCAATCATAACTGTATTACTTATAAGGAAGATACCTACTGCTAACAGAATTATGATTATGGCTACTGATATGTATCCAACCATTTTCGCAAAATCTGTAAGTGTATTAGCAGTTACCGGAGAATCATTAACTTTTCTTACTCCGTCTAATGATTTAAGATAAGATACTAATGCATCCTGCATCGTTAAATCATTCAGGTATATCTCATAATTTGCTGAGCTTTTAAGTGGATTGTCATCTTTAAATCCCTCTGCAAGGTCTAAATCATCTTTAAAATATTGCTTACTAAAGTTGTCCCACGCTTCAGCTGCAGAAGTATATTTTATCCGGGATACTTCTACTCTCTTCTTTATCTTATCTCCTATGTCCTTTATCTGGTCTTCTGTCACATCATCATTAAAAAATACTGTAACACAGACTGAATCCTCAGCCTCTTTAACCATATATTGAAAATTGGCAATAATAGCATAAAATACACCCATAAGAAATATACAGGCTGCTATCGTACCAATCGATGCCAGTGAGAAAAGTTTATTTCTCTTTATATTCTTTATACCTTGTCCACAATTGTATGCAAATGTACTAACCTTCATAAATGTATTCACCTTTTTTCTCGTCGCTAAGTATTACGCCTTTATGCATTGTAATTACACGTTTATTCATTGCATCAACGATTTCTCTGTTATGTGTTACCACTAATACAGTCGTTCCTCGTTTATTAATCTCCTCTAAGAGTTTCATAATCTCCCATGAGTTTTTAGGATCTAAGTTACCTGTAGGCTCGTCTGCAAGCAATATAGGCGGATTATTCACTAATGCTCTGGCAAGTGCTACTCTTTGCTGTTCACCACCTGATAATTCCTTTGGAAATGAACGATATTTTTCAGATAATCCTACTAATGATAACATTGCAGGCACTCTTTTCTTAATAACTTTCTTAGGAGTTTCCACAACTCTCTGTGCAAATGCAATATTATCATATACATTTCTATCTTTAAGCAGTCTGAAGTCCTGGAATACAACACCTATTCCTCTTCTGTGTTCTGCTACTTTTCTCTTCTTTATATTATTCAAATATCTGCCATTGACATATATTTTCCCACTGGTTGGTTCTAACTCTTTAAGTAATAGTTTGATAAGAGTAGACTTACCCGAACCACTGTTACCAACAATAAAAACAAATTCTCCTTCATCAATCTTTAAACTTATATTTTTAATTGCAGGTGCACCTGTAGAATATGACTTACTAACATCTTCTAATACTATCATACAAGTTTCCTCAACTTTCTATATCTTTTAAAAAGTCCTGCACTCAGGCAAGACTTTTTATTTTGTTTTCCAATCTGTTTATCTATATTTTTCATAATGGCTATTTTCATAAATGAAACCACCAGCATCTGCTAACTATAACCATTTGCTAATTTCATCTGCCACGATATCTACTAATTCTACAATATTTTATTCTAATAGTCCATATTTTCCATATATTTCATATATTTAACAACCATTAACGCAATCTTAAATGTGATTGCATCATCAAATACTCTTAAGTCAAGATTAGTAGTCTTTTGCAACTTATCCAATCTATATACAAGAGTATTTCTGTGTATATATAACTGTCTTGAAGTCTCTGAAACGTTCAGGCTATTTTCAAAGAATTTATTAATTGTAGACAATGTCTCCTCGTCAAATTCATCAGGCGATTTACCATCGAAAATCTCTTTAATAAACATTTTACAAAGAGGCATTGGTAACTGATAAATAAGACGGCCGATTCCTAATCGGTTATATGCAATAACTTTCTTATCACTGTAGAAAATCTTACCAACATCTAATGCAAGTTTAGCCTCTTTAAATGACTTAGATACTTCCTTAATATCGTTAACTATTGTACCATATGCGATATTCACTTTAGCCATTGCTTCTGAATTAGACATATCTAACAATGTGTTGGCAATCTTATCCATATCTGCATATGTCTGACCTTCTGCCACTTCTTTAACAAGGATAATATTCTTCTCATCAACTGCTGTTATGAAATCTTTAGATTTACCAGAGAATAATCCTCTTATAGTTTCTAAAGCATTAGTATCTTTCTCATGCTTTGTCTCTATAATAAATACAATTCGTTTCACATCTGTTTCTATGTGAAGCTTCTTAGCTCTTGAATAAATATCAACCAAAAGCATATTATCAAGTAAGAGGTTCTTAATAAAGTTATCTTTATCATAACGCTCCTTGTACGCAACTAACAGACTCTGAATCTGAAATGCTGCCATCTTTCCCACCATATATACATCATCTGTACTGCCTTTAGCCAGTAAAATATATTCAAGCTGGTTATCTTCGCTCACTTTAAAAAACTGAAAGTCTGAGACAACCTGACTATCTGCCTGAGAATCCACAAAAGCTAATACTGCTGCTTCATTCTCTTCAGCACCATTAAATGTCGATGCCAATACTTTACCTTCTGTGTCCATTACACACATATCAATTCTTGTTATGTTTTTTAGTCCTTCTATTGTATTAAGAAGTATTTGATTTGATATCATTCGCTTCACTCCCATATTTTTTAATCGGATATAGTTATATTAAACTATTTTGACAAAAAAAAAAAGAGGAAATACATATTTTTTATGTATTTCCTCAAAAATTCACATATTATTCACTAATTGAATTATAAATTCAAACTAGTTAGCAATTACCTGCTGTGTATCTTTATCAAAGATATGTAATTTTGATGTATCAATTGCAATCTTGATTGTATCACCTGGTCTTGCTGTTGTACGAGGGTTAACTCTTGCTGTACAGTTGAACTGTTCAATATCAAAGTATAAGAATACTTCAGCACCAAGCATCTCGTATAATCTGATAGTAGCTTCGATTACGCTATCCTGTCTTGCATCGATAAATACTTCTTCATCATGGAAGTCTTCTGGTCTGACACCCATAACAACTGTCTTATCAATGTAGTCACCGTCGATAAGTGCTTTAGCTTTAGCTTCTGGAACTTTGATTGAATGAGCGCCGAATACTAATAATACGTCTGAACCAGACTGTGTAACCTGTGCATCGATGAAGTTCATCTGAGGTGAACCCATGAATCCTGCAACGAATAAGTTACATGGATTATCATATAAGTTCTTAGGTGTATCTACCTGCTGTGCAATACCATCTTTCATAACTACGATTCTTGTACCAAGTGTCATAGCCTCTGTCTGGTCATGTGTAACGTAGATAATTGTTGTCTCAAGTCTCTGATGTAATTTAGAAATCTCAATTCTCATCTGTACTCTTAACTTAGCATCAAGGTTTGATAAAGGCTCGTCCATAAGGAATACCTTAGGATTACGAACAATAGCACGTCCCATAGCTACACGCTGTCTCTGACCACCTGATAAAGCCTTTGGCTTACGATCAAGTAAGTGTTCAATATCAAGAATTCTTGCTGCTTCATGTACTAATTTGTCAATCTGATCCTTTGGAGTCTTTCTTAATTTAAGACCAAAAGCCATATTGTCATATACTGTCATATGTGGATATAAAGCATAGTTCTGGAAAACCATTGCGATATCTCTGTCTTTAGGTTCAACATCATTAACAAGTCTGTCGCCTATGTATAATTCTCCACCTGAAATCTCTTCAAGACCTGCGATCATACGAAGTGTTGTAGATTTACCACAACCAGATGGTCCTACGAAGATGATAAACTCTTTATCCTGAATCTCAAGATTGAAGTCTTTAACAGCGACAAAGCCATTAGGATATACTTTACTGATGTTCTTTAATGATAAACTAGCCATTTATAATTCCTCCTAATATTTGAATATTATTATTCTCATTTTCATTACCTACCTATTGTATAACATAATCTCAAAAAAAGCCATTGACTAAAATGCCGAAAAGCCTTTTTGTGTTTTGGTAAATTTGCATAATAGGCACTTCTGTCTTTTAGCATTTTTTACATTCAAAGACTTTTTTTTAAGATATTATTACTATTTTCATATATAATGTACAAATAGCATACAAATTATAATTCAAGCCGCGTCACCACGAATATATAATCAGCATAATACACAGAATTACCGCTGTAACGAATACGAAATCAACAATTTTTCCACCGTATTCTGATGTATTTGTCTCTATATATTCTCCCGGTTTATAGTTATTTATATCAGGCATCCCGTGTCTGTTTCCGGTAAATGATGCTATTATACAATCTATGTGATATTTTCTGTGACATCTCCTGGCAATAAGCATAAGTATAACCATACCTATTATAAATGCAATTACTGCACTAAATGCTGTTGAGCTGAGTAGTGATAATTTCTGGCTTAGCGGATAGTCCGCAAATGTTACTGCAGAATCTGCCGAACTGTTAAGACTGTCTGCTAATTCTCTGAATGAACTATCATTATTTGCCATTTTATTAACGTATTTCGTTAGTATATCATAAAGTTTCAGTAACACGATACTATTTGCATTTACGAGGAAATGCATTATCATACTTGAATGCATACTGCCTGTCGCTTCTCTTACAAGTGCAAATACAATTCCCATAAAGAATGCGTAGCAGAACTGATTTACGTTCATATGAAACAATCCGAATGCCAAGGCACTTGCAAGTATGGCTCTCTTTATCGTGCTATTTCTATAACCACTGTACAAAACTCCTCTGAATATTAATTCCTCCATAATTGCCGGTACAAATGCCGTTATAAATATATTAAACAGAAAGTTATTATTGCTCATTCCGTCTAACTGACCTGACACTTCATTTTTAGCAAACATCATAGTTAAAACATTTAAAAAGCTTACAACCGGAATCATACAATATGTTAATATAACAAGCAAAAATGTATTAAGTACACCTATCCTTCTTACCTTTAAGTCTTTCAATATTTTTCCCTTTGTTACAATGAGATACAGTACAAAAGGAATGAAAATCAATGACTGTCCGATTACAATATTTGAATAATTCTTAAAACACGAATCAGGAAGTACGGGAATTACAAATAAACAACCTGCAATATAGAATACAAGCATCCATAGAAAAAATAAATTGGTCTTTCTGGCTCTAGTCATATATTCTCCTTATTTTCGATATATTTATCAATTTAATACTACAAAGTCAGAAACTCCACCTGATCCCAGTTAGAATTTCTGACTTATTCTTATCTTATATCATATATTTATTATTTTACTGCAATTGCCTCTATCTCTATTAATACATCTTTTGGAAGTCTTGCAACTTCTACACATGAACGTGCAGGACAGTCTTTTTCAAAATATTTTGCATAAACAGCATTTACCTTAGCAAAATCGTCCATTTCCTTAATAAATACTGTTGTCTTTATTACGTTGTCTGCTGATGTTCCTGCTTCTTTTAATAATGCACAAAGGTTACCGATTGCCTGGTCAGCCTGTGCATCTATTCCTTCAGGAATCTCTCCTGTTGCTGGATTAACAGGTATAACGCCTGATGTATAAACCATTCCATTAACTTCAATTGCCTGTGAATAAGGTCCGATTGCTGCTGGAGCTTTGTCTGTACTGATTATTTTCTTCATATAAATTACCATGCAGATTCTTCATCTGTTATGACCGCTAAATAGTCCGATGTCTGCAATATCCTTTCTCAAATATATTTAGCTTTTATTATTTTATTTTAATACTTTTTTCTCCAATGTCAATAAGTCCCTCTTTATATAAATGACCTACTGCACGTTTAAATGAATTCTTGCTCATTCCAAAGTCTCTATTTATTATTTCTGGTGAAACCTTGTCATTGTACGGCAGCACTCCGTCATATTCACTGATTACTTTTAAAACTTTCTCTGCATCATCATACATCTGCATATAAGCTTTTTTATTAGGGCTTAAATTAAGTTTGCCATCTTCTCTGACTTCTGTTACCCTTGCTGAAACTGTCTGTCCTACTTCAATCTTTCCATGCATTTCCTGTTTAGAAATTAATCCATAAAATTCATTATCAACCGCTACAAATGCACCAATTTCACTGTTTATCTCATATATTGTTCCTGTAACCATATCATCTTTCTGATATTTTCCTGTTGTTTTTAAATATCTGTAAACTTTCATAGTCGCTGCTAATCTGTTGCTCTTATCAATATAAAGTGCTACAAGGTATGAATTGCCGGGTTTAACCCTCTCTGTCTGTTCCTTGAATGGAAGAAATAAATCTTTCTCAAGTCCCCAGTCTAAGAATGCACCAATTTTACCTACTTCATTAACTTTAAGAACTGCCATATTTCCTAAATTAATAAGTGGCTGTCTTGTAGTGGCAATTAAACGGTCTGATGAATCTCTGTATATAAATACGTCAAGTGTATCACCCGGTCTTAGATTCTCTGGTACTTGTTTCTTAGGCAATAACACTTTTTCTCTTTCATTTTCACCCAGATAAATACCAAAATCTGTTTTATTCAAATATTTTAATGTCTGTCTTTCTCCTAATCTAAGCATATGGCTTCCTCTTCTTTTCTTATATTATTATTTCTATCATTCTATAATGTTCTGCTTTTATTTAACTTTATCACAACTTTATGCTCATTTACAATATATAATCTGCTTAATTCTTATATAACTTTGTACTTAATTTTCATTAAATTCTGTTATCGCATATACTTCATTTTCTTCATTCCGAAGCTCTATTACATATCTGCCATTCTCATAAGCTACAAAAGGAATTACTTTATTTCCTAATTTAGCTGATTTCTTATATTCAACCCTGAACGATTTTATCTTACTCTTATCCTCGATATATTCTTCTGCGATTTTAACATACCACGCATTATTCATATGTCTGTTAATATCCAAATGATAATTGTATACAATATGCTCATCTTTTCTTTCATATTCAGATGTCTTTGCAATCTTCTTTTTCGAATAATTCATATCGAGCGGCTCTTCTAATTCGTATTTCTCTGTATCTGAATCTTCCACTTTAGTAAGCATACCCGTACCGATATTCAATAACACCCACATACTGTCAGCTTCTATTATGTAATCTTTTGGCGAATCAGCCATAGCTATCGTATAATTTCGTTTGCCGCATGCCCTGTTAAATGAATATGGCCACGTAGCAACTTCTATATTATCTCCATTTTTTATCTCGCCTTTTACTTCCACCTGCCACGAACTGAGTATCCACGCTTTATTAGTCTCTTCCTGATGTTCAACGCCCACTCCAAGCATCTCTGATTGAAGATTTGAACAATCCTGAAGATAATCTATTATTTTTCCAAATGATAATTTACAGTCAGCATCTACTTCGCTAAATCGTACCCTGCTTTTAAAATCTGTTCTCATTATTTTACCTCTTTTCAATGCATTAACAATGTGCGGAGTGCTTTTTAATTTTAGCAGAAAATAATTGAATTTTTCCTGTTAAATTAAAAAAACTTCACTACAATGTAGTGAAGTAGCTGGCCCACAAGGATTCGAACCTTGAAAATGCTGGAGTCAGAGTCCAGTGCCTTACCATTTGGCGATGGGCCAATGTCTCGCGACAAATGGTATTATACACGATACTCAAATATAATGCAAGCACTTTTTAATTTTTTTTCATATTTTATCATATTCGATTATTCCGCATTAAATTCTATCTGATTTTCTTAACAAAACCATCATCTGTAGCAGGATTACTTATAAATGTCTGATATTCCATAATTATCTTATCACGCTGCATATCCGATATAGCTTTTTTAACATCAAGAGTTTCAAGATTGCTTTCACTGCCAATTAATGACTTATCCTTATTCATATCTTTAGTGACTGCCAATTCAATCACCCTGTCTGATGTCAAAAGTTTATTATCATTAGTGCTATATTTCTGATTTTCTTCATCAGATTTATTTAATACAGTATCTGAAGATGTATTATTCGAAATCTCATTTGTACTATTACTATTCTTCTTTATAACAAGTCCGTCGCTATCCTGGCGTACATTCTGATTCATATTCAATGAATTATTATAGCCTTGCAAATATCCGTAATTCATATTTATTGCTGAACTCATTTTAAACACCTCTTGCCTGTACCAGATTTTTTTTAAATATACACTATTCAATATATTTCAATCTTTACTAATTTATACATTTATATGTATTACTTACTAAATAAAATATAATGAAATTAAATTTATACATTAATATGCTTTCACTAAATTCTCAAACTGTAACCAAATACTTCTATTCTATATATATTCTAATTATCGGAACAAATATGTCTTTTCTTAACCCTGATTTTTATAGTTTATTTTCACACTATATATTAATTATTCTGTCACACATTTTATCTATTACGTGTATATCATGTGAAATGAATAACATTGACAATCCAAATTCTTTTTGAAGTGAAAGTAATAATTCAAGTATTTGTGCCTGAATCGTAACATCAAGAGCCGATACAGGTTCATCAGCAATTATGAAGTCTGCTCCACCGATAAGTGCAAGTGCAATACTTACTCTCTGTCTCTGACCTCCACTTAATTCCGCCGGTTTACGTCTGGCAAGCTCTTTACCCAGCCCAACTTTGACAAGCATTTCTTCTACCGTTTCTTTACGTTTATCGCGTTCCATATGTTCTCTTACCTTTAATGGTTCTTCTAATATCCAGCCTATTGTCTTAGATGGATTAAGTGAACTAAACGGATCCTGAAATACCATCTGGCTATACGTTGCCTTATTAATCACTTCACCTGTATATTGTTTATGAATCCCTAATAAAGTCTTAGAAATTGTAGTTTTACCAAGTCCACTTCTTCCCACAAGCCCTAAAATTTCTCCTTTATGAATCTGGAAATTCAAATTATTTATTACATAGTGTTTCTTAGAACCCTCTTTATAATAAATGCTTAAATCTTTAACTTCTACAATAGTCTCTCTGCTCTTCTCTTCCGGTTCTTTTTTGCCTCTTGGAATTGATGCAATAAGTTTCTTCGTATATTCTTCTTTCGGTTGTGTAAGAACCTGCTTTGTTTCGCCTTCTTCTACTTTTTTGCCACCATTCATTACAATTATTCTATCCGCCATATCTGCCACTACATTCAAATCATGTGTAATCATAAGAATTGATATGTTATTCTCTTTACTTATTTTTTTTAATAAATCTAATATCTGTTCCTGGGTCTGTACATCTAATGCAGTAGTTGGTTCATCGGCAATTAATATCTTTGGATTACAGACGGTTGCCATTGCTATCATTACACGCTGTCTCATACCACCTGACAGCTCATGAGGATATTTTCTATAGATTTTCTCAGGTTCAGGCAAATCTACTTTCTCAAACATTTCAATAACCTTATCCTTCATTTCCTTTTTAGAAGGTCTTTTGTCAAATGCATCAATATGAAGCTTAATCATCTCTTCAACCTGTTTTCCCACACGCATAACAGGATTTAGCGAAGTCATTGGCTCCTGGAAAATCATTGCTATATCGTCACCCATATAGCTTCTTCTTTCTTTTTTAGTAAGCTCTAACAGATTGGTTCCATCTAAGTCAATCACCCCGCCTACCACAGCATTTTTCTTAAGAAGTCCGATTATGCTTAATGCTGTCATAGATTTTCCCGAACCAGATTCACCTACTAACGCCAGAATTTCACCTTTATTCAGTTCAAAAGAAAAATTATCCACGATTATGCCATTTCCTATATCATCATTAAATGACACTGTAAGATTTTCAACCTTTAACATACATTTCCTCATTTCTATGCACTATAATCTGCTTCAACTTACTTCAGTTCACTAACACCTTCGCTTATCAATACAAACGATAATATCAATAATATTATCATTAATCCTGGAAAGATTGATGCCCATGGTGCTGAGAATATATAGCCTTTTGCCTCTGAAAGCATACGACCCAGGCTGGCATTCGGTGGCTGCACACCTATTCCTAAGAAGCTCATGCTAGATTCTGCCAAAACAGCATTATTAAAACCGATTGCCACTGATGTTATTATTGTAGGAATTGCATTTGGAAGCATATGAACAAACATAACCCTCAAATCTGACGCTTTCATAAGTCTTGCACTTTTAACATAATCCATATGCTTTAATTTGATAAATTCACTTCTTACAATTCTGGCAAAACTCGGAATAAATATTATTCCAAGTGAAATAATTATCTTATATTTGCCACTTCCTAAGATACTTACAAATATCAACGCAAGCAATATACTAGGAAATGAAGCCAGTGCATCATTTAATCTCATAAGAACCTCATCGATAATTCCACCATAATAGCCTGTAAATGCACCGATAATTATTCCAAAGAATAGTCCTATAGCCACAGTTGCAATAGCTACTATAAATGTAACTTTCATACCCTCTACCGTTCGCACATAGATGTCTCTTCCATAGTTATCCGTTCCCATAATGTGCTTGGCTGATGGTGCACTAAACTTCATATTGCCGTCCATTGCATTAGATGAATATGGCTGATAAAAAAAATTAACAATTATCATCAACAATAAAATAATCATTATAAAAAGTCCTAATTTCAGACTGAAATTCTTCTTAACTTTCATCCTATCTCCATTCCGCAGGCATTGCTCTAATTCTTTACTCTTGGATCAATAATATGATACAAAATATCTACGATACAATTAGTAATAATTACCACAAATGCAATATATACTACGATTGCCTGAACCACCGGATAATCTCTTGTTGATACCGAACTTACAAGAATTGCCGATAATCCCGGCAGGTTAAATACCTGTTCTACCACGATACTTCCTGCCATTATTTCTGCAATAATCATACCTAAAAGAGTAATAGCGGGCATCAGACCATTCCTAAGAACATGGCAGAATAATACTCTGTTTTCACCTGCTCCCTTACTGTAAGCTGTTCTTACATAGTCTGAGTCCATTTCTCTTATCAGAGAATTTTTAAGAAATTTTACCATCATTGCTATCTTAGGTATTGCTACCGCAAAAGCAGCCGGAATTAAATACATAATAAATCCATTAAAATCATCCCGGTAACTTACATATTTACCCGGTGTAAACCATTTAAGTACAAGTCCGAAAATTATAGTTATCATAATTCCTAAGAAAAATGATGGCACTGCCATTACGGACTGGTTAACAATATCAAATATTTTTGACACTTTTCTATGTCCAAATCTTGCCATAAACACACCTAATGGTATAGAAATAATTACTATTACAATAAGTGTAATAACTGCAAGATACATTGTAACAGGAATCTTATCAGAGATTAATCTCGAAACAGGCATCTTATATTTGTAAGAAATTCCAAAATCACCTTTAACAAAATCTGTAAGCCAGTTGACATATCTGACTATAACTGGTTTATTTATACCTAATTCTTCTCTGAGACTCTCGGCACGTTCCTCACTATATTCTGTTCCAAGCATTGATGTTACAGGATCACCCGGTACAATTTGAAATAAAAGAAAGGCAATAAATGAAACTAATAATAATGTACCAACTAACGTTAATGCCTTTTTTACTATATATTTCATATATTGCCTCCTTCTGATTCTTTGCAATTTAATTCATTTATCTAAATTAGTTTTACTTAAAATTTAATACTGACATATCCTGTACAAATACAGGATAGAATGTAAATCCTTGAAGTTTATTGTTTAATGCAACTAATGTTGGTGGATCCATAATGTAAATTGCTGCTGCATCATCAGCTAAAATCTCCTGTAACTGATGATAATATCCAACCTTTTCGTCCTCATTTGTTGTTGACATAGCTTTTGCAAGTACTTCATCATATTCAGTGTTAGTATAGTTACAGAAATTCTTGCTATAATCAGACTTATATCTGAGCATCATATCTGATGGTGCAAGTTTAGCATCAATACCGATAACTGTTGCTTCAAAATTTCTGTTTGTATATACATCTTCTAACCATGTTGTCCAGTCGATAAGTTCGATTTTCGCTTCTATTCCAACTTTCTTTAACTGTTCAACAATAACTTCACCTGTACTTACATGGAACTGATAGTTTGATGGAATCTTTATTGTAAATGAGAAACCATTTTCGTATCCTGCTTCTTTTAATAAAGCTTTTGCTTTCTCGATATCAGTTGTATATTTACCTGATAAATCTTCATAGTATTTACCAAAACCACTATATAAAGCACTTCCAAGAGCTGTACCTTTTCCACCTGCTACAATCGACATAATCTCTTCTCTGTCAATTGCATAATACATAGCCTGTCTTACTAATTTATTAGAGAATATTTCATTAGAATTATTCAAATATAATGCCTGAGTAAGATTTGAATTACCATCTACGATATCCATTGTTCCTGATAATTCTGTTGCCTGGCTGTCTGTAAGATATGGATATACATCTATTGAGCCTGCTTTTAAATCAAGGATTACTGAGTCTGTGTTCTGAACAATTCTGAATTCTACGTTATCAATAGTTGGAACACCTGACTGCCAGTAGTCTGCAAATTTCTCTAATTTAATGTTCTCCTGTGGAGTATATGACACAAACTTATATGGGCCTGTACCAATTGGTGCTGTTGCCTGTGAGTCATAATCCTTAGGAATTATTGCAACTGTCATATAACCTATAAATTCTGTATCTGCCTCTGATAACACTACGTCAATTGTAGAATCATCTACAATATTTACGCTGTCAATCTTAGCAAATGCACTTACTAATACATCTCCACCTGTTTTACCTGCGTTACGTTCTATAGAATATTTAACGTCCTCAGCAGTAACTGTTTCACCATTGTGGAATTTCACATTTTCTCTAAGCGTAAATGTATATACCTTTCCATCGTCAGAAACTTTGTAATCACTTGCTACTGCCGGAACTAAATCACCATTTTTATCAGGCTTGACTAAGCCCTCAAATACGTTGTATAAAACTTCTCTAGTTCCTGCCGTCTCTGCTAAATGTGGGTCAAGACTATCCAAATCATTCTGTATTCCTACAACTATTGAATTATCACCCTGAGAGGTTTTTCCACTTCCTTTGCTACCGCCAAAACATGCTGTAAGTGCAGTGCAAGTCGCAATCGTTAATAAGACTGCTAAAATCTTTTTCTTCATTCTGTCCTCTTTCCGGTATATCCACACATGAGAAATACTCATGCACGTGAATATTTCCTAATGTTTTAGTCTCTTCTAACATTTTTCTTAAATATGTACTTATCACATTGCCAGTATATCAGCTATATGTGTTCCATATCTCCTAATCCTGAAAAGACTTCTACATTGTATACTTAGTAATAATAAAAATCAAGAGAATTTTTCTTGTTTATTAAATTATACAATTTAAAGAAATCAAATTTTATAGTTGACAAATGTATATTTTCCATTATAATTATACATAGAAACGAGGACGTTCATATGATACGTCCTCGTTTTTTACTTTCCCTCACATTATACATATAAAAAGGAAGCTTGAACTCCGCACAGTCAAGCTTCTTTTTTATATTACAATATCTTCCTGTAATACTCAAATACTTTTTCAGATGATTCTATAATTTCTACCAATTTAAAACCTAATTTCTTAGCCAGATTTATCGAAGCTATATTTTTGCCATCAATAAATGCAACCATATCGTTCACCATAATTTCTTCCCTTGCAAACTTACAGACAGCCTTGCAAGCCTCAAATGCATACCCTTGATGCCAGTATGGTTTACCGATTATATAGCCGATTTCTAACTTATTTTCTCCATCAACTTCTCTGTTGCTGATACCTGCCCTGCCGATAATCTTACCATTGTCTTTAAGGCATACAACCCATATCCCGTATCCATAGAAATGATACATATTGTCAATGTATGCCCTGGTATATTCCTCTTCTTCATCTCGGTTCTCGTATAATGGTTCTATATAATCTGTCATTCCATCATATGAATATATCTCATATAATGCATCTAAATCTTCTAAACTTATTTCTCTTAGGTATAATCTTTCTGTTTCTAATACTCTTCAAGGTTCACCTACTGTATGTGCATATACCATTTCGAAAAAACTACTGTCTACATCTTCAAAACTCTGAAGAATGTAATCTGCATATTCACTGTTCTGTTCTCCCATACTCGTATTTTCATACATTACACATACCATATCAGCATTTTTAGCAGCCTTCATTCCATTTACAGAATCCTCCACAACTACACATTCCTCCGGTGATACACCAAGTCTATTCGCTGCTTCAAGAAATGTATCTGGTGCAGGTTTTGGATGACTGACAGTAAGTCCGCTTACTATTGCATCAAATTTATCTGCAACACCAAGTTTATTAATCGAATAATTAATTCTTTCCATTCCCGATGATGATGCAATCGCAAGTTTTAATCCTGCCTTAGAAAGCCTCTTTATCATATCAGAAGCACCTTTCATAACCGGATAGCCTTCTGTTCCGTTTATATCTTTAATAAATTCATCTGACATTTTCATCAATTCGTCATTTGACAGTGTTATGTTATAATCGTGCTTCAAAACCTTCCACATATTATCTGTCGTACTTCCAACAAATTGCATATAATACTGTTTATCAAATGGAAGTCCAAGTTTCTCCATTAATCTTCTATGTGCTTCTAAATGAACTGGTTCGCTGTCTATAAGCACTCCGTCCATATCAAATATTACTGCTTTTAGCATTTCTCAGGTTCCTCGTATTCAACACCGAATGTTTCAACTGTTACTTTTTTCATTACTACATCTTCAAATGGTCTGTCCATATAATCTGTTGCTGTTTCAGCTATAGCATTTACAACGTCCATTCCCTCTGTAACTTTACCAAATGCCGCATAATCTCCATCAAGATGTGGTGATGTCTGATGCATTATAAAGAACTGTGAACCTGCTGAGTTAGGAGACATTGCGCGTGCCATCGAAAGTACACCAGGCTCATGCTTTAATTCATTCACGAAGCCATTTCTCGCAAATTCACCTTTGATTGAATATCCAGGACCACCCATTCCTGTTCCCTCAGGGCAACCTCCCTGTATCATAAAGCCTCTTATTACTCTATGAAATATTAATCCATCATAAAAACCTTTATTAATAAGGCTTACGAAATTCTTAACTGTATTAGGTGCAATTTCAGGATATAATTCTGCTTTTATTATATCTCCGTTTGCCATTTCAAATGTTACTACCGGGTTCTTGTTTTCCATTTTTTTCTCCATTCCATTCTGATTTACAGAATTATATTATTTAATATCTCTTTTTATAACAGGCTTTGTGTGGCTTATACTAAATAAACCATCACAAAGCAGATAAACTTATTTTAAAGACTTCTTCCGCCTCCACCGAAACTGTGTCCGCCACTTCCGCTGCTATGTGAACCTCCATGCGATCCACCACCTCCACCACTGCTTTCCGAAGATATTCTTGTCTTCGTAGTAGTAGTATTGATATATCTGTCGCTACATACGTGCATTCTAAATTCATTTTTATCCATATAAGTATTTCCTGTTACTGTCATTCTCGCTTTATTAGAATATGACATAAATGCTACTGCAACACCTGCAACTATAAGTGCTATTATAAGACATGGTATCGGATTTCTTAGAATATAAAAAGGACCATGTTCAACATTCACATATTTTTTATCAAATTCTTCATATGTTCCATCGAACTTCTCCCAGTCATCCATGTAATCATAACCATAATCATCATAATTATCAAGCATTGTATCAGAAACTGAATCTAAAAACACATCACATACTTTATAGAAATCTGTAAGGTTCAAGTCTGAATCAATATATGCATATACATCATCAAGGATATTTTCAATATCATCATCTTCAATGAGTAATATGCCCAAACCCTCTGTTACTATATATGTCTCTTTATTATCTAAATCAACAAGAAATAATACCGCAGATTTATCAAATCTGTCATCATCTTCATATCCTAGATTATTATTAAGTACACTTTTCTGGGCATATTCTTTACTACTTAATCCTTTGGCATTAGTTGTAGTAGCTAAACCTATGTCTACTTTGCATTTATCTGATAATTTCTTACATTTCTCTACAAGTTTGACTTCTTCACCGTCAGGAATCAGTTCAGCAGCATCATCCACATATATCTTCTCTGTACTTTTAGCTACTTCATTACTATTTTCTTCACCTGTCGTATCATTGCCATTATCATCAACAACTTCATCATTATCTGCTAATACTGTATATCTGTTAACACTTAAAGTTATCATCATTATTGCTAATACAATAACTGCTAGCAGGCTTCTTATTCTTGTCATATTATATTTCAAATTATTCTGTATATTTTCCATTATCCTAAGAACCTCCCCATTAGCATTAGTGTTGTAAAGACAGTAACGACTATTCCTCCGAACCAGCTCCATTTTTTCTTCTTAGATATAGGTCTGTCGGCAACAATTTTACCTGTCTGTCCGTTAAGCGCAAACATAAAATTTTTACCCTCATAGGTGTAATTAAGTATCCACACAGGTAATAATGCATATTTTGCCTGTAGACACTTAAGACGCGGTTGTTCACCAATTACATTTACGGTCGCATAACCTTTAATTGTGCTTCTAGTAAGATTATGTATATATTCACGCACACGTTTCTCTATACGCGGTGTCATCTGTTCACTTGTATAATTATATTTCTCAGCATAATATCCTGACAAATATGGCATCTCAAATTTTTCCATATTACTATATGTAAAAGGTTCTAATTTATCCATTATATCATCTGGCATCTTCTCTGACGCATCTGCTGGAATTTTATAGTAATCTGTTTCAACTTCCCTATCCACAACAAAATGGTCTGTATGAGTATAGTAATAATCACCCTTTGTCTCATGTCTTACTTTAGTACAATTAGCTGTCATTCTCAAATCTGCATTGTAGTCATATAACCAGAATGGCACATATATTCCGGTAATCTTCTCTATCATTGCCTTACTTTTAAGCTGTGTTGGGGTAAGTATTCCTTTTTTAGCCCACATAGAATATATATGCTCGGCTTTCTCCTTATCTATCTTAAATGGTATAACATACGATGGTAATAACTCACCGGTTAGTCTGTCTTCCATCAATGTCGGTCTGCCGCAGAAAGTACAGAATGTCGCTGCTGTATTCTCATCTGTCAATATCTCAGCACCACACCCCTGACATCTGTATACCTTGAACTCTCCACTTCTTTCTCCACTATCAGCTGCATTTCCCATATTTGATTCTGCAGTATCACTGTTAAAATCATCTTTATGTACTGACTCGTACAATTTCTGTACTTCTTCTACTGTTGCTTCATATCCACAGTGAACACATTCCATTTTCTGTTTTTCACTGTTAAATTCCATAACTGACCCACAATTAGGACATACGTATGAACTTGCTTCCATCTTTCTTATCAGTCCTTTCTTTCCTTATTGCAAATTTATCTGATTGATTTAGTTTCTAATATATTTCTTATACGGAAACATTATACCAAATCTTTGTTATACGGTCAATTAAGCCCCCTTGTTCACATTTTATTCATATTTTGTTAGTTTTAGTTTAATATAATACACATTGTTTATTAATTATTATCCTTTATAGTATTTATTATAGAAAAAAGATTTTCTTTTTATATTTTTTTCATATTACTCCCTTTTTGTTTTATATAGAAAAAGTGCTTCGGCACTTTTTTTCGTTATTATAGAAGTTTTATAAATAACAAATTAATTTGTTCAGACAAGAATAAAGAATGTCGCAAGCGACATTCTCCGCCTGCGGCGGGTTGCGATAGCAACATTTTCTACTCCGCCGCAGTGTGATCCTCGCGGAGCGTTTTTGCTTACCAGGACAATTTCAACGAAATTTCCTGGTAAGCAAAAACCACATTACCGGAATCCATATTATTCCGGTAATGCGGCTTCTAAAATCACTATATCCGTCTAATTATTTATATAATTAGATATTTTTAATAGCATATATAATTATAATGATTTCTTTTTAACAATCTGCAATTCATATCCTAAAGCATCAAGTATTCTACTAAATGCTCTTATTGTCGGAATACTTTCTTTACGCTCAATTCTTGATATCACCTGCTGTTTATTTCCTGTTAATGCCGCTAATTCTTTTTGAGTCATTTTTTCTTTTTTTCGTAATGATATCATTTCTCCTATTAATTTATATTCAGCACGGGATTCATCCCAATTCTTTTTGAATTCAGGATTACTTTCTCTCTTAAGTTCAATTTTCTTTTCTACACTAGTTTGAATAAATGGCATACTCGTCACTCCTCATATAAATTTCTTTCTCAATATCTCGCCTAATTCTTTCGCACGTTTTCGAACAATATTCGCATCCTTCTTCTCAGTTTTGTTCTTCTGTTTCTTACAGGCATGAAGCAAATATATATTTTCTTTATCTGTCATAATATAGAATATGCGATTATGCTTTTGAAAATACACTTCATAAATTTTCTTTTCCCATGGTTTAAAGAAAATTTTATCAAATTCTCCCTTCTCCATATGCTGTAACACCGTATAACCGTCAACTTGCTCTTCTATTGATAACGAATCAATATACTCATATATTAAATTTCTTCCTGAAGCAGAACAATATGGTCTTATTATCATTTATAAACCTCCCATTCTTTTGTCTGAAATAATAATACAACATATAAGTTGTACTGTCAACCACTGCTACAAAATTATATACGAAATAAAGAATGTCGCCTGCGACATTCTCCGCCTGCGGCGGGTTGCGATAGCAACATTTTCTACTCCGCCGCAGTGTGATCCTCGCGGAGCGTTTTTGCTTACCAGGACAATTTCAACGAAATTTCCTGGTAAGCAAAAGCCACATTACCAGAATCTATATTATTCCGGTAATGTGGCTTCTAAAATCACTATATCCGTCTAATTATTTATATAATTAGATATTTTTTAATAGCATATATAATTATATCATCTGATTAAACTTCAAATATTAAATCACCATATGATGGCATTGGCCATAAGTCTTTATCAACAATCATCTCAAGTTTGTCAACAGGTGTTCTTAAATCTGCCATTGCTTCTCTGATTACATCTTTGAAGAATGTAGCCTGTTCTTTGCCCTCTTCTTTAGTTGCTGCTTCGGCTATAGCTTTCTTCAAGTTAGCAAGAGCTTTCTGTGTCTCTGCAAGTAATGCTGAAGTCTCAACTAAGAGTTCTTCCTGTACACTTGTATCTGCACCTACTGCTGCTGACTTAACTGATGCAATTGATGTAGAAAGTTCTGTTGTAGCTTTGATTACGGCAGGAATAATCTGTTTGCCTGCAATATCAATCATAGCCTTTGCTTCAATATTTAATGCTTTAGAATATGCTTCGTACTGTACTTCTGCACGAGACTCTAATTCTGCCTTTGTAAATACACCGAATTTTTCAAATAACTTGATAGCCTTATCTGTTGTTAGAGCCGGAATAGCATCAACCATAGTCTTGATGTTTGGTAAACCTCTTCTCTCAGCTTCAACAATCCATTCATCTGAATAACCGTCTCCATTGAATACGATTCTCTGATGTTCTGTTGCTAATTTCTTGATAAGGTCATGTAATGCTAATTCAAAATCGTCTGCTTTCTCAAGTTCATCTGCAATATCACAGAATGCTTCAGCAACGATTGTATTAAGAACAACGTTAGGGCTGGCAACTGAATCTGATGAACCAAGTGCTCTGAATTCGAATTTATTACCCGTAAATGCAAATGGTGATGTTCTGTTTCTGTCTGTTGCATCCTTCTTTAAATCAGGAAGTGTGCTTACACCTGTCTGTAATCTGCCTGCTTTTAAACTGCTTGTTGCATCACCTGTGCTGATTAACTGATTTAATACGTCACCTAACTGGTCGCCTAAGAACATTGAAATGATAGCTGGTGGTGCTTCATTTGCTCCTAATCTGTGGTCGTTGCCTGGGTTAGCTGCTGATTCACGAAGTAAATCTGCATGTTTATCAACTGCTGACATAATAGCTGTTAATACAAGCAAGAACTGTTTATTCTCATGTGGTGTCTTACCTGGGTCTAACATATTAATTCCATCATCTGTTGTGATTGACCAGTTATTATGTTTACCTGAACCATTAACACCTGCAAATGGTTTCTCATGAAGAAGGCAAACCATACCATGACGTCCTGCTACTTTCTTCATTGTCTCCATTGTAATCTGGTTATGGTCAACTGCTATATTAGCCTCGGCATATATAGGAGCTAACTCATGCTGTGCAGGAGCAACTTCATTATGCTGTGTCTTGGCAGATACACCTAATTTCCATAATTCTTCATTAAGGTCTTTCATAAATGAACCGATTCTTTCACGAATACTTCCGAAGTAATGGTCATCTAGTTCCTGTCCTTTTGGTGGCATTGCACCGAATAATGTACGACCTGTAAAGATAAGGTCTTTTCTCTTTAAATATTTTTCTCTGTCAACTAAGAAATATTCCTGTTCTGGTCCAACTGATGGAGTAACTCTCTTAGATGTTGTATTACCAAATAATCTTAAAATACGAAGTGCCTGTGTATTAATTGCTTCCATCGAACGAAGTAATGGAGTCTTTTTATCAAGAGCTTCACCTGTATATGAGCAAAATGCTGTCGGAATACAAAGAACCGCACCTGTTGCATCTCTCTTAACAAATGCAGGTGATGTACAATCCCATGCTGTATATCCTCTCGCTTCAAATGTTGCTCTAAGACCACCTGATGGGAATGATGATGCATCTGGCTCGCCTTTTACTAATTCTTTTCCAGAGAATTCCATTAATACTTTTCCGTTTGACTTAGGTGCTGAAATAAATGAGTCATGTTTCTCAGCAGTTACACCTGTCAATGGCTGGAACCAATGTGTGTAATGTGTAGCACCTTTTTCAATTGCCCAATCCTTCATAGCATTTGCAACCGAATCAGCTACTGCTGAACTTAATTCTGCGCCTTCATCGATTGTTTTTCTTAATTCTTCATAAACTTTTTTTGGTAAACGTTCTTTCATAACTGTATCGTTGAAAACGTCTTCACCAAAAATTTTTGATACGTTTAAAGCTTCACTCATGGTTATACATTCCTTTCATATGGTTAATTATAGTATTCTGACCACAATACATTTTCAATTAATTCAATATATTCCGGTACGCAATCACATAAGACTATAAAAACATTTGTAACTTAATATTGTATTTGTTCCTATAAAAAGGGCGTCCCCTAGCTAGGAACGCCTTTGTCCTCATATAATCCATATGTGTGAAATCACTTGCTGATTTCTTATATGTATAAAATAACTCATTTATATAAAAAATGCAAGTACTTTTTTATATTTATTAAATGAGGTAATTTATCAGTATTTTCGAAGTCAAAGAGTAATTTTATTAAGTAAGTTCTTCTCTTCTTACCATTTGTACAATAAATCTCTTACTCTGGTCTCCTCTTGTACATGTAGATAATGTAATTATCTTATCTGTTGGTTTAATATCATTTACACCTGTATCATATGCTCTTTTGCTCATACACAGGTCTATATATCTCTGAAATTCTTCATCATCAGCAAAAACATATGAATACGTATCACCTATCTCATCTGTCTCATAGGTTGCAAATATATAATAGCGATATCCTTTATCCTTTATATATATATCAAATGTCGGATGCTCTTTAAAATATGATTTAGATGCATATTTAATTAATGTACCAAACATTGAATTATTAAGCATATCATGTCCATATATAATACAGTTTCTGTCTTCCATTCCTTCATTAACCCTGTAATCTACGAATATAGAACCTGATTTACTCTCTCTATGTGCAGCATTATGTGTAAGATAGTAAGTGTTATCAGTCCCCTTAAGCACAGGATAACTTATAATGTTATCCTGTTTAATCCAGCCTACGGCATCTGAATTCATATTGACAAGTGCCTGATAATCATACTTCCATACCGCCTCGTTCTTGGTATTACTTATCTTGTTACCAGCTATATCAGTGGTCTGTTCATCTCCTGATATGTTCGGCACTTCGAACATCTTCTCTATATTCTCGTATTCATCATCACTGTCTTTATAATCTAAATATATATTAGTGAGTTCATATGCCGAATATGTGAATACGCATAGTGCACAAAGCATAATAAGTTTTCTGATACTCTCTATTATATAATATTTCTTGGAATGCTTCTTTAAATCTTTTATCTTATTCTGAAACCTTTCTTTCACATTAATATGTTTCATTACATAAACCATACCTTTCATCTTGGTAAAATCTATATATTATTATACCAAAGCAGATAAATAAAGCAACAAGATTATTCTCTTATGAGAAGTATTTAACACCTGACTCGAATATCTTCATATCCTGTTCACCAATAATATTTATGGCAACTGACTGTCCACGTCTCTCTGAATGAGCCATCTTACCAAAGCATCTTCCATCAGGACTTGTAATACCCTCGATTGCACAATATGAGCCATTTACATTCCATTCCTCGTCCATTGTAGGGAGTCCCTGCTCATTTACATACTGTGTTGCAACCTGACCATTTTCGAATAACTTCTTAAGCCATTCGTCATTTGCTACGAATCTGCCCTCACCATGTGAAGCTGGGTTTACATAAGTCTTACCAAGTTCAGCTAACTGTAACCAAGGTGATTTGTTTGAAACAACCTTTGTATATACCATCTTAGATACGTGACGGTTGATTGTGTTATATGTTAATGTTGGAGAATTCTCGTCCTGTCCTGTTATCTGTCCATTAGGTACAAGTCCAAGTTTGATAAGTGCCTGGAAACCATTACAGATACCAAGTGCAAGACCATCTCTTTCATTTAATAACTTATTAACTGCTTCTTTAAGCTTCTCATTTCTGAATGCTGTTGCGAAGAATTTAGCAGAACCATCTGGTTCATCACCTGCGCTGAAACCGCCTGGGAACATAATAATCTGTGCCTGTGAAATAGCATTTTCAAATATATTAACAGAATCTCTTATATCTTCTGCTGTAAGATTCTTAAATACTTTAGTTACGACATTTGCACCGGCTCTTTCAAATGCTTTTGCGCTGTCGTATTCACAGTTTGTTCCAGGGAATACAGGAATGAATACTGTAGGTTTTGCAACCTTATTCTTGCATACATAGATACTTCCTGCTGAATATACGCCTGTATCTACAACGCTCTTATCATCTGTTGACTTAGTCTGGAATACTTTTTCTAAAGTTCCCTCCCATGCTGCTAAAGCTTCGTCCATTGTAATTGTTACATCACCATATACAAATGATTTTGTATCAGTAACTTCACCAATTACTTTTGCATCTTTTACTTCTGATAATTTAGCTGTGTCTACTTCTGCAACGATATTAGCAATTCCCTTTCCAAATAATGTTTCTACAGTTACATCGTCATTTACTTTAATACCAAGCTTGTTACCAAATGCCATCTTGCTGATTGCTGCTACAACGCCCTTGGCATCTACTGAATAAGCTGCTTTAATTACGCCTTTACCGATAAGTTCATGAATCTCATCATATAATTTCATTACTTTATCATAAACAGGTAAATCGTATTCATCTCTTTCTATCTCGAATAATACGATTGAATCACCCGGTGTCTTAAATTCAGGTGTAATAATGTCTTTCTCTTTAGCCACATCAACTGCAAATGAAACTAATGTTGGAGGTACATCTATATTATTAAATGTTCCTGACATACTGTCCTTACCACCGATAGATGGTAATCCGAAACCTAACTGTGCATCATATGCACCAAGTAAAGCTGCAAATGGCTGGCTCCAGCGTTCAGGGTCAGAATTCATTCTTCTGAAGTATTCCTGGAATGTGAATCTTATCTTCTTATAATCACCGCCTGCTGCTACTATCTTGGCAACCGACTCTGTTACTGCATATATTGCTGAATGATATGGGCTCCAGCTTGAAAGGTATGGATCAAAACCGTAACTCATCATTGTTACTGTATCGCATTTACCTTTTAATACAGGAAGTTTAGCAACCATTGACTGTGTCTCAGTCAACTGGTAACGTCCACCAAATGGCATAAATACTGAACCTGCACCGATTGAACCATCGAATCTTTCTACAAGACCTTTCTGTGAACATACATTTAAGTCTGCAAGAGTATCTGTCCATGCTTTCTTAACATCTTTCACTTCAACATCTTTGAAGAACTTATTATTCTCGTCAGGCATATCTACCTTAACTGCATTTTCCTGATGCGCACCGTTTGTATCAAGGAATGAACGTTTAAGGTTAACTATCTCTTTACCTCTCCATTTGAGAACAAGTCTTGGCTCTTCTGTTACGACTGCAACTTCTGTAGCCTCAAGGTTCTCTTCGTTGGCATATTTCATGAATTCTGCAACATCCTTAGGATCAATAACTACTGCCATTCTCTCCTGTGATTCTGAAATAGCTATTTCTGTTCCGTCAAGACCTGCATATTTCTTAGTTACTTTATCAAGATTGATATCAAGACCATCTGCTAATTCACCGATGGCAACTGATACACCGCCTGCGCCAAAGTCATTACATTTCTTAATTAATTTACTTACTTCTTCTCTTCTGAATAATCTCTGAAGTTTTCTCTCTGTAGGAGCATTACCTTTCTGGACTTCTGCACCACATGTTTCGATTGAAGCCTCTGTATGAACCTTAGATGAACCTGTTGCACCGCCACAGCCATCACGTCCGGTTCTTCCACCTAATAAGATAATGATATCTCCCGGATCAGAGTTCTCACGTTTTACAGCATATCTTGGAGCCGCTGCTATAACTGCACCGATTTCCATTCTCTTAGCTACATAATCAGGGTGATAAATCTCTTTAACAAGTCCTGTTGCAAGACCAATCTGGTTACCATATGAGCTGTATCCGTTTGCTGCTCCACGAACTAACTTCTTCTGTGGTAATTTACCTTTAAGAGTATCTTTCATCGATTTGGTAGGATCTGCTGCACCTGTAACACGCATTGCCTGATATACATATGTACGTCCTGACAATGGATCTCTTATTGCACCACCAAGACATGTAGCAGCGCCACCAAATGGTTCTATCTCTGTAGGGTGGTTATGTGTTTCATTCTTAAAGTTGACAAGCCACTCTTCTGTGATAACACCTTTGCCGTCCTCTTTATCTATTTCTACTGGTACTACGATACTACAAGCATTAATCTCGTCAGATTTCTCCTGGTCGTCTAACTTGCCCTCTTTCTTTAACTTACGCATTGCCATAAGTGCTAAGTCCATAAGGCAGACAAATTTATCATCTCTTCCCTTGAAGATAACATTTCTGTCTTCAATATATCTTTCATAAGTCTTAACGATTGGTGCCTTATAATAACCATCTTCAAACTCGATATCTGTTAATTCTGTATTAAATGTTGTATGACGGCAGTGATCTGACCAATATGTATCGAGAACTCTTATCTCTGTCATTGATGGATCTCTGTTTTCATCATTCTTAAAATAATTCTGAATATGGAGGAAATCTTTAAATGTCATTGCAAGTCCTAAAGAATCATATAATTCTTTAAGTTTTCCCTCTTCCATATCTTTAAAGCCATCAAATATAATTACATCAGCAGGCTCATCGAATACTGTCACAAGTGTTTCAGGTTTCTCTAATCCTGTTTCTCTTGAATCTACAGGGTTAATAGAGAATGCCTTGATACTTTCGAATTCTTCGTCTGTAACCTTTCCCTCTATTACATATGTAGTTGCTGATTTAATAACAGGTTCTTCATCTTCATTTAAAAATTTTACACACTGTACTGCTGAATCTGCTCTCTGGTCAAACTGTCCCGGAAGAAATTCTACACTAAAAACACGGTCATTTTCTGCATCATATGGAAATTCTTCTTCATATAATGTATCTACCGGAGGTTCTGAAAATACTGTAACTAACGCCTGTTTATAAGTCTCTTCCGATATGTCTTCAACATCATATCTTACTAAAACTCTGACACCTGTTACAGTTTTAATTCCGAGATAACTTGATATCTCATGTTTAAGTTCCTTAGCCTTAACAGCATAAGGTGCTTTTTTCTCAACATAAACTCTTCTTACTTTGCTCATAAGTACCTCCATATATTTTGAGTTGCCAGTACAAATTCTGACTAATCCATAATAATGCAAGTTTACAATAACATTAGGTCATTGTCAAACGTATATTGCATAATTATATTTTTAATCTTATCACACATACTTCCAGAAATGCCTTACAATCTCTCCTGCATTTTTGCTGTCAATAACTTTGACATCATTCCATTCCCTCGGAAATAGCTGTCTGTAATCTCTCCTTAGAAATCTTTCATCTAACAGAGAAATGACTCCATAATCTTCATCCGTCCTGATAACACGCCCTGCTGCCTGCAAGACCTTATTCATTCCCGGATATCTGTATGCATAATCAAATCCATTTCTATTATTCTCATCATAGTAATTCTTAAGTATCTCTCTTTCAGAGCAGACCATAGGAAGTCCCGTACCAATGATAATACTGCCGATAAGTCTTTCATTCTTAAGGTCTATGCCCTCCGAGAATATTCCACCAAGCACACAGAAGCCAATAAGGCTTTTATCCCTGTCCACTTCAAATGTTGCTAAGAATTCTTCCTTTTCTTTTTCTTTCATACTTCCTGTCTGGCAGAATATCTCATATTCTTCTGTAAAACCCTCTCTTATGGCTAATTCATATATATCTTCTAACATTTTATATGATGGAAAAAATACCATATAATTTCCGGCACATCCACCTACCACTTCTCTTATAATATTTAACATTCTTATATATTCATTTTCATTTCTTCTTGTGTATTTACTGCTTACATCTCTGCATATTGAGACCAGTCTTTTATGTGTATCAAATGGAGAATCAATATAAATCGCATAGTCCTCAATATCTCCGCTTAATAATTCCTTATAATAATTAACCGGCAAAAGCGTTGCAGAGAAGAACATTGTCGCAATTCCTGTCTGCATACAATCCTGCAGATTACCCGATGGGTTTACGCAGAAAAGCTTCACAAAGAATTCGCCTTTCTCATTAAAGTCAGAATATATAACGTATTTGCTGTCAACAAGTTCATATATATCTAAATATGTCCTTACCGCAAAATATAATTCTAATACTTCATCTCTTTTATCAAATTCCTTATTATCATCTAAGAATTTCTCTAGTGCTGTCTGTAATCTTAAAAGCGACAGAACTAAGTCCTCAGTTTCATCAAGAAGTGTGTATGAATACCGGTCTGAAGTTCCTATACACATTCTCTTAAGACTTAACATTTCGCGATTGCATTTATCAAGAGCATTTGACACTCTCTTGCTTCTGTCCCTGACAATCTTTTTACAGCTTAAGAAATCTTCCTTAGTAATTATGGCACTATACATTTCCCTTGCACGCTCCACAAGATTATGTGCTTCATCTACGAGAAATACATATCTGCCTGTTATTCCCTCCGTAAAATATCTCTTAAGCTTGGCATAAGGGTCAAAAACATAATTATAATCACAGATTACTCCATCCATAAAATTACTTATGTCTAATGACATTTCAAACGGACATACCTCATATTCATCTGCATATTTCTCGATAACTTCCCTTGTTATTGATGATTCATTGGTAATTACTTCATATATTGCACTGTTTACCCTGTCAAAATGCCCTTTTGCACGTTTGCATTTATCAGGATTACATATAGTCTCATCACATGGACAGATTTTCTCTTTTGCGGTTAATGTAACCGTCCTGAAATGTAGTCCGTTTCTCCTTAATACTTCGAAAGCTTCTTCTGCTACAGTTCTAGTTATCGTCTTGGCGGTAAGATAGAAGATTTTATCCACATCTCCTGTTCCTACAGTCCTCACAGCCGGATAAATCGTCGAAATAGTCTTACCTACGCCTGTCGGTGCCTGAATGAACATATTTCTCTTAGCAAGAATTGATTTATAGACAGATACAACAATATTTCTCTGCCCGTTTCTGTATTCAAATGGGAATTCTAAATGCTGTATTGAATCCATCTTCATCTTCTGCTCGTCTGCAATATAGTCTGCCCATCTTATATATTCAGCCATTACACTCTCGAACCATACTTCTATTTCTTCAAATGTATATACGGTTCTGAAACGTTTGATTTCCTCGGTATCAAGATTGCAATATGTCAGCTGCACACAGATTTTATCCAGATTATGTTGTCTGGCATAAATATACGCATAACACATTGCCTGTGCCTGATGCACCTGCTGTGCTTCTGTGAATTTCATCACATCTGCATACATACTTTTTATCTCATCTACCACTACTATATCCTCGGCTATGATACCGTCTGCTCTTCCCTCCAGATTAATGCAGTAATTATCATATTCAAGTGCTATCTTTAACGTAACTTCAGCTTTATATTCTATACCCATCCGTCCCTGAATCTTCTTATGCATCTTCGTACCCTCTGCCATTGCCTGCTTGCTCATTGCACCGGCTGTACGGTTATCAATGTCACCTGAACGCATAATAAATTCCACAAGATTTCGTACAGAAATATTTATAGTAAACTTCTCCATTATTTATTAAATCTTTCCGGTATATTTTCGCCCAATTCTGCCCTATGCTCTAACAATTTATCATACTGCTTATACATTTTCTGGACACCATTCTCTAACAGATAATAATGTTTTATATAAGGTATAAGTAAGACAATAAGCAAAAGTGCAAGCAGAAGCAGACCTATGTTATTCACTATCAGATATGTAAATATCGTCATAAAAGTACCAATTGCAAATAAAACAGTTACGATTAGATGAACAAGTCTTTCGTGCATAAAGAAGCCTATCTGCACCATATGATTCTTCAATATCTTCTGTAAGTCCATCTCTTCTCCTGATTCTATTCGTTCTAAAAGGTCGTCCATATACTTTAAATATTTTGTTATTCTCTCTTTCATAAGCTTCTCCTGTTCTAGGTAATCTACTCTGATGATTATTGTATTAAATTGAAAAAATAGGTAATAAATACCTGAGTATCTATCACCTATTTTAACCAATATCTCTCTATATTGCAATTCGATAATTATTAGTTAGCTTTACCAACTGAACCAAATAATTCCATTTTTTCCTTAACTGTAGCTTTGATTGCTTCAAATCCAGGAGCTAATAATTTACGTGGGTCATATCCTTTACCCTGAAGGTCTTTACCCTCTTCGATATATTTACGTGTTGCTGCTGCAAATGATAACTGGCATTCTGTGTTAACATTAATCTTAGCTACACCTAATGAGATTGCTTTCTTAATCATATCGTCTGGGATACCTGTACCACCATGAAGAACTAATGGCATATCACCTGTAAGTTTCTGAATAGCATCAAGTGTTTCGAAACTTAATCCTTCCCAGTTATCTGGATATTTGCCATGTATGTTACCGATACCTGCTGCAAGCATTGTTACACCAAGATCTGCAACTGCTTTACACTCGTTAGGATCTGCACATTCTCCTCTGCCGATTACACCGTCTTCTTCTCCACCGATAGCACCAACTTCTGCTTCAAGAGACATTCCTTTTTCTTTAGCTATCTTAACTAATTCTGTTGTCTTAGCAACGTTCTCATCGATTGGATAATGTGAACCATCAAACATAATTGAAGAGAAACCTGCTTCAACACACTTTAAACATCCTTCGTAGCTACCATGGTCTAAGTGTAATGCTACAGGAACTGTGATGTTTAATTCTTCCATCATACCATTAACCATACCTACAACAGTTTTGTAACCTGTCATATATTTTCCTGCACCTTCAGAAACACCTAAGATAACTGGTGAGTTTAATTCCTGTGCTGTTAATAAGATTGCCTTTGTCCACTCAAGGTTGTTAATGTTGAACTGACCTACAGCATAATGTCCTGCTTTTGCTTTTTCAAGCATCTCTTTTGCTGAAACTAACATATTTTATTACCTCCGTAAATTAAAATTATCATTTGAAAAATGTTCATCTACATTTTTCCTATATTATACCTTATTTTTAAAGTATTGCAAACTATTTTTAAATTCTTCAACATACTGACGAAGTTTATCTGTATCTTTCTCTGTAAAACCGGCATTTTTATCAGCATATTTAGCCCTGTATATAATGCATATAACCTCTTCTGTATCTGATGTGTCAGGAATAATTCCACCTGATTTAGTATATTTACTATCCTTATCCATATCAGCTTTCTTAAGTCTACCGATTAATTCGTTGATATCGTTACATATATCACTTGTGCTTCGGTTTATGGAATAATCTATTCCTGCTTTAGTAAGGAGCTTTTCAAAAATCACAGTCAGTACATCTATATTATGTCTTAAATCGTCTGTATTATAATCAGATTCTTTAACATCTCTCTTATGCTGTAATATATTATATAGTTTAACAGAAACAATTAATACTATGACTACTGCTGCCAATAATGCAAATATAATAATTATATTTTTATCATTCTTCTTATCTGTCTTTTTATCCGTTTCTATTTTGCCATTTTTAATAGTTGTTTCTTTACTGACATTTTCTTTATTTGTTGTACTCTTCTCTGCGGCTTCTGAAGAGATCTCATCCGATATGCTCTCTGGCGATGTTGTTGGTTCTGCCACATTATCAACATTATCTGACAGGCGAAAATATCCGGGAGTCACTTCTACCGGAACAAATCCAAGACCTGTAATGTAGATTTCAGGCCATGCATGTGCCGACTCATCTTTGACAATTGCCTTTACCTCGCCATTATCTGATTCATTCTGGTCGCTGCTTGTTATAACGTATCCCTCAACATATCTTGCAGGAATTCCCATATATCTGAACATCATTACACCCGCCGATGCAAATGAAGTACAATATCCTGCTTTCTTAACTGTCAGGAAATCAACTATAAAATCATCACCTTTATCTAAGGCTCCGGGACTTAATGTATATATAGCATTTACAGACAAATATTTCTGTACATATTTTATGCAATCTATAAGACTTACAGCTGTTCCGTCATAGACTGGTGAATCAAGCATCTCTTTTGAAAGAACTTCTGCGACTTCATTACTTATGCTACAACTTATATTTGTAAATTCTTCAAATTCTTCAAGACTCATTTCATCATCTTTTATCATATTAATTGCTTCATCTAAAGAAATATCATATACATTAAATACTTCATTACCTATCGAGTAATCCGTACTTAAGCGCATCTCTTTTTCATTATCTGAATAATACTGGTTAACATAGTATGGCATATATCTGTACTTTCTCTGATCCTTAATATATCTGATTTCAAATTTATCAGCAATTTTCCCATCATAGAACTTCTCTATATAATCATAGTCTGTAACTAAAGAATTCGACCTTCCACCCATAATTTCAATAGTCTTGACCAGTTCCCTGAGATTATCTGTGTTTATTTCAGTCCATTTATTTCTATCATATTCATTCCCGACAAAGCCCTTAAGATAAATATTATTATCTGTCTGTGTCATATTTACTCTAAGCATTTCTAAGCCGGTATTCTTTACTTCATCTACATTACCAAGTCTGCCACCGTTAATCCCACCATATGCCATACTGCTTTTTCCATCTGATGATGCCCGTTCAGTACCAGAAGAAATATCTAGTTTAAATTTTTGAGCAATATTTTCCAACACATCACGATATTTCAAATATTTGTTCTCATTATAATTCTTTGGTCTCGCTATAATTAATGTAAATAAAGTTACTACAGCTATAACTCCCGTCATAAATATCATTCTTCTTATGTAAATGTGCCTGTTTCTCCCATACATCACACATAATACATAATAAAGTATCAAAAGAATTGTCCATATTGTTCCCGGAAATAAGCCAAGTAACAGACCGGCAAATGTAATACCTGCAGACAGCAGAATGTGTATTGACGAAAACACTTTATATATCGAAGCTGTCACAAGTATATATGCATATTCTATTATTATCATACACAAAGTAAATGTAACACTCTGCTTCGTCGAACTAAAGAATATCGGTTTGCCAAAATCTATAATGAACATATCCGATTCTGTAATTCCCGCATAATAGTTATATGCATCTATTATTCTGTTAGCTATATAATATATTCCACACTTTATTCCATTCCAATTGATGAGTATAAGCAATATCACCGTTACAAATATCCCTGTCATCGCAAGGTGCTTATGCCTTGCCCTTGATGTAGTCATAAGTAAAAACGTTATACAGATTGTAAATAAACTTACTGCCACCTTTGATGCCGGAATATTAAACATATCAATAAAGCCGCCTGCTGTAGCAATTATACCCAATGAGATAATCAGACTCTTTCCGATAAAATCTGGAATTTTAAATTTATTTTCCATATCAATCCTCATTTTTCACACTATTAGTTTCCTTATGATAATATAAACATATTGTAGACTTCATGATTCTCATTCATAAATCTCTCCAATATCTTTTCTACATTTTCATCTACTTCATACATATCATATTTCATAACCTCCGATACAGCATTTTCTATATGTTCATATTCAGATACCAGACTTCGTCTTAATGTCCACGCATCTTTATCAAACCACATTATATAAAATGCATATCCGAGATTTCTCATTTCATAGGCTATTGAAATCGACTTTTCTAATCCTTCGTCAATATTTATCCTCTTAGATAAGTCGAAATATACATATATATTCGTCTCTATTGCTGCTATCGAATCTCTTATCATTAATTCGTCGGTTTTAGAACTCAGTTTCCAATGTATTTTGTTCATTGAATCACCATCGTGAAATTCACGTATCTCAAACGTTTCACTGCTGTCTCTTCCTCTGTCCTCATGAAATATCTCTGATTCGTCACCACTAACAAACGGCATCTTCGGTAATTCTATATCTATCGGTTTCGGTGTCGGCATTACCATTACATTTACATTTTCGGATATATTATTAATACTTAGTGAACCAAAACCTAATATATCGTATATATAAGCATTTTCAATTGTAAATGCAGTATATCCACACGGAAGACTCTCAGTAACTACTTTCTTACTCTCGATTCTATTGTCATTCAATTCCAACACTATTCTCTTGCTGCGTTCTCCCTGACCATATTTGCTTTTGTACTTTAAATTAAATTCAACTTTCTTATAGGGATAAATACTTCTCTTATTAATAACCACTGATACTGACACTTTCTCTTCTCTTACTATATATGGTTTGTCTGGCTTAAGTTTTATATCCACTTTGCACGACAATATCCGGAAAAGAATATATTCAATAATTGAAACACTAATAATTATTCTTAATGGAAGTGTTGAACTATACTCACTAAACAATATCATTAAAACTATCAATATTATTATTAATGCAACAGACACAATAATATTTTTAGCCTTATGGATTTTTCTGTTTGCACGCATCACTTCGTGGCTGCCTCCCTGCTTATATTACTAATTACTTTATCCACACTTAAACCACCTGTTTTCGCTCTGGCATTGAGAATTATTCTGTGTCTTGTACATGGATATAATACTTCATTGACATCCTCAGGAATCACATAGTCTCTTCCTCTTGCGTATGCATTCGCCTGCGAAGCTTTCATTATGGCTACGCTTCCTCTTGGACTTATTCCTAACTCTATCTCTGATTTATTACGTGAAATATCTGCAATTTTAGCAATATATTCATATATTTCATCACTAATATAGACTTTTCTTACTTCTTTCTTAATTATGTCTAAACCTTTAGAATCAATTACAGGCCTTACTTCATCTAATGGATTTTTACAGAATTTTTCTTTAAGCATAATAGCTTCATCACTGACAGTCGGATATCCCATTGATACGCAGAACATAAATCTGTCTAACTGCGATTCAGGCAGCATATGTGTACCTATTGAACCTACAGGATTCTGTGTTGCTATTACATTAAAAGGAGAGGGCAGCTTATATGTTACGGAATCTACTGTAACGTTGCCCTCTTCCATAGCCTCTAATAATGCTGACTGTGTTTTTGATGAAGTTCTGTTAATCTCATCTGCCAAAAAGAGATTACACATTATGGCACCTTGCTTGAATTCGAATTCATTAGTCTTCTTATTAAGCATTGTAAATCCAGTTACATCAGATGGTAATACATCTGGTGTAAACTGGACTCTGTTATAATCAAGTGCCATTGCTTTTGAAAATGACAATGCAAGTGAAGTCTTTCCTACACCCGGTATGTCATCTATTAATATATGCCCATCGGCTATCATAGCTGTCATTACCTGAAATATAACCTCATCTTTGCCCACTATAACCTTCTTAACTTCATTTATTACTTTCTTAACTGCCTCATAACCTGTCATTTTCTTTTCTCCAATCATATTTCAAATTTACATATCTTTATTATATTGTACCATTTCTCCACGCCCATTCTTCTTTACATAATATAATGCTGCATCTGCATGTTTCTGCATCTCTGATATCTCACTTGACTTAGTCATCTCAAGCCCCAAATCAAGTCCGATTGAGCATGTAGCCCTGAAATTGTCAGGAATATTTACATCACTCTTAACATATTTCTTAATGAGTTCTATAAAACCATCTTCTTTCTCTATCAGTTCGTATATTCTTGAAGAAATTTTATTAATCTCATTGATATCTGTTGTAGTAAGAAGCATAACGAATTCATCGCCGCCAAACCTTACTACATATCCTTTATCACCACATGCCTCTGTAAATATATCTGCGAAACGTTTAAGTATCGCATCACCTACATGATGACCGAATGTGTCGTTATAATATTTGAAATGGTCTAAATCAATATACATAAATGCACAATTTAACTTCTCATTTCTGTCGCAATGCTCTTTTAGTATCTTCTCTATCACTTCATAATATCCCTTACGGTTTAATAATCCTGTAAGTTCATCTGTTATAGCCTGTTTAATAAGTCTTTCATTAAGTCTGTATTTTTCTATCGCATCAAGTATCTGTCTGAAAACAATCATATACATGTCCAGGTCATTTTCGTCTAAGACCTCTCTGTTCATTACTGAATTCCAGCTCTCAGGTATCTTTACAAATGTAATAAAGAAGCTGTGCAGCTTATCATATTTATAAATAGGTGCTGCAATAATTGAAAATACCTTGCTTCTGTCGAATATCTTCATAATCCGGTCAAAACTATGATAGTTATTACTGAATTTAGAAAGTGCAAATCCTTCTGCATTATGTTTGAAATGATCCACTAATATATCCATCTCCATTTCAGACAATTCATATTCTAAATCACTGTATCTTATCTCCGGACACTCATTTTCATAACTTACGAATAACATATTATCCAGATTGAAATTATTCTTAAAGTTCGTTATAAGTGTATTAATCTCGTTTTCAACCGAAGTATATGTATGATTAACAAGTTCCTGGAAAGTTCCAAAGAATTTAATCTGAGCACTTCTTACCTGTGCTTCATGCTCGATGCTTTCTGTTCTTACAAGTTTCATAATGTTATCAATACTTACTTCTGTCATCGACAAAATAACACTAGGATATTCCCATTTATCAGTACAGATAAGGTCATCAAACATCTTAACACGTAAAAAATTGCCCTTACTGTTAAAGTATGCCCTTGCCTCTGTCAGAAGATTCCTGCTCTCTTCATATCTGCCTAATGTACATAGAAGTCTTGATTTATCTACTGCAAAGTGTACATAAGAGAAGAATTTATTACCAATTCCTCTGCTCATATATACTTCTGCTTTATCATAATTGCTTAATGCTTCTTCATATCTTCCACTTCTTGTATCTATAAGCGCTGATACATAGAAGAACAAGAACATATCATCATCCCACAGATAATTATAGAATTCATCTTCCCTGTAATCTAAGATGCCCTTAAGGAAGTTTTCTGATTTATTAATATATATCTGTGACATATAATAATTACCCTGCTTAAATAATGATAATGCAAGTAAGCCGAAGATTTTAGAAATATTACACACTCTTAAAGTGTTCTTCTTAAGCTGCTTAAGCATATTGCTTACCGTCATAAGATATTCTGTCGCATGTGTATAGTCTCCTGCCAGAATCGCATTTATTCCCATATTATATAGTGTCTCTATAATATAGTCGGTGTTTTTCTCATCATAGAATATCTTTAATGCCCTGTTATAATAACGGTTTGCTTCAATATATTTATCAGTAGTACAACAGATGAAACCAAGTCCGTTATAGATATTGGCCTCTTCAAATTTATTATTTTCTCTCTTAACGATTTCTATTGATTTACTGTAGAAATATCCTGCTGTCTGGAATAATCCGTTACATGATGCTACCATAATATTCTTACGATATGCTTCCACTAGGAATTTCTCATTATTAAGCTTCTTAGCTAATAATATACCCTTTGTAACATTAGGTGTTCTCTCTTCAATACCCTCTACAACTGTATATAATCTGTAATCATTATCAAAACAATATACATAAATATGTGCTAAATGATTAAGATAATTATACTTATAACATAATGAAATAAGCTCGTCCGGAACCTCTACATGCTTATCACATATCCATATATCTTTCCAGCCTGAAAGCTCTGACATATTTTTTATAAGCATACTCTGAAAATGTTCATATTCTCGCCCGATTTTATCTGCCATCTTCTCACACAGAATAGCATTCTTTCTAGCATCATCTTCATTTCCGATATACATATTGGCCATCGTCTGAAAATAATAGTACAGATAGTTTTTTTCATCTTCAAGTTCAAACGCATTAATCCTGTTTAATCTTTCACACAATACAAGTGCATATGAATAATTCTCTCTGTAAATACTTACCATAATATAAAGGGTTAACATATTTATTCTGAATTGTATCGTTACATCTGCTTTATCTAATTCTACTTTCTGATAAATCATTGAAAGATAGTAATTAGCCTGTCCGAATGCATATGTGTAAAACATTGTACAGATATCCTCTAATTCATCAGAAGAAGTATCAAATACATATGTATACTCTGGCTCTTCTGTCTCGTAATAATCTTGAAAAGGCCAGTCTGATACTATACCTTTTAAGTCACATTTCTTAATAAATTCATTATATGAATCATTAAGGAAACCTTTTACATTACCCATTTCATTAACAAACACTAATATATGTAATGTACTGCTCGTTCTTGATATTAATTCTTCTAATACAAACAGAACAGATTCACTCATCTGGTTAGCCTCATTAAGCATTATGAATATAGGCTTCTTCTCTGAGAGCATTAGCAGCAAATCAACAATTCCCTCTACAAATTTCTTACGGTCATATTCTTTCTCTGCAAGTATAAGATTCTCCTGACTTCTTGCCTTGCCTGTAGTTATATAGCTCTTAAATATACTTCTGTTAAGACTATATATGTTTGCATCTGCAAATACTTTATCTATATCAAGATTTAATTCAAAAATACAATCTCTTATTATATCCATAAATGGCTCATATGCCTTTAACATTCTTCTGCTAAGATAATCACAGTAGACCTTCTTCGTATCGTCGCTTACCGGAAGTTTAATAAAATCTTCTTTTGTAGGTTTCAAAGCATAGTTCTGTTTCACAATTCTTACAATACAATTATCATTTATAACATTTTCTATAAAATTAGATAAATACTCTAATCCTTCTTTTGTCATTGACTCCACCGTCCTTTTCTGTAAATTAGGTTCTGCTTTTCATTTACGGTTAATCTTCTCTATTCATTTCAAATATTCTCTTATTATTTTCACGCAATTTATATGTATATATTAATAAATTTATTATCATAAGTCAATGAATTGTTGTGTAAATCATACAAATTACAACATATTTTTCTTAGTTATGACATTACATAACAAATGGCTTGTTTTAACATTTACACATATATTAACATCTGTCTTGTCAATTGTAAATATATATGTTAATATATGTTCACTTTGTAACATTTAAAGTTTGATACACATTTGTGTACTCATATGTTGCACAGTTTTTTCAAATATTATGCTTTTAAATATTATTCTGCGCCGAAGCGTCGCAGGCAGTTAAATAAGCCTTATATTTATCCCCTTTTAACGCTTCAGAATGGAGACCAAAGTGAAAGACTCAATCAAGGAACAAATTAATAAATTAAAGAAAGAAAACAATGCCGTAATTCTAGCTCACTACTATGTGTCAGGCGATATCCAGGATATTGCTGATTATGTAGGTGATTCATTCTATCTGAGTAAAATTGCCACACAGACAGATGCCGATGTAATCGTTATGTGTGGTGTTGAATTTATGGGCGAAAGTGCTAAGTTACTTAACAAGGACAAAACCGTATTATTACCCGACACTAATGCAGACTGTCCGATGGCTCATATGTGTGATGCAGATAAGATTAAAATTGTCAGGGATACCTATGATGATGTTGCGGTTGTCTGTTATATCAATTCAACTGCCGAATTAAAATCATTGTCAGATGTGTGTGTTACTTCTGCCAATGCTAAAAAGGTCGTAGAGAATCTTCCTAATAAGAATATCTATTTTATTCCTGATGAAAATCTCGGAAGATATATTGCTAAACAGCTTCCTGATAAACATTTCATATTCAATGACGGTTTCTGTCCAATACATAAAGACTTAACTATTAATGATTTACGTGTAGCTAAACAGGCCCACCCTGAAGCCTTAGTGCTTGCTCACCCTGAATGTACTGAGGAAATCCTTGAAAATGCAGATTATATAGGAAGTACCTCTGAGATAATTAAATATGCCAAAACAAGTTCATCTAAATCATTCATAATTGCAACAGAAACCGGTGTATTTCATAAATTGCAGGCTGATAATTCTGATAAAACTTTCTATCCGGTCTCTGATAGACAGGAATGTCCTGGAATGAAATTAATTACTCCTGAAAAAGTTATCAATGTATTAAAGAATAAATCTAACCAGGTAATCCTTGATGAAGAATTCAGTAATCTTGCAAACAAGCCACTTGAGAAAATGTTATCTCTCTCTTCTAAAAATACTATTAAAACAGATTATGTAATAGTCGGCTGTGGCGTATCAGGTCTATATACTGCACTTAATCTTCCTGATGATTCAGATATCATTATGATTTCTAAAGAAGCTTTTGACCATAGTGATTCGTTCCTGGCACAGGGCGGCATATGTGTCCTTACTGATGATGATGATTATGACAGTTATTATGAAGATACGATGAAAGCAGGACATTATGAAAACAATCCTGAAAGCGTGGATATTATGATTCGTTCATCAAGAGAGCTTATTAATGATTTAATTAATTATGATGTGAATTTTCAGACAAAATCAGGTGAAATGGTGTATACTAAAGAAGGCGGTCATTCTAAGCCACGTATCCTCTTCCATGAAGATATAACCGGCGAAGAAATAACCTCTAAACTTTTGGCCGCAGTCAGGAAGAAATCTAATGTCAAAATGCTTGAATACGTGACAATGACTGATTTAGTCACATATGGCAATAAATGTCTTGGTATCGTTGCTAAGACATCTGATAATAAAATATTAGAAATTCTTGCTAAAGATACCATATTAGCTTCAGGTGGCATTGGAGGATTATATAAACATTCAACAAATTTTCCACATTTGACTGGAGATGCACTTGAACTGTCTAAGAAATATAATATTGAATTAGAGCATTTAGATTATGTGCAGATTCACCCAACCACCTTGTATTCTGACAAGCCTGGAAGAAGGTTTCTCATATCAGAATCAGTTCGTGGAGAGGGTGCAATTCTGCTTGATAAAAATGGGGAACGCTTTGTAAACGAACTTCTTCCAAGAGATATTCTTACACAGAAGATTCGTGAGCAGATGGAGAAAGACGGAACTGATTATGTTATGCTTTCAATGGCTCCTATTCCAGAAGAGACTATATTAAAGCATTTTCCTCATATCTATCATCATTGTTTAGAAAATGGATATGATGTAACTAAAGAACCTATACCTGTCGTTCCCGCACAACACTATTTTATGGGTGGAATCAAGGTTGATTCTAATAGCCACACTTCAATGGATAACCTGTATGCAGTCGGCGAGACAGCCTGCAATGGTGTCCATGGCAAGAACCGGCTTGCAAGTAACTCTCTGTTAGAGAGTATGGTTTTCGCAAAGCGTGCTGCACTTCATATGCAGAAAAATGCAGAAAGGAATTAAGTAGAAGAAAATGAACAATATTACAATGAAAATCAATGCCGATGAGCTTATTATGATGGCGCTCAAAGAAGATATTACAAGTGAAGATATTACAACTAATGCAGTTATGCCTGAATTTCAGTTAGGAACTGTAGACCTTATATGTAAGCAGGACGGTATTATTGCCGGACTTAATGTATTTAAACGTGCATTTGAATTATTAGATGATACTGTCAAAGTCGAATTGTTCTGTAAAGACGGCGATACAGTTACTAATGGTATGCACCTTGCAAAGGTAACCGGGGATATTCGTGTTCTATTATCAGGCGAACGTACTGCTCTTAACTATCTTCAGAGAATGAGCGGTATCGCTACTTATACTAATAAAATCGTTGAATTATTAAAGGGAAGTGGCATAACTCTTCTAGATACCCGTAAAACAACTCCTAATATGCGTATCTTCGAGAAATATGCCGTTAAGGTCGGTGGCGGTTCAAACCACAGATTCAACTTATCTGACGGAATACTTCTTAAAGATAATCATATCGGTGCTGCCGGAAGTATTACAAGAGCTATTGAAATGGCTAAATCATATGCTTCATTTGTCCGCAAAATCGAAGTCGAGGTTGAAAATCTTGACATGGTAAGAGAAGCTGTTAATGCCGGTGCAGATATTATTATGCTTGATAATATGTCTCATGATGATATGAAAGAAGCTGTCAGAATAATTGATGGACGTGCTAAAACTGAATGTTCAGGAAATGTTACCCTTCAGAAAATCAATGCTTTATCCGATATAGGGGTTGACTACATTTCTTCAGGTGCTCTCACTCATTCAGCGCCTATACTTGATGTATCTCTTAAAAATCTTCATAGCATTTAAGAAAGGACACTATAAATTATGACCGGAAAAGAGCGAAGAGATTCCATAATTAAAATGATAAGCGATAAATCACCTGTTTCCGGTGGTTCACTTTCTAAATCACTTGATGTAAGCCGCCAGATCATAGTATCTGATATTGCACTTCTACGTGCCGAAGGCTATGACATCATTTCTACAAACAGAGGCTATTTTCTTAATTCTCCGTCTGGTGCTACAATCGTCGTTAAAGTTAATCATACTGATGAACAGACCGAGGATGAATTAAATACCATTGTAGACCTTGGCGGTGCTGTTATCGATGTATTCGTACATCATAAAGTCTACGGTAAAATAAGTGCTGATTTAAACATCCGCTCAAGACGTAATGTAAAAGAGTTTATCGAAAATATAAAAAGTGGTAAATCTACACCGCTTAAAAACATAACCTCTAACTACCACTATCATACAATCTCTGCTGAAAATGAAGAAGTTCTGAATATTATCGTGGAGGAGCTTAAGAATAAAGGGTATCTTATGAAAGAAAACTGATGAAGGCAGATGCTTTATATCTATCTAATATGACATTAGTCAAAAGAAAAACCGGATAACTTTTCAGCTATCCGGTTTTTCTTTGTGTTTTTCGTGTTTTTCGTGTTTTGTGTGTTTTATTTATGTTAAAAATGTAATGTGTTTTCGCAAGCGATTAAGCTAATAAATCGTCATCACCCTGAAGTGCATCGAAGCCCTGCTCACCTGTTCTTACTTTAATTACATTTTCTACATCGTATACAAATATCTTACCATCTCCGATGTTGCCTGTATAAAGTGCTTTCTTAGCTGCATTTACTACATCCAATACTGGAACTTTACTTACTACTACTTCTACTTTAACTTTTGGAAGTAATACCATATCTAATTCAACACCACGATAGTATTTAACATTACCTTTCTGTGCGCCACAGCCAAGTACCTGTGTTACGGTAATTCCCATTACGCCAATTGCATTTAATGCATCTTTTAATTCTTCAAATTTACTCTGTTTACAAATAATATCAACCTTAGAAAGTTTAACATCACTTGCAACTGGTTTATCATCTGATACTAACTGTACCGGAACTGCTTCTGATACTGGAACTTTTGTTTCTTCTTTATCTTTCTTAGAAGATGAACCTAATATAGTAGGAACTGATGCCGGCATAAAGTCTGCATATGATGATTCAAGATTATGTTCTGTAATATCAAGACCAAGAATTTCTTCTTCTCTTGAAGCACGTAAACCAATTGTATGTTTAATTGCTAAGAATACAAGTCCCATTGTTATGAATACCCAGGCACATACTGACACAACACCAAGTGCCTGAACACCAAGTAATTTGGCACCACCGCCTGTGAATAAACCTTTTACAGATTCACCATCAATTGCTGTTGTAGCACCATCTGAGAAAAGTCCTACACAGATTGTACCTGCTAAACCATTTAAGAAATGTACACCAACTGCACCAACAGGATCATCTACTTTTAATACTTTATCTACAAATTCAATACCAAATACTACTACGAAGCCTGAAATTATACCAATGATTGCTGCACTTATTGGTGAAACTGTATCACAGCCTGCTGTAATAGCTACAAGTCCTGCAAGCGAACCATTAAGTGTCATTGAAACATCAGGTTTCTTATATCTTATCCATGTAATAATCATTACTGTACATGTTGCAACTGCTGCTGCAAGGTTAGTTGTTACGAAAATCTTTCCTGCTAATGCAATTGAATCGCCTTCCATCGAAACTGTTGAACAACCATTGAAACCGAACCAGCAGAACCAAAGGATAAATACACCGAGTGCACCAAGTGTTAAACTGTGTCCCGGAATAGCTTTTGGCTTTCCGTCTTTACCATATTTACCAATACGAGGTCCTAATATCCAGGCACCGATAAGAGCTGCTGCACCGCCACACATATGTACTGCTGTTGAACCAGCAAAGTCGTGGAAGCCTCTGGTAGCTAACCAGCCACCGCCCCATATCCAGTGTGCTTCAATAGGATAGATAACTAAACTAATAATAAAACTATATACGCAATAAGAAATAAATTTTGTTCTCTCTGCCATTGCTCCCGAAACAATTGTTGCTGCTGTTGCACAGAACACTGTCTGGAAGATTAAGTATGCATAAAATGGAACTCCATCAGGTAACATTCCTGTTCCGTAATTAGATGCGGTTGCAATACCTTTAATAGAACCTACGAAACCATTTCCTTTACCAAACATCAATCCAAAACCAACTAACCAGAATACCGGAGTACCAATACAGAAGTCCATCAGGTTTTTCATTATAATATTACCGGCGTTCTTTGCTCTGGTAAATCCAGTCTCAACCATCGCAAAACCAGCTTGCATAAAGAATACTAAAGCGGCACCAAGAAGTACCCATATCGTGTTAACAGCACTAAATTCCATAAACACTACCTCCATTCACATTTCTTTTCTCTTTTCAAATATTTTGCATCTTGCGATGCACCAGGCTAGTTCGCGAAACAAAAAAAGACGTCTAAGAAATTAATCTCAGACGCCTTCGCCGTTTATGTTGTGTATTATACACCCTCTGAATAATATGTCAAGCACTTTTTAGAAGATTTTTATTTTGACACCATTATTATTGCATAAATTCCCCTATTATGTTATATTTTCTACGAATTACATTTTAGAAAGGCTCACATAAACTTTATATAAGTGAGAACTAAGTGAGGTCTATATGATAGAAATAAAAGGAATTAGTAAAAGCTACGGCAGACACAAGGTTCTTAATAATGTATCATTTTCTGTTAAACCCGGGGATTGTATCGGCATCGTAGGTGCAAATGGAACGGGTAAGACAACTTTACTTTCTATAATAAGTGGACTTAGCAAACCCGATAGTGGTGAAATTCTTCTAGATGGCAATAATATTCTTGGCTCATCTAAGAAAGCCAGAGATAATATCAGCTATGTTCCACAGGAGAACCCATTGATTTCAGAACTTAGTGCAATAGACAATCTAAGTCTCTGGTACAACGGTAAGAAAAAAGATTTGGTAAAGCAATTAGAATCAGGTATATTAAAAGAACTCGGCATAAATGAGTTTGCAGAAAAAAAAGTTATGAAAATGTCTGGTGGAATGAAGAAACGTCTAAGTATTGGAATCGCATTACTTAATAATCCATCTCTTTTAATCCTGGACGAGCCAAGTGCTGCACTTGACATCGCTGCCAAACACGACATCAGAAATTATATGAAGTATTATACTTCTAAATTAAATGATTCTATAATTGTCGTATCGCACGACCAGAATGAGCTGTCTGTATGCAACCGATTATTCTTACTTAAAGATGGCTGTTTATCAGAGATTTCCACGAACCTTACAGATGATGAACTTGTTAAATTACTTTAATTCATATTCAGTTAAATGCGTCACAGGTGTCACATTTAACTTTTACCGCATATTGAATCTGATATTCAGTTTGCAGATTTTCCGACATATACACCTGTGGAATGGAGAATACAATGAGAAATAATAAAAAAGAGCCTGTAAATATTAATAATGACTCTAATCAAAATGTCGCAACTGACGCAGCAATCAGTAATCTTTTCTTTACAAATGTTTCTGAGGAAGCTGAAGACAACACAACTAATGTAAAATCTGAAGATAAGACAACTGATATAAAAGTTGAAACTTCTATTGAAGATAATAGTAATAATAAAACTAATGCACAAATTGATAAAGTCGAAGATAATTCAACAGATGTAAAATCTGAAGCTCCTGTTGAAGATAAAGTAACTGATTCAAAAACCGATGCTTCTATCGAAGATAATAGTAACAACGACACTAATGATAATGTTAGTAACAAAATTGACAATAACATTAATGAGCGAAGAAATATTGCACCTAAGCCTGCTAAGACACGTAAGCCAATATTCCCTGTGGTTATAGCCTGTCTTATTCTTGCTGTCGTAGTTGGTGGTATCGCATATATCCTTAACAACGGTAAATCTTCTAAGAAAGATTCCCTTGCCAATAAGCCATCTTTATTTGAAGGATTGTTCGACTTTACATCACCTGTTGATTCAGCTATTGGAAGTTCAGAACTTATTGCAAACTACAATAAATGTGGAAGTCTCAGCTCAACAATTACTGTTGATAACATATATGCCGATACAGATATTAGTGGTGCAACTTTAAATGCTACATTTAATCATAATACAGCTTCAAAGCAAGCATCACTTGATGCAGACATTTCTTATAGAGGAATGAAATTATATTCTCTCTTATCCTTTTTCAATGATAAGAAGATAATGTTTAAGATACCTACTTTTAATGAGTCAGTGTATACATATAGCGATAAATTATTTAAAAATGCATTTGATTCATTCAATAATACTGATATAATAAGTCTCTATGTATATGCGATTAAAGAAACATATCCTGATGATTTCAAGACTATCCTTTCAGGAATATCAAGTAATGATACTGATGCTGATTCATATGGTAATAAAGGTACTACCTACACAATCAGCGAAGATAGTGTGAAGCTGTTTATTTCTAAACTAATTACTGTAACATTTGATAACAAAGAGTTATTCGCAAGTATTGAATCATTATATGACAAAGATGAAATAAGTGACCTCAAAAAACAAGCTGAATACGTTGCACATAATTCTGCAAAAGCATATTCGGGCGATATTGCATTTACAGTATGGAAGAACAAGAAAGGTCAGTTAACTAATTTTAATTCTAACAATTCCATCGAAATATCTGGTGAGGAATTCAATATTGATTTCTCAATCGAATCATATGACGAAATCAATCCTGCCGATAGTATGATATTTACATTAACGATTACGGATTCAGATAATAATTTTTCAATAATATATGACAGAACTAAAGAAGTCGAAGATAATACTACTTATTTAAGCCATGATATTTCAGTCCTATCTGGCTATGACTCCTTATTAGAATTAAATGTAGCTGAAGATTTTAACGCAGATTCTAACGACTACAATGTTGAAGCAACACTTAATACTGATACAATTATTGTGTTACAGGGTAAATTTAACAATATCAAAAAAGGAAAATCTTTTGATTTTGACATGACAAGCTTTCAGGTTGCACAAGGATATAATAAGCTGATAACACTTAATGGCAATTTATCTCTTGATACTGGTAAGCCAAAGATTACTAAGCCATCCGGTTCAACTGTAGATATCAATTCACTGTCTGATTCAGAGAAATATAACCTTATAGGCAGTATTAGTAATTTCTTCACTAAAACTATTGAGGATTAAATTTGAAGCTGGTGAAAATATGAATAAGTTAATTTATTTAAAACTTGAATTAAAAAGAAAATTTAAATTAATTCCCCAGATACTAATAGGAACAATTGCCCTGTCACTCGTGGTAGGGGCAATTGTTTTTTGTGCTTCTAAATTACTATATTCAGATGTCTCTATAAAAGAAAAAAGAACCATTGTATTTACGTCACAAGACGATTCAGAAATGACAGGACTTATAGTCTCTGCTCTCAGAAGTTCTAAAAGTATTAATTCTGTTTGTAATATAATTGAATCTGATTATGATACCGCTATTAAAATGGTTCAAAATGAAGATGCTATAGCTGCAGTAATAATACCTAAAGATTTTATGAACAGCCTTATGAATGGCGAAAACTACCCTATATCCATACGTTATTCGTCTACAAAATCTATTTATACTATGATTATAACTGAGCTTACAAAAGCTGCACAGTATACACTTCAGACTGCCCAGGCAGGCGTTTATACCCTTCACGACTATTATAAGGCTAATGATGTATTAGAATATGAAAACAAAGCTAATAAGTCACTTAATATGATTTATCTTGGCAAAGCCTTTAATAGGGGCAAATTCTTTGACAGACATATAATAACCGCGACTGGTAATTTAAGCACGACTAATTATTATTTTGCTTCAGGAATTATGCTTATCCTGCTACTTCTTGGCTGCGTATTTATTCTTAAGAGTAAAGATACTGACGAGGTTATATCTTTAAAACTGCACCAGAATGGAATTGGTGCATTTTCACAAACCCTGGCACATCTTATCAGTAATTTTACTGTCTTATATGTGCTTGCATCAACATTTATGATTATACTATATGCCTTAAATTCAAAGATAGATATTGGCTTTCAATTAAGCCTTAAGAACATCTTAATTAACAACTTATTTATATGTCTGTGTTGTTCAGCATTTATGTGCTTTACAGGTAATCTTATGTCCGGTAAATACAGTGCAATCCTGCTACATTTCATCTTAGTTATAATATGTTCATTTATTTCAGGCGCATTTATTCCAGATATACTGCTTCCTGAACCAATATCGAAAATTGCTGATTATATGCCAACGACCTATATTCTTAACATTATTGGAACAATGTTTACAGGTGAAATCTTTACAGAACACATAATTAAATTGCTAATATTTACTGGCATTTTTACATTATTAACGACTATATTTATTAAGATACATTTATTAGAAATTAAGCATTTCGGAAAGAGAGGTAATGACTAGTGAAGAAACTTATACTATGTAATTATCTTTTTATCAAAAGATGCCTTAAACGTACATCATTTATAATATTACTTCTGTTAATTCCAATTTTATGTATGGTTTTTAAAACTAATATCGAGGATACTAAAATCTCAATAAAAACAGGACTATATATAGAAAGTGAAGATAATCTTACAAACAAAATATGCAATAATCTAAAAAATAATTATGAAAGTGTTACTTTTGAAAAGTGCAGCAGTCTTGATGAACTTACATCAAGAGTCGCTTCCGGTGATTATGAATGTGGATATGTATTTAACTCAGATTTCAGTGAAAAAGTCTATGAAAATAAGACTAATAACCTTGTAACTGTATATAAATCACCAGGTACACTTACTGATGCCATAACCGATGAATATGTATTTTCAGAGGTTTTTGCAGAGTATGGCTTTAACGAATTGGCCGAGTTCATAAGCTCGCAGAAGATTTTCACCATTAATGATACAGATTCTTTAAGAAGTACTTTAAGACCAGAATATGATTATTATATGGCAGGAAATGATACGTTTTCATTTGAATATATCAATGCTGACAATGAAACTATTGATAATTCCTCATTGCTTTCATCTTACGTGCTTCTGTCTGTAAGAGGTATTATAACTTTATTTATTATGTTTGCAGCATTTATCGGAACTTTCAATCTGTATAAAGATTCTAAAACCGGAATATTTAATGCATTTAACAATAAAATAAGACCGTTTTGCAAAATGAGCGAAATATTTTCCTTAACTTTATTAGCCGGGATATTTGGCATGTCAGGAATATATTTAAGCGGATTATCTGATGGAATATGGCTTGAAATCTTTAGAATTTTATTATATTCTATAATCTGTACGCTGTATTGCTATATTTTATATAAAATAATTCCTAATTCATTTGCATTTGCAGCACTTATTCCTGTGTTGGTATTAGGAAGCATAATTTTCTGTCCGATATTCATGGATGTATCAGAGATAATACCTATTGTAAAATATATAGCGTGGTTATTCCCACCTAAATATTATTTTGCAATTTAAGATATAAACTATTTATACAAGAATGGAGACAATTTATGAATTACAAAATTATTGTTTTAGATTTAGATGGTACATTAACTAATTCCAAAAAAGAGATTTCAAAGCCTACCCTTGATGCCCTTATTGATATTCAGGAAAGAGGCTATAAAGTAGTATTAGCTTCCGGCAGACCCACTCCCGGCGTGCTTCCATTAGCTAAGGAAGTACAGCTAGATAAATTCGGTGGCTATGTTCTCTCATACAATGGTGCGAAGATAATTGACTGCCGCACTAATGAAGTAATATACCAGAAAACTCTTCCCGGCGAGGTTATCCCTGAACTGTATAATGCAGCCGTTGAATCAAATGTAGGCATTATAAGTTATGATAATGATTGCGTCGTTGTCGGTCGTGAATTAGATAAATATATAGAATTAGAGGCACGAATTAATCATATTCCGCTTAAAAAAGTTGACAATTTCGCAGAATATATTGATTATCCGGTTAATAAATGTCTTATGACTGGTGAACATGAGGTTCTCTTAGAAGTCCAGAAGAAGTTACAGAATAAATATAAATCATTACTCAGCATCTATTTTTCCGAACCATTTTTCTTAGAAATAATGCCTCAAAATATCGATAAAGCACATTCCCTTATCAAACTGCTTAACACCATCGGTATTACGAGTGAAGAAATGGTATGCTGTGGTGACGGTTTCAATGACATTTCTATGATAGAGATTGCCGGGCTCGGTGTCGCCATGGAAAATGCGCAGGACGTAGTTAAGCAGGCTGCTGACTTCATCACTTACTCAAACGATGATGATGGAATTCTTCATGTGATTAAGAAATTCTTCAAATAAATAGGATACTCCAAAGTAACAAAAATAACAGGACATATATTTTGCTCTCACTCCATTATCAGAACATTTAACAGTATTTAATCGCTTTCATTGTACAAATACTGTTAAATATTCGTCTAAGGTCACAATTCGCATAATATATGTCCTGTTATTTTCTTTACACTATTCTCTTTCTAATAACCATTGGTAGAACTCTGAATAGTCTTTTCTCTTTTCTTTCGTAAAATCAATTGCTGCTGATGGATGCTGATTTAAACGTCCTGTAAGAAGGTATGGTATATCATATCCCCATACAACACCCTCCTGCTGTAATTTAGCAATATGTTTCTCTATGAACTGTAATACAGGGAATAAATTATATTTAGGATTTTTAAGAAAACCTAATAATAATTCCATTGCACAGTTTCCTGCACCTCTTCCCATACTGCTCATTGTAGCATCTAAGAAATTAACTCCTCTTGATACTGACTCAATTGTATTAGCAAATGCAAGTTGCTGATTGTTATGTGCATGAATACCTATCTCTTTGCCGTATTTCTCACCAACTTCAACATATTTATCAGCTATTACTCTCATCTGTTCAGGGTAAATTGAGCCGTAACTGTCTACGATGTAGATTCCGTCAACACAGCTTTTACCAAGCATCTCAAGTGCGATATCAATATCTGTTTCATTTGCATTAGATATAGCCATAATATTACATGTTGTTTCGTAACCTTTTCTGTTAGCATCTTCTATCATCTCAATTGCTGCTGGCATTGTATTAATATATGTTGCTACTCTTACCATATCAACAGCACTATCACTTCTGTTAACAATGTCATTCTTGTAATCGCATCTTCCAACATCTGCCATTATAGAAATCTTTAAATCACTTACATTGTCACCAACGATATCTCTTATATCATCTTCATTACAGAATTTCCATTTTCCAAATTTATCTACATCGAATATTTCCTTTGAAGCCTTGTAACCGAATTCCATATAGTCAACACCGGCTTTTACATTCGCTTTATATAAATCTCTTACAAATTCATCTGTAAAGTAGAAATTATTAACTAATCCACCATCTCTTAACGTTGCATCCAAAATTTTGATTTCAGGTCTGAAATTCATTATTCTCTTATTCTCTTCCATTTTTATTGTTTCTCCTTCTTATTTAAATTTTCTATTTTATTTAATTTGTATTTTAAATATTCTCATTGCATTTCTATACATGAGGTCAGCATAGGCCTCTTTACCTATCTTCTCTTCTAATCCATTAAAATATTCTCTATACAATGACGGTTCGCCTGTCCGGTTGTAATAATATGTATCTATTCCATCAATCGGACTGTCCGTTCCAAATACCACTCTTTCGCTGCCGTATCTTCTTATGACTTCCATAGTCGTACTTACAGGAACCCACGTAGTATCTGCATACAGATTATCTGCTTTAGCCATTAGCTCTACTGCCTCTTTATTATCAGTTCCAAGTCCCATATGTACCATAATAAATTTGACATTAGGATATTTCTTCGCCATATTGTATACATGGATTGGCATAGCCTCTTCGCATCCACCCGTATGTGATGCAACTGGCAAATCATATTTATCTGCAAGCTTAATATATGCTTCAACTTTCTCAGAATCAAAATATGTCTTAGAATGATATGGATGAACCTTTATGCCTTTCACTATATCTAAATTATCCACAAGCATTTTCTCAAATGTCGCATCTGCCGACTCTGTAGCTGGTTTAATACATGGCATAATTCCTATTCTGTCAGGATTTGCTCTTGCGAACTTAATTGCTCTTTCAAATGATGCTTTCTGCGATTTCTGTATATTCATAGGAATTGGTGTCAAATCATGATTATACTCAGCCGAATCTATATTCGATACAACACAATAATCTATATGATATTTATCCATCATTTCTATAACCATTTCTTCAGTCATCACAAAATTAAGCATATTACATATATGAACATGCGTATCAATAATCATAATTTTCATCCTTTCCATACATTTTCATATAATTAATCGCTAAAATTACTTAAGAATTCTTTAGTCCTTGGATTCTTTGGATTAACTATTACTTCTTCCGGAGTTCCGTCCTCTACAATATATCCATTCTCCATAAATATAACTCTGTTCGATACATCTCTTGCAAAACTCATCTCATGGGTAACGATTACCATAGTCATATGTTCATTTGCCAGTTCTTTGATTACTTTAAGAATCTCACCTGTAAGCTCCGGGTCAAGTGCTGATGTCGGTTCATCAAAGAATAATATCTTAGGATTCATTGCAAGTGCTCTCGCAATTGACACTCTCTGCTGCTGTCCGCCTGATAACTGACATGGATATGCTTTAGCCTTATCCTCAAGTCCCATTCTCTTCAATAAGTCCATACATTCTTTTCGAACTTCTTCTTTATCTCTCTTCTGGACATGAATCGGTGCATCCATAAGATTTTTAAGTACGGTATAATGTGGAAATAAATTAAAATTCTGAAATACTAATCCGAAATATCCCTGTATTCTTCGTAAATCTTTCTTCTTAGCATATACAGAAACATTTTTCTCATTATTAGTTGCCGCATGCTCTCCTAAATATATCAGGTCACCACCGTCCATCTTCTCAAGCATTGTGGCACATCTTAACAAGGTTGACTTTCCTGAGCCTGATGGTCCTATTATGGATACTATCTCGCCCTCATCTACTGACAGCGAAATATTTTTAAGGACTTCTAAATCATCAAAACTTTTTCTAATATTATTTATCTCTAATAAAGCCATAACTACCTCCTAATTCTTGTAATAATCCAGACGTTTTTCTATTCTTCCCATAACGAATGCAACTAAGAAGTTAAATATGAAATAGAATACACCTGCAATTACAAAAGGCATCATGGTCGTCTGTGCTGCTGCTATCTTCTTGGCAACCGAAAACATCTCTACATAGGAAATTGCAAATGCAAGTGATGTATCTTTTACCAAGGTAATTACTTCATTTGTCACAGGAGGCAATATCTTCTTAATAACCTGTGGAAGTATAATCTTGAAAAATGTCTGTACTTTATTATATCCTAACACTTTAGCCGCTTCATACTGTCCTACCGGCATAGCTTCTATGCCTGAGCGATAGATTTCTGCGAAATATGCTGCATAATTCAATACGAAACCGATTATTACCGCATAAAATCTATACTCTAAAGTAAGACTTCTGTGGAATATATAATATGGTCCGAAATATACCACTAATAGTTGTAACATTAATGGTGTTCCACGCATTACAGCAATATAAAGTTTTGTAATATTTCTTATAATAAAGAATCTAGACATTCGCCCAAATGCAACTATCATTCCAAGTGGTAATGTAAATATCAGAGTATATGCAAAAATCTTGATAGTTTCTATCATTCCATCCTGCATTAGTTTAATCATTTCATAGGTACTCATTTGTCAGTCAACCTCATTTTATTTCTTTCATTCTATTCTGCTGTATCAAGAATAACATTATCAGTAAGTCCCCATTTATCTGCTATCTCAGCAAATTTTCCGTCTTTTCTCATCTCATCTAATGTTTCCTGGACTTCATCTCTTAATTTCTCATTATTCTTTGCGAAACCAATACCATACTGTTCTGATATAATTGGCTGCTCTAAAATTACATATTTATCACTGCCTCTGCTCTCGAGCTGGTAATTTGCAACACCGATATCCATTGCAATTGCATCTACTGAACCTGCTTCAAGATTCATAAATGCCTGGTTATAATCAGGTATCTCTTCTAATGCCTTAAATGATGCTTTTAAATCTTTACAATCATCTGATTCTAATGCTTCAAGTGCTGAAGATGCTGCCTGAACTGCTACTGTCTTATCCTTAAGATCAGAGAACTCTTTAATTCCTGATTTAGCTGTTACTACGAATACCTGGCTATTATCAACATATGGGTCTGACCATGCATAATCATCAATTCTGTCACTACTCATTGTAAATCCGTTCCATATACAACTGATGTTACCTGCATTAAGCTCCATATCTTTAGAATCCCAGTCCACTGGCTGTTTTACTAATTTCCAGCCTCTTCTCTTACATACTTCTGCTGCAAGGTCTAAGTCAAAACCTACATATTCTCCATTATCGTCCATATATCCATATGGTGGAAATGCTGCATCAAATCCAACAATAAATTTCTTCTTTGAACTTCCGTTAGAACTGCTCTTGCTGCCACAGCCTACAGTTCCGATAACCATTACAAGTGCCATTAAAAGTGCTGCACCCTTTAAAATATTCTTTTTCATTTTACATTTTTCCTTTCTTATTACTAACTATCAGGTGTCTGTAACCTAAATTTATTAATCGCATTAACATTATTTTTATACTTATTATGTACTTTATTTTCATACTAAAAATGCCAATGCATTTTTCGACACATTGGCATTTTAACATATTATCGTGATAAAGTAAAACATAAACTGGCGTAAAACATAAGAAAATTCAATAAATTTGTATGATTTTAAGTTCTAAATTACTTATTTAGAATTTTCTTCAAATCATTTTCAGGTGTACTGATTGGTGAAATTCCATAATTCTCAACTAAAAATTCTAAGACATTTTTAGATATAAATGCAGGTAATGTTGGCCCTAAATAGATGTCTTTTATTCCAAGATATAACAATGTCAGTAAGATACATACTGCCTTCTGCTCATACCACGATAATACCATACTAAGTGGCAGTTCATTTACACCACATTCAAAGGCTTCTGATAATGCTACAGCTACTTTAATTGCACTGTAGGCATCGTTACACTGTCCCATATCCATAATTCGTGGCAGACCTGATATATCTCCCAGGTCTAAATCGTTGAAACGATATTTACCACAGGCTAAAGTCAGAATAATGCTGTCTTTAGGTGACTGTTTAACGAATTCTGTATAATAGTTTCTTCCTGTTCTCGCACCATCACAACCACCTACCAAGAAGAAATGACTGATATTTCCCGCCTTGACCTCGCTTATGATTTTCTCTGCATTACTAAGCACAGTATTATGTGCAAAGCCTGTCATTACTTCTGTTCCGCCATTTATACCTGTCATCTGGACATCTTCACTATAACCACCAAGAGCAAGTGCTTTCTCAATTACAGGTGTAAAATCTTTCTCATCACCGATATGAACCATTTCAGGATATGACACAACTTCTGTTGTAAATACTCTGTCGGCATAGCTTTCCTTTACAGGCATAAGACAGTTAGTTGTATACAGAATTGCACCCGGTATATTGTCAAATTCTTTCTGCTGATTCTGCCATGCTGTTCCAAAATTTCCTTTAAGATGAGGATATTTCTTAAGTTCAGGATATGCGTGTGCAGGCAGCATTTCTCCATGAGTATATATATTTATTCCCTTATCTTTAGTCTGTTCTAACAATAACTTGATATCTTTTAAATCATGTCCTGTAATTACAATGAACGGACCTTTTTCAATCTTTAATGAAACTTTTGTAGGTTCAGGCATTCCATAACTCTCTGTATTGGCTCTGTCTAATAATTCCATACATTTTAAATTAACCTTGCCTACCTCTAACACTTTTTCAAGTAATTTATCAAAACTGAGATTCTCGCTCACGCTTATAAGTGCTTCATATATAAATGCATTTACCTCTTCATCTTCATAGCCTAACACCATTGCGTGATATGCATACGCTGCCATACCCCTCAGTCCAAACAGGATTAATGATTTTAATGAACGTATATCCTCATTCTCTCTCCAGAGATTTATCATATCATATTCATCTGCAATATCATAACTTCTGATATCAGCTATCATTTTCTTCAACGTATCATCATTGAAATTCACATTTGTAACCGTAGTAAATAATCCTTCGATAAGCAATTTTGTGATTTCTTCATTTCTGTTATCGTTGTATTTTTTAGCAAGCCCCATCAAAGCGCCTGTTAATTCGTCCTGTAATTTCGAAGTAGATGCAGATTTTCCACATACTCCTGCACAACCTGTACAGCCTGCTTGAGAAGCTGTCTGCTCACACTGAAAACAAAACATATTATCTGACATAGTTATATTCTCCATTCCTCAGACACCCTGTGTCCGCATAATTTTTTATTCCGGCATTTGCAAATCCCTGTTTCATTTACAATGTGATATTACTTCATAAAAAAATAAAGTTCTGTTGTATTTGCAACAAAACTTTATTCCATTTATTTCTTTCTTCCAAATAACGAGAAACCTTTTTTTACATACTCTTCTGTATTAACAGCCTTAAGTGTATATCCGATTCCTGTTATCTCTTCTCTTAATTTATCTTCATCAAGACTTTCTTCTGATATAATCTCCGTTGTTCCTTTGCTATGAGAAGATGAAACCTTCTTAACATTGAATTTCTGTCTTATCAAATCATTCATATGGCTTTCGCACATTCCACACATCATTCCATCAATTTCTAATGTTGTCTTTAACATTGGCTGTTCCTCCTTGCCTGATTTAATCCTTTTCCTATAATAATGCTATGATTAGTACATGTCAATTTTTACGTATTTTATTGATAAATCTTGTCATTTACAATTTACCTAATTAAATCATACATAATCCAATTAGCATATTTAATTTACATATTATATACTAAATATTATTATTTTTAAAAAACTCTATAGCATTAAACAGTATGGTAACTTGTAAATAACAAAATCACCCTGAATATATCATTTTCTTCTTCTATAAGACATTTGCCGCCCATTTTCATCATCATATTCTTAATACTCTGGATGCCAATTCCTGTACTTTCTATTTTCTCATCATTTTCCTTTATCTTATTCTCAATCACGAAACCATCCATCGCATTATCGCTAATCGATGTAATGCACACTGGAAATGAAGCATCTGCATATTTAACGATATTTGACGTGATGTTATCCATAATTCTTATAATGTAATCTGATGAGACGCGGACTTTATTCTCTGACCATTTCACTTCAAATTCTACCCTAAAGTCTTTTTCTTCCAGATAACTGCATGTTTCTGAGAATAAATCATAGAATATTACTTCATACTGTTCCGCCTTTTCTAATTCAATCTCATTTTCTCCCGTTACTAAGGAATATTCAAACAGATTCTCTGTAAGCTGCTTCATAGCATGGGCTTTTCTATCTATTTTCTCAATATATTCTAATAATTGTTTTTCATCTTTATATTTGCCCTTTTTCAAAATCTCAGTGTATAGCATAATAGATGTGACAGGTGTTCGCAAATCATGTGACATCTCCGTAACTATCCTCTGGTTTTCGTGAATCATTTCTGTTTCCTGGGTTATCATCCTGTTAAATGCTTTTCGCATACTCTCAACACTCTCTGCAAGTCTTGCTAACTCATCTTTACCTTTGACAGTTATTTCATAATCTAAGCTTCCACCCTCTAATATCTCGACTTCATCACCTAATTTTCTGATGTATTTCATCTTTCTTCTTATTCCTAATAATACCAGCATAATAAAGAATACAAATGTAATTAATTCTTCCATCATCATAGCATATTGATATAACTGATAAGTATATGCGCCAGTTATGGATACACTTGCTACACCCTCAGCGAATTCAACATAATAGAACTTTTCTAACAGATATGCAGCATTATCAATGGTTTCTCCCCATTCTTCCTGATCCGGATAAGAAGAATCGAACACTTTAACGCCATCTTTGTATATCTGGACATAAATTATCTTCTGTTTCTTTACCCAAGAAGATATCTTATCTGTATCTCTGTAAGAAAGATATTCTTCTTTCACATATTTCTGTAATTCCTTAACATATGCCCTGTTCTTTCTGTCACCATATTCAGAATCATAGAACCTGTCCACAAGCTTTGTTCCTGTACTCTCTAGAAATACAAATAATATAACAGACAAAACTGCTGAAATTATTAATAACATCAGCAGTTGAAAATAAATTGAGTCTCTCTTATTCGTTGCACGCATCGAATCTGTACCCCTTTCCCCATACAGTTTTTATATACTGCGGATTCTTTGGGTCAGCTTCTATCTTAACACGCAGTTTTCTTATGTGAACCATAATGGTACTGTTGCATGAATAGAAATAAGGTTCATCCCATACACTTTCATAGAGATTTTTTGCCGAAAAAATCTTCCTTGGATGTTGCATCATTAACAATAGAATATTATATTCAATGTCAGACATTTCCTTTTCTACACCATTTACATATACTTCGTTAAATTCCTGATTTATCCTTATGTTAGCAATATCAATGTATTCTGCATTCTCTTCTCTGTCTTCACTAACGGAATTTTTACCCATATATACTTTATATCTGCGTAGAAGCGCCTTTACTCTTCCTAATAATTCTGCATATGAAAAAGGTTTTGCAAGATAATCATCTCCACCTGCCATTAAACCGATAAGTTTATCTGATTCCTGTGCCTTGGCAGTAAGAAAAAGAACTGGTACATTAGACATTTTACGAATCTCCTCGCAGGTTCGTAAGCCCGATATTCCGGGCATCATAATATCAAGGATTACTAAATCCATTGTATCATTTAATGCTTCTAATCCTTTTCTCCCATTCTCTGCTTCTGTTACAATATAATTCTCACTTTCTAACAGAATGCGAACACCCTCTCTGATATCTTCATCATCTTCAATAATTAGAATATGTTCTTTACTCATATCCTGCACCACCTCCTGTATCTGCCTGTATATATTTTCTTAACTCTTACTTTGTTTCCACTGTTCTTCCATTGCATTTAATTTATTTAAGGCTGCACTTTCATATTTTTCCGAAGTTTTTTCCCATTTTTTATAAGCCTCATCTGTACGGTGGTCAGATATATTATAATTGTCTCTCAGATATTTTCCAATATAATCTGAAACTTTATATGCACCTGATAAGTTAAGATGGTCACCTTTATCAAGACTGTCTAAACTCCAGTCTATTCCTAACTCGTCTAACATAAGATTCATATCAATATATGTAAGTGAATTATCCTTAGCATATTCCATTATCGCATTATGTTTCTGATAATTACAGTTCTTAGGCGATGGTGTACTTACTAAGATAAGCTTTATTCCTTTTTCCTTACATAGAGCATTAATTCTGTCCACATATAATTTAACACCGTCAGATATTTCCCACTTATCCGTAGTTTCATTCATATATTGACCGCCTGTATATGGATTAATCGCATCTCTTATCATAAAGCCTTTATAGTTTTCTTCGCCATAATCCATACCAAACAGAAGTGGTTTCCATACGCTGTGGAATCTGAATATTGGTAAATAATAGTTAAATTCGTTAGTTATTAATTTGACTGCTCCGTCTAACTTGTCCTGAGCTCTGAAGAAAGTATTCGTCTCCATTATAACTACTTTAGGTTTCTGTGTTTTCAATGCAATCTTTAACATAAAATATGACTCATTAATCATCTGTGCTGACTGTGCTCCCACAAATGATGTAATTCCATATTCACTCCATAATCTCATCGGTGCAAATGAGCAGAAACTTAAGCTATCGCCTAATACTAATAAGTCAACTGTATCTTCTTTCTCATTCTGAATCTGGACCAGGCTCTTATTTCTGCTCTGTGTAAGATTATCATTTTTTCTTGACAGCATATTAAGTCCGATAGATAATCCGACAATCATTGCTATAAGTATTGTAAAAAATAGAATACATTTTCCTAAGTCTCTTATTCTTTTGTCCTTTATTATATTTCTAAAATCCTGCATAAATCAAATCTACCTGCTGATAACCAACTCCATATGCGCCTAAAAATATAACTGAAAGAATCAGTCCGTAATAAACTGCCCATCTCACAGACAGCCGCATTTTCCAGAGTCCGCCCTCTCCTAACAGGTTCCTTTCCTTTATATATCCGACTACTGCCACAACAATACAGCCAAATATAATTGCCGCAAAGTCAGCTCTGTCTAAACCAAATTTCAACAGTGTACCATTCCATATATTTTGAATGTTGAAATTCTTAAAAATGCTCGCAAACATATGAAACCCTGCACGCAATCCATTTGCTCTGAAGAACAACTCACCTGTGAAAATTATAACCCAGGCCTTTAATGTCTGAGGCACTTTATAATACAATGCATTTACATTAAGATGTAATTTCTTAATTATATAATCCCTGACAGGCTCTATAGCTATTCCCATAAGCAATATTGTAAAATAATATATTCCATAGAATATGTAATTCCATTCTGCACCATGCCATAAACCGTTAAATAACCATACTGGAAATAAGCATATTGCAGATACACCTAATTTCGTAATATATTTACTAAAATGCTTCTTACTGAATTTATTCCATTTCTTAACAACTCCTGAAACTGACACCGGATAGAACACATATGTCTTAAACCATACACCAAGAGTCATATGCCATCTTCGCCAGAATTCTGCTGCATTTTTAGAGGCAAATGGCTGATTAAAGTTCTCTGGAAGAGTCACTCCAAACATTTTACCACTGCCGATTATGATGTCCATACATCCTGAGAATTCCATATATAGCTGTGTTGTATATGCAATCGCAGCAACAATTATTAAAGCACCACTATATTTCTCATAATGATCAAATAATGCTGTAACCAGCATAAAAAGTCTGTCAGCTATAATCATCTTCTTAAATAATCCCCACACAAGCCTTATGCCACCTTGTGCCAGATTATTCATCTTAAGAGATTCGCCTGCCCACAGGTCATCTGAAGTCTGTGAATACATACTAATAGGTCCCTCCATAATCTGTGGAAAGAATCCTAAGAACAATGCAAGTTTTAATATATTTTCCTCTGGTTTAATCTTCTCCCAATACACATCCGCCATATAACTTATTGCCTGTAATGTGTAGAATGATATTCCAATTGGAAGTAAAACCCTTCTAATGGTAAATGCATAATGACCACCCATATTCTTAATAAGAATATTAATATTTCCGGCGAAAAAATTGTAATATTTCAGATATACTAATACTGCAAGCAAAGCAAGTATACCAATAATTAAAACGTGTTTTTCCCTTTTCTTATATAGCTTTTTAATCTTAGAACTTTCACCCTTAGATGCATTTAAAAGCTCTGTCTGACATTGCTTCTTGAGATATCCTAGCCATATGCCTATGTAATGTACAAATATCGTCGTTCCAATCAGATAGACAAGTAATTTACCGCTAATCATATAGAAAAATGTGTAGCCCGCGGCCAATAACACAAGTGGTCTGATTCTTCTCGGTACTATCTGATACATTAATAATACAAGCGGTAAAAACATAAACAGATATAGTGCTGAATTGTAAGACATATTTTCACCTTTATTCTTCCTGTAATCTAGTAATCATTTTCCACATTGCCTGTACTGAATTAAAATTATCAGGTACAATTTCAGATGCTTCCACTTCTATTAAAAATGTATCTTCTAATTCCGATACAAGTGTAATTACACCAAATGAATCTAAGAGATGCCTGTCTATTAATCCCTCCTCATTTTCCCAATCTATACTGTCATCAATATCATTTAAAATCTCAAGTAATTCATTCATTTCTTAATCCTCCATTTTTCACTTTAATCTACATATTTAATTTATAAGTTTCCATTTCTTTTCTTATGATTTTTATTCCATCTTTCTTATTGTATATGGCAATCGCAGGTAATACGTGACTTAAGAATAATGCCATTCCCTCTGTCATCGAATATGCACCTGTATTTTCAAATACAAACCTATCACCTGCTTTCAAATCATCTATTGCAATTTTCTGCACAAGAACATCATTACCTGTACATAGTTCTCCACAAATAGTCCAGTTATTCACAGATTCAGTGTTCATTAATTCGTTGTGGTCTAACTTATTAGTGTCTGATTCTTCGAAGTCTGTTTCATTATATTCTACGCTTGCACTTCTTATATGTCTGATATGGGGCATATACATGCCTCTTATCTGTCCGTCATAATTAAGCTGGTGCATACCACCATTAACAATGCAATAATTCTTATCACCGCTATGCTTTATATCTTTAACTTCCGTCATATAATATCCACAGCCTGCTGCAAATGCCCTGCCCATCTCAATTGTTATCTTATAATCCGGTTGTATCTCATTAATAACATCGGCAACCTCTTTTATGTGCTGTTCCAAGGCATTGTCCTGTCCCTCGAAGTAAGCAGCCGGAATACCAGGTCCATATTCTAATTCATCAATATGGTAACCTGTCGTATCTTCTAACTCACAGATAAATTCCTGTAATGAAGTTAATTCATCTCTAATCTTCTTCATTGATTTTTTCTGCGTTCCTGAGAAATAATGTATACCACTAATATTGGGTCTGTAATTTTCATTTGTTTGATCCATTATTATATTTCTGATTGTCTGCTTATCCATTCCAAACTGGTTACCGCTTGTAAGCCTCAGATATACATTAACTGCTTTCTTATTAGCTTTGCACCATTCTTTGAAATATGAATACTGCATTAACGATTCTGCTGTATATAAGCACCTTTCACCATAACAATCAAGTATCTCATATATATCCTGTCTGTCTTTCATAACACCTGAAATCAACAATTTCTCCGGTGTAATTTCCTTATTCCTGCATATTCTGAATTCACCCATTGAACAGACTTCTATTCTGTCTGTTAATTCATTCATTATACTTACTAAGAACGGATTAGCTTTCATCGCATAACACAGATTAATATCGGCTTTCGAAGCTGTATTCAGATTTCTTCTAAACATTTCTACCGTATCAGTAACTATATCAGAATCAAATATATACATAGGTGCTTTACAATTTGCAGCAATATTTTCTAATTCATCTATATTCATTTAAGCTCTCTTTCTCTTATCTATAATATCCATAAAATACTTTCTGTCTGTCTTGCCATTTTTATTAAGTGGAAATACTTCTGTCTGTACTAATTTTCTAGGAATCATATATGCTGGAATACTTCGCTTCAATTCCCTGTGAATATCCTCTGTCATAGCATTTCCCTGATAAAATGCCACCAGATAATTGTGCTTATAATCCATCAGGCATACGCTTTTATCCACTTCATCTATACGGTTAATCGCTCTTTCAATTTCTTCTAATTCAATTCTGTGTCCCATATGCTTTATCTGGAAATCACATCTTCCTGAGAAATATAGCCCGCCATCTTCACCATAGTAACCTAAGTCACCTGTTCTATAGCACCTCACAACCTCGTCATTATGCAGAGGATACATAATAAAGCGTTTCTCTGTCTCCTTAGGATTATTATAGTAGCCCTCGGATAATGATTCGCCTGTTACACATATTTCTCCAACTTTATCTCTTTCATTAATTATTGAATTATTATCGTCCATTAGAAATACCTCTCTGCCCGGAAATGCCTTGCCAATAGGTATCTTCTCATTGTCTTCATACATTCTTCCTATATTAAAATATGTACAGTTGCAGGTAATCTCTGATGGTCCGTATAAATTGACGAATTTAGCTTCTGGTAATGCCTCCTGCCATAATCTCAATTGTTTTACCGGCATTACTTCTCCGCTAAACATTACTCTTTTAACATCCTTTGGTACTTTATAACTAAGTCCTTTTAGTGATGAAATAAGCGTAAGTGCTGATACTGCCCAGGTCAGATTCGTAACTTTCTTATCGCATAGATAATCAAGAAGTATTGCTGGAGAGCAGAATAATTTCTTAGGAACAAGCACTAAAGCAGCCCCTGTCATTACTGCCGAATAGATATCTTTAACCGACACATCGAAATCAAATGGTGCCTGATTACCTATTCTATCCTCTTCATTTATTCTGAATATTTCTACGAAATGCGATATAAAATCTACAACTGCTTTCTGACTTACCACAATTCCCTTTGGTATACCTGTTGAACCCGAAGTGAAAATTCCATATAATAAATCCGTAATTTTGCTTTCTTTTCTAATTCCTGTAAGTAATTCTTCATCAATTCCTGTATGTATAACTTCATCTGCTAAATATATTTCTTTTTCGTAATCTGCTTCTTTAAGTAATCCCATAAATTCTGACTTGGTAATTACAAGTTCCGGGCTTAATACACTTAGTATCTGCTGCAGCCTTTCTGCCGGCTGTGACGGGTCTATCATCACATAAAAGCAGCCCGCATATACGACACCAAACATTACAGATAACGTCTTAGCACTCTTCTCCATTAATATGGCAACCGGCTTATTTCTATCCGTTTTCCTTGCAAATGTTGTACCATATCGTCTGGATAATTCTAATAACTCTCTCCATTTAAGAGTTTCTTCTCCATCATCAACTGCAATTTTCTCTGAATGATTCTTAACAGTTTCTTCTAGTATTTCTAAAATATTATTCATCTTAAATTCGTTCTCCATTTCATAGATAGCTCTCATAAATAAATTTTATGAATAAATTTGTTCTATGATATTTCTATTTTCAATGTCGAATGATATGATAGATAATTACACCATTCGACATTATTCATTATCTCAGGTAAAGCTAAACTATTCATAAACAGTTTCTTAAAAAATCTAAAAGACATATCAGAAACACCTATTAATATTTATTTTAGATGTTGACTACTCAACATTTTATTGTTATACTTCAACTTGTTGACCACTCAACATCTATATTTATATAATTAAATTTAAACTTTATAACTCAAACAGAATTATGTTTAGACAATTATTTTGTGTGCATGCTGCTTGTTTTAAGCTAGTTTTTAGCACCACACATGCAGAATGGAGGTATATATGACTGACAGATTCGAAACATTTACAACAGACATAGCATCTATATACAAAAGCATACAGAAAATCAAGAAATATGAAATGAACAAAATAGGACTTAAGGGAACTCACGTTACATGTATGAATTTACTTAACAATACCCCTGAGGGGCTTACAGCTTCTGAAATCTGCCTGCTTGCCAAGGAGGATAAGGCTGGAATCTCAAGGGCCCTTTCCGAACTTTTTGAAAAAGATTTTGTACAATATATTTCTGATACAGAAGCTGCAGATAAACGTAAATATCGTGCCAAGGTAACATTAACGGACAAAGGTCTGTCCTATGCTAAGAAAGTCAACACTTCCATTGTAAATGCAGTTACATTTGGTGGTTCAGACATTTCCGATAAAAACCGGACTATTTTCTACTCTGTGCTTACGACCATTTCAGAAAACTTAGAAAAATATTATTATGAATTAGAAAGGAACTCTGACAATGAATAAATTTAAAGCTGCATATTGCAGAATTTTTCAGAAATGTTTTAAAATAGCCATTCCATTTATGCCTTACAGATGTCCGGAAATCTTTTATAGCACATCTAAATTAACAGGCTTATTTGAAAAGAAAAATATCAATAATATACTAATTATTACAGACGAGGGCATCCGTAAATTCGGACTTTTAGACAGAATGATTATGCATTTTGAACATCATAACATTAATTATTTCATCTATGATAAGACCGTTGCCAATCCAACCACTACTAATGTTGAAGAGGCAAGGCAGCTTTATATAGATAATAATTGCAGTGCAATCATAGGTTTTGGTGGAGGCTCAAGTATCGACTGTGCTAAAGCTGTCGGGGCAAGAATTGCCAAACCTAAACAATCTCTTGCAAAAATGAAAGGTATATTAAAAGTTCATAAAAAGCTTCCTTTATTAATTGCAATTCCTACAACGGCAGGAACAGGCAGTGAAACAACGCTTGCCGCAGTAATAACCGATGCCAATACAAGACATAAATACGCCATAAATGATTTTCCATTAATACCCGCTTATGCCGTATTAGACCCTAAGGTTACGGTAAGTCTCCCACCATCTCTTACCGCCACAACAGGTATGGATGCACTTACCCACGCAGTTGAAGCATATATCGGTGGCTCAACAACTAAATCAACCCGGAAAAATGCACTTCGTGCTACTAAATTAATATTTGAAAATATTTACAAGGCATATGATAATGGTACAGATATCGAAGCACGAAAAAATATGCTTAAAGCCTCTTTCTACGCCGGCTGTGCATTTACTAAATCATATGTAGGTTATGTTCACGCAGTCGCTCATTCTCTAGGTGGCAGATATAATATTCCGCATGGTCTTGCAAATGCAACCTTGCTTCCATTTGTATTAGAAGATTATGGTTCTTCCGTTTATAAAAAGCTCTATGAACTCGCAGTTTATTCAGGTATTGCTGCTGAAACAGATGATTACGAAACTGCAGCACATAAATTCATCGATGCTATTAAGGATATGAAAAAATATTTTAATATTGGTGATACTTTTAGTGAAATAAGAAAAGAGGACATTCCTGAATTATCAAAATATGCTGATAAAGAAGCTAATCCTCTTTACCCTGTTCCCGTTCTTATGAATGCAGAAGAATTAGAGAAATTCTACTATATGTTAATGGAAAAGGAGACTGCATAATGACAGAAAATGAAATAGCAACACTTGTTGCAAAACAACGTGAATTCTTCAAATCAGGTGAAACCTTATCAATAGATTACAGAATTGCCGCATTAAAAAGACTTAAAAATGAAATTCTTAAATACGAAAATGACATATTGTCTGCCATTAAAGCTGACCTTGGTAAATCAGTACATGAAAGCTATATGTGTGAAGTCGGACTTGTATTAAGCGAACTTACATATATGTTAAAACATACTAAAGGATTTGCAAAGAGCAAAACCGTTCACACTCCACTTGCACAGTTCCATTCAAAAAGCTATAAGAAACCTTCTCCATATGGTGTAGTATTGATTATGAGTCCATGGAATTATCCTTTTCTGCTTACCATCGACCCTTTAATCGATGCAATTGCTGCCGGCAATACCGTAATTCTTAAGCCAAGTGCGTATTCGCCTAATACAAGTGCCATCATTACTTCTTTAATTAACAAATGTTTTGATAATAAATATGTAGCTGTAGTAACTGGAGGTCGAGCCGAAAATGCCGCACTTCTCAAGTCACACTTTGACTATATATTCTTTACCGGAAGTCAGAATGTCGGTAAAACTGTCCTGGAAAATGCTGCTGCATATCTTACTCCCGTAACACTTGAACTTGGTGGAAAAAGTCCTTGTATCGTAACAGATGATGCAAACCTTAAACTTGCAGCCAGACGAATAGTATTCGGTAAATATCTTAATTGTGGTCAGACCTGCGTTGCACCTGACTATGTATATTGTGATGAGAAAATCAAAGATAAACTGCTTGCTGAAATTAAGAAAGAAATCATAAGACAGTATAGTGAAAATGCATTATCTAATCCTGACTATGGTAAAATTATTAATCTCAAGCATTTTAACCGAATAAATTCTCTTATTAATAAAGATAAAGTTATCTACGGTGGCAATTCTGACAGTGACTCATTAAAAATCGAGCCAACTGTCATGGATAATGTAACTTTTACTGATGATGTAATGCTTGAGGAAATATTCGGTCCTGTTATGCCTGTTCTTACATTTACAAATATTGATGAAGCCACAACTAAAATTAATTCAATGCCTCATCCACTTGCACTTTATATATTTACTTCCAGCCATAAAAACGCTGACAAAGTAATATCACGTACAGGTTTCGGCGGGGGGTGTGTAAATGATACAATAATCCACCTTGCTACAACTGAAATGGGCTTTGGCGGTTTTGGCGAAAGTGGTATGGGGTCATATCATGGTAAAACAGGCTTTGATACATTTTCACACTATAAAAGTATCGTGGATAAAAAGACCTGGATTGACCTCCCTATGAGATACCAGCCATATACATCATTTAATGAAAAACTTATACGTTTCTTCCTTAAATAACCATTTGATAAATTACGCAAACTTCTCACTTACATAGTTGCCTTAAATCATCTATATTAAGTGAATACAGGTTAAAATATGTATCTGCGGGGTTTGAGTAAATTATATTAATTATTGAAACTTCTAATATATTATTATCATATAATGTGTTATAATATCTACATCTTAATTGTACTGGAGGTGTAGATATGTTTCAGACACTCGAATCAAAATATCCTAAATTCTATCAATTTTTCCGATTATTTGTAGTAGTGATTGCATCTATACTTTTTGCCTGGAATCTGTGTTGTTTTGCTAAAACAGCAAATCTTTTCCCAGGTGGTTTTTCAGGATTATCACTATTATTACAGGAAATCATATTTAATTTTCTTCATATTAGAATTCCATATACAATATTTAATATCGTATTGAATCTCTTTCCGATTTATATTGCATTTAAGTATATTGGTAAGAAATTCACTCTTTACTCAATATTAACCATATTTTTATCAAGTATTTTTGTAGATATTTTACCACATTACATATTTACGCAGGACATCCTGTTAGTAAGTGTGTTCGGCGGACTTATTAATGGCTTTGCGATTTCTCTCTGCCTCAATGTGGGTGCTACCACTGGCGGTACAGATTTCATAAGCATTTTTCTGTCACAGCAAAAAGGCATTGATGCCTGGAATTATATCCTGCTCGGAAATGCAATTATGCTTATTATCGCAGGCGCATTATTTGGCTGGCCTATTGCACTTTACTCGATTATATATCAATTTTGCAGCACACAGATTATACAAATGCTTTATAAACGTTATAAGAAAGAAACACTATTTATTATTTCTGATAAATCTGATAAAATATACCATGCAATAAAAGAATTGACTAACCACGATGCTACTTTATTCAAAGGCATCGGTTGCTATGAAGAAAAAGAAAAAACACTTATATATTCTGTAATCAATGCCGAGTCAAAAAGACAGTTAATTCCATTAATCCGTTCAATTGACCCTCACGCATTTATCAATATTGTTAAGACCGAAGAATTGTCAGGAAGATTTCACAATATTCCTAATGACTAAAACAATATTTATTAAAAGGCTAAATATTTAGAAAGGACGAACATTTATGAGCTTTATACATATTAAGAAATACCGGTTTGCATATTCCATAATTGCAATTATAATCCTCATATCCGGCTTTTGTTTTGAAAATGTCAAAACAGAGCCTACATATTTATGTACACCAATTGAAGTTCATAATCCCACTATAAATATTACAAATAATGCCAGTTCAGATACATCAATCTGTACTGCGGAAATGCTTGGTTTCTACTCACCTGCTTATCATCAACGTATTGAAAGCAGGCAGTTTCTTCGAAATGTAAAGGAAGAAGTAATCTCTGACTTCATGTATACATTTCTATTAAGTATTAATGGCACACGTTTTAAATTCAAATATGAACTGGTTCCCTTTATTAAAACCTCCAATAAAGAACTGGTTATAAGTTACATACATAATACGGACGGCAAAAAAAGAATCTAGTTACGCTTCTCTTTGGCAGAAGCACATACACAATCTTATAATAATATTTTCAAATTTTAATGCTTTTGCATAATGGAGGTTAACTATGATTCAGGATATTTTTGTAGGCGTACTTTGTGTTATTGTGTTCGCAGTCGGTGTGTTCGGTTTCTGGCTCGATAATGGTAATTCATTTAAGAAAAATGGTTCAGATGAAAGCAATGACAAAAAAGTTATATAATACATATATAAGTTAATTTATACTAAAGAATTGCCTATATACTAAAAAGAACTACCCTTTTGGCTGCACTCAAATATTTATTATAATATGACAAGTGCAGGTCAGGGGTAGTTCTTATATTTTTCAATCTTTCTTTTAATTTTTTGAATATTGAAAATTTCTTATTTTCTTAATCTCTGTTATCAGTACATCAATTGTAGCTGTCCCTGATACGATTTCCAAACACCTTGTATATCAGAATAAATCTAACATATTATCTAAATATATTTTCTCTCTTAAATTAATCTGGAACTCCGGTTTAATCATATAATACAGCAAAAATTCAAGAATCAATGCACTTCCAAGTCCACGTCCTTCTATTTTGAAATTTGAAAATCCCATTGGCAAATAAATATTTTTAATATCATTTATACTTATAAATGTAGGATTGGTCATTGCCCTTGAAAATGAGTATCCAACGCCATCATCTAATGAAGTACAGCGATGTTCAGGACATTCTTCTCCGAGATTCTTACGGCTTACATTTTCATAACACAGCTTTCTTACCTTGCAAGCAGGCGAACAACATTCATTGCATAAGAACTCCACTTTATCCTTTTGATTTTCAGACAGATTATTTAAATTATCAAAATCTTTATTTAATCGGAAATCAGGTACAACATATAGGAAATCATCTCTATTCACTTCATTTTGAAATTCTCCAAAATCAGTTATAACCTTAGTGGTTGAAGATACAAAATAGAACCCCTGATAATTCTTTTTCAGATAATCTAACAACAGTTCCGAATGAATAATCACACCATTCTTCTTATCCTCATTTCTTCCGAATAAATCACAAAGTTCATTGCATTTTCTATCAGAAAGATGTTCTGTTCTAAGCAATGAATTACTAAACGTAAGCCTTGCTGAAATATCATATTCCTGAACTAATTCTAAGACTTTCTCCGGACTCTTATTTCCAAATGAAGTCCGTCCGCCACCCCATATGCAATCCTCTGGTGCACCATATATAGAGCCTATATCACACCAATCATAAAAAAATTCTCTGTGTTCCCTGTATATTTGTAAAAATACACGATACAATTCATAGAATTCAAATAAACCTGGAAGATGGTAATGTGCAACCTTTCTTGTAGTTTTATTCATATTTATATCATCACTTTCTATTTTCTTTTATATAAATCTTAATATTATCTTGCTAAATATCCTGCCGGATACCTTGCTAAATTTCTTGCTGAATACTTTACTGAATATTTTACTGGATATTTTACTGAATATTTTACTGGATACCTTCTCTGAATATCAACATATCTGCTATGACTATTTATCATAACATAAGGAATTTTGCCTGTCCATAAATCTTGTTGAATGGACACAAAATTCTTCATTTACCCCTTGCCTTTTTCTGACTTAATTATATAATAAGAGTTATCGTGGGGTAGTATCATAATTTTGCGATAACACTTATTAATAATATATTTAAATCTACAAATATGTAGATATGGAGGAAATAATGAAAGTAATAATTGCTGGAGACGGAAAAGTCGGTGCCGCTATCGTGCGACAACTCTCCTCTGAAGGCTATGATTTAACACTTATTGATTCTAAACAGGAGGTCTTAGACAGTACGCTTGACCAGTATGATATTATGACGGTAACTGGTAACTGTGCAACTATGAATGTACTTGAAGAAGCTGGCATTTCCGATGCCAAGTTACTTATCGCTGCTACAAGTGCCGATGAAATTAATCTGTTATGCTGCTTAACTGCTCATACTCTTAATCCACATATTCATACGATTGCACGTATTCGTAACCCTGAATATTCTGAACAGATTTTCAAGATGAGTGATGCATTTGCACTTTCACTTGTGGTTAATCCTGAGAAACAGGCTGCCCATCAGATAGAACGACTTCTTAAGCTTCCGGGTTTTTTGAAAAGAGAGTCATTTGCAAAGGACAGAGTCGAAATCGTCGAATTAAGAATTAATGGTAAAAGTCGTTTAAATGGTGTGGCATTATCAAATCTTGATTCCATTATTAAGTGTAAGGTTTTAGTATGTGCCGTTCTTAGAAAAGGTCAGGCAATTATGCCTGATGGTAATTTTGTATTTCAGGAAGATGACCGAGTGTTTGTTACTGCCCCTACTAATGAACTTGCAGTTTTATTAAAAAATCTTGATATCATTACACATAAGGTCAATCACGTAATGATTGCTGGTGGTGGTCGTGCCGGCTACTATCTTGCAAGCAAATTAATAAGAAGTGGCATTCATGTGCAGATTATTGAGAAAGACCGTGAACGATGTGAAGAATTAGCCGACCTTCTTCCGTCAGCCGATATAATATGCGGTGATGCAAGCAATCACTCAATCTTAGAGAGCGAGGGCATTTCGAATTGTGATGCACTTGTATCAATGACCGGACTTGATGAAATTAATATTATAATATCATTATTTGCAAATGATATCGGTGTTCCTCAGGTTATTACTAAAATCGGACATTTCGAAAATACTGAAATTTTAGACCCTCTTCCAATCGGAAGTGTCATATGCCCTAAAGATTTATGTTGTAATACAATTGTCAGATATGTCCGTGCAATACATAATCAATCCGGTGCTGCGGTATCTGTCCATTCTATAGCAAATGGTCTTGCCGAAGCTGTAGAATTCGTAGCAGATTCTAACACACGTAACTGTGGTATTCCACTAAGAAATCTTCATTTAAAAAAAGGTACTCTTATCGTTTGTATTACTCATAATGGTAAAACAGAAATTCCTAGTGGTGATTCATCATTCGAAGCTGGTGATACGGTAATTATAGTTACTAAAGCTGACCACGTACTTCTTCAACTTAATGATATTTTTGAATAAGGGAGAACGCATATGAATTACAAGAAAATAAATCGATTTCTTTCAGGTATTCTGATATTAGAAGCTGTATTTATGATTCCTGCAATGCTTATCTGTATCTATGATAAAGAAACAAAGGTTGCACTTTCTTTTCTCGCTACAATAGGAATCTCAATAGTATTAGCAGGTATTTTGTATTTATTCAGTCGAAATCCATCTAATGGTTTCCATCAAAGAGAAGGACTTGTATGTGCATCTGCCTGTTGGATTCTCATAAGTCTTGTTGGTTGTCTGCCATTCTTTATATCAAGACAGATACCTTCTTTTATAGATGCTCTATTCGAGATTGTATCAGGTTTTACTACAACAGGTGCCAGTATTCTATCTGATGTTGAATCATTATCGAGAGGGCTTCTGTACTGGAGAAGTTTCAGCCATTGGCTAGGTGGTATGGGGGTTCTTGTACTACTTATGGTGTTCGTCCCTAAAAGTGACCATAATAGCGGATCTACAATGCATTTGTTAAGAGCTGAAAGTCCCGGCCCTAACGTCGGTAAGCTCGTTCCACGCATGAAGAAAACCGCATTAGTTCTCTACGGCATATATATGGCTATGACAATATTGAATTTCCTATTTCTCTTCATAGGAGGTATGCCATTATTTGATTCTGTTTGCACAACATTCGGAACAGCTGGAACTGGAGGTTTTGGAATTAAGAGTGACAGTATGGCAAGTTATAGTCCATATTTGCAAAATGTTACTACAATATTTATGTTGTTATTCGGTATTAACTTTAGCTGCTATTATCTTATTCTTACAAAACACTTATTAAGTGTCTGGAGAGATGAAGAATTGCGTGCATACCTTAGTGTATTCGTGGTATCTACTGCATTAATTACACTTAATATCTATCACATTTACTCAAGCGTAACTACAGGCCTCCGGCATGCAGCATTTCAAGTCTCAACAGTTATGACAACAACTGGTTTTGCCACAACAGACTTTGATAAATGGCCTGTTTTTTCTAAGCAATTACTGCTATGCCTTATGTTTGTCGGAGCGAGCGCAGGAAGTACCGCAGGAGGACTTAAATTTCAACGATTATTATTACTTCTTAAGAATTTGAGACGACATATACACCGTACTTTATATCCTAATAAAGTTCAGGTGGTCCGAATGAATGGACAGAAAGTAAGTGAAAAGATTCTTGATGGAACTGACCTTTATCTTATTGCTTATTCATTAATTCTGATTTTCAGCTTTATGCTTATATCGATTGATAATTTTTCGATTACAACGAACTTTTCAGCAGTTGTTGCCTGCTTTAATAACGTAGGTCCCGGACTTGATGCCGTCGGTCCAACCTGTAACTTCGGCGGTTTCAGCATATTCTCTAAATTAGTTCTGATTTTTGATATGCTTGCAGGCCGACTTGAGATTTTACCACTTCTTGGTACGTTAAGTATAAGCACCTGGAAACGCAGATAAATATCTTTTATGACAGATAATTGCATCTTCAATATGCAATTATCTGTCATAATTCTATAATACCATTAATAAAGTTCCTATACCAATAAGTACACAACCAACTATTGATTTAGGTGTTACTTTCTCATGCAGGAATACGAACGCCATAATAAGTGTTATAACAACACTAAGCTTATCAATCGGAACAACCTTTGATGCATTACCCATCTGAAGTGCCCTATAATAGCATAACCATGATGCTCCTGTTGCCAGTCCCGATAGTATCAGGAATAACCAGCTCTTTTTACTTATTTCCATAATTCCTGCCTGGGTATTTGTTATAAATACCATTCCCCAGGCCATTGCAAGTACAACCAATGTTCTTATTGCGGTCGCAAGATTTGAATTAACTCCATTGATACCGATTTTTGCAAGAATCGATGTCAATGCTGCAAATACTGAATTAGCAATTGTAAATATTTCTATGCTATGCTAGAATTATGGTAATTAAGTTGTATAATGCGATGGACATATGCTTAGAGTTGTATATCCGGCATTACGATATTTTATATTTACAGGAGTGTGTGGAAATGGGACTATTTAAAAATTTATTTTCTAAAACAGCAAATAAACCGGCTAATGAAGTAATAGATAATGTAAAAAGTTATGCAAATGACAATACTGCTGCTTCAAGTTCAGCTAAACATGGCAAAAATCTAAGTGTAAATGAACGAATCGAAAAGGTTGTTCATGAATGTTATCCCGATTATGAACTTAAGAAGAATGTTTCTTCTAATATATTTAATACTGAAAAATTTGCAGCAAAATACACATATACTTTAAGCAGATTTGATGCTGTACGTTTAACAATTATGGTATTATCAGATAAGAATGCTTATAGACGTTCAGATGTTGTAGCTGCACATAATGCAAGTGAGAATGCTGGAGTTCATTGCATTAATATAATGACTTATCTTCCTAGTACAGAGGAATATATTAAGCAAAGAATTGCTGATAACATAAAGTAATTATTTGACATTTCCAAAATCTGCTTTATAATATGTGTAAAAGAAAGAGAAATGTAATTCATATTACACCCATGGCGGGCGAAGCATATACCCTAGATGATTTTGTGGGTAATCAGTATATGTTCAGTCTGGTGATATAAGCACAGCTTTATATCTTCAAAGTTTTTTCTCTTTCTTTTTTTATACTCTTTTTTCATCATATACTACCCTGGAGGCTATATATAATATGAATACCTATGTCAGTATTACAGATTGCTTTAACCATACAGAATTTAATAATTTTCTTGAATCTAAAATGATGAATTCTTATTTTGATAAAAGTGAGATTGCTTCTATTAAGAATTACATAGATAATTCCACATATGAGGCTATGAAAATGAAACTTTTAGATGGAACTTTTCCAGGTGAACCTGCTACGAAGTTAATCATTAATAAGGCTGGATCATCTAAAAAGAGAGTTGTCTACTCCTATAGTTCTGATATAAATATCACTCTTAAATTTATTGCTTATAAACTCCATTATTTTGATTATTTATTCGCAGATAACTGTTACTCATTCAGGCATAATTATGGTGTTTCAAATGCTATCCGCAAAATAAAGCATAATAAACACATCAAATCTCAGTTCTGTCTTAAAGTAGATATTAAAAATTACTTTAATTCTATGGACATTGATATTTTATTATCAAAACTTGAAGTAATAAAAGCCACCGATTTAGTTCTATATAATTTATTCGAAAATATTTTATCGGAAAACCACATTTATTATAATGGAAAAATTATAACTGAAGCTCATGGTGGAATGGCTGGAATTCCGATATCACCATTCTTCGCTAATATTTATATGGGAGATATTGATACATATTTTTATGAGAATAACATTGAATACTACAGATATTCCGATGATATAATTCTCTTTGCCGATACTTATGAGGAGCTTATATCTCTCAAAACTATACTATATTCTAAGATAAATGATTTAAAATTAGAAATAAATCATGAAAAGGAATACATTACAAAACCTGGTGAAGTCTGGGAATTTCTAGGTTTCTCTTATTGTAATGGCGAAATAGATTTATCAACGAATTCCATTCGTAAAATGAAACAGAAGATTAAAAGGAAATCAGAGGCACTAAGGCGATGGCAGCGTAAGAAAGGATTGCCAGTTGAGAAGGCTGCTATCGGTTTTATTAATACGATAAACAACAAATTGTATGGTAGAAATAATTCTAATGTAAAATCAGATGATTTCTCTGATTTTACCTGGAGCCGTTGGTTTTTTCCCAATATCACGACCACAAAAGGACTTAAAATCATTGATGATTATATGCAGGAATATATCCGCTATACGATAACCGGACGTCATTATAAAGGCAATTACCGTATTAAATATGAGACTCTTAAAAAACTTGGCTATAGAAATCTTGTAAACGAATATTATAAATCGAAATTTTAATTTTTCATCTAAAATTGAGATTAATTTCTTTATTGAAATGAATATGATTTTCCACTCGAAATGAATGCTAGAATGAACGCTCGAACTAAATGCCCGAAATGAATGCCCGAAATGAATGCCCGAAATGAATTTGATTTCTCACTTGAAAATGATTGATTAATACCTGGATTTGTAATAGAATATAAATAGTTATGTATTTTGTCTAAATTATCTTATTATCTAATTATTTTTTTATAAAAATTATACAATACTATTCGTAATTCAGACGTAATACCGATTATATACAGTGGAAAGGAGTCCTACCAATGAATAAAAACGTGAAAAATAAAGTATATGAACTTTCAGAACAGGCAAGAAACAATACGCTTGCAACATTTACACATACTCTTACTGTAGTATTAATGATTTTATTTACCACACTTAAGACATTTAAAGGCGACCAGTCAATTATCTATTGCATAATTGCTTATGTTCTTGGATTAGCACCTATAATCGGTGAATTTATATCCATGCATAAAAATAAGGATACCACGATGGTTAAGCATTTTCTTGCTATCGGATTCGCAATTTTTTACACATTTACAATATTTACATCAACTAATAACCTGACATTTGCATATGTTATTCCTTTGATTTTAGTAATCTCTGTGTATAATGACATCAAATATTCTACACTTATCAATGTTGGTGTAATTATTGAAAATATCATTATTGTTACAGCAGGTGCAACTAATGGTAAATTCGGCTATGCAGGTGTGTATTCAGCTGTTGTCCAGATTACAGTAGTTCTCTTGATTTCATTCTATTCAATACTTACATCCAGGACTTTGAATCTTAATTCTAAGCAGAAGCTTAAAACAATAACTGAAGCACAGGATAAGACGCAAAAACTTCTTGATAATATTTCTGATTTATCAGAAAATACCAAGTCAAATGTCGAAGAGATAAATATACAGCTTGAGAAACTTAATGAGTCAACTAAACAAACTCAGCTTGCAATGAACGAAGTATCCGCCGGCGCAACTGATACTGCTGAAGCAGTACAGACACAGATGCAGCAGACAGAGGCTATTCAGAATAAAGTTGATATGGTCACAGAAGTAACTTCACAGATATCTTCAAATATGCTTCATACTTTACATGCTTTAAACGCCGGAAATGCTAACCTTAACAGTCTCGTAGATAAGATTAATACTTCTGTTGAGAATAGTTCAGATGTAGCCAAACGCCTTGAAACTCTTAATAAATATGTGAATGAAATGCATTCTATTATCGGAATCATCAGTGATATAACATCACAGACAAGCCTTTTATCACTCAATGCAAGTATTGAAGCAGCTCAGGCCGGAGAAGCTGGAAAAGGATTTGCTGTTGTCGCTTCAGAAATTTCTAAAATGGCAACCCAGACAGATGAGGCAACATTACATATAACCGGACTTGTTAAAGATATTTCAGATGCTATTACACAGGTTGTTGAAGTTATATACCAGATGATTGATGGTATTCAGGAAGAAAAACAATCATCTATTAATGCTACTGAAAGTTTCAAATCTATTCAGTCTAACACCGTTGAAATTAAGAATAATATTGGTACACTCGAAAATAGTATTAAAGAATTAAAAGTATCCAACTTAGAAATTATTGATTCGATTCAGACAATCTCTGCTATTTCCGAAGAGGTTTCTGCACATGCGACTGAAACAATGTCATCCGAAGACAATAATACAGAAATTCTTGATACTATATCTGCTAAAATGCAGTCACTTATTGACTTAATGAATAAATAAACTATCAAACTGATTATAAGACTTGAGGATTAGTAAACTATAAAATGCTATTTTTTATTAAAGCAACCATATTGCCCCATATATTATAAAAATAACATTTGTAATTCCTCCTAAATATATATTTTCCTTAATAAATAAATGATGGATAACAGAAGATATTCTTCTATTATCCATCATTATTTACTATATTCTTTATACCCCGTTCTCTTATCTATATTCCCATTTATATTATGAATACATCTTTATTGTTTCAGAGCCTAATTTTCACCCGACTCTGCAATAACCTTTTTCATAACTCGTTTTACAATAACCAATTACAACAAATTTTCTTTGCTTAGGCAAAGTCTCCCGTTATCAAAACAGCTAATATTTTTCCCGCAATGTTACATTCATAAAATTGCTTCATATTATTACCTACCTTGATAGCTTTAGTTTTCGTCTGAAACGATATTTAATAATTCTTCTGGAACGTCTGGTTCACCCCAGAGTAACTGGCTTGCAGTATTCTGGAAAATTTCCTCTGTTAAATCTTCAATCCAATTTGCAACTTTTTCTTTCAATTTCATAATCTTTCTCCTTTCAATTTTGTTATTTTCGCCAGAATTACATCAATAATTTGAATTATTTCGCAGGATAATATCAATATTTTCAGATTATTGCCAACATAGAAACAGATTGTCGACAATATTAAAATGTTAATTAAGGCAATACATTTGAATAAATATAATTTTCTCTTTTTATATTTGCCTCTCTTACTCAGAATTATCGGACAATATAATAAATCTATCAGACATATTATTAATGTCACAACTATCTGAATCTGAATTGTATAATCAATTATCCGACTAATTAAATATACAGACATAAATTCGGCATATGACTGAAGAATACATGTAAGCATGGTCTTTCTGTGGCTACCTCCCATCCACATTCGTAACATAGCTATAATTATAAATGATTTGACAAACATACTTATTAATCCCATAGTCGTAAATGTCATAACCAGAATGAATCCTTTTTCAATGTCATTAATAAGTACATTTATGCCATATGCTACTATATTAGCAGACCTTTCATTATTACATAAATTATTAGCTAATTTTTTTGAAATTTTGTTGTTCAGTATGTCCCACTGGTTTAACCAGCTTAATTTGTTTTTCTTCATATATAATATTTTATATTCTAAATTAACTTTTTCAATACGTTTGGGACAACTTGTAACGAACGACACGTTTCACGTAACGAACGACATTTTTTTCGAAAAGTTTCAGAAAAATGTTGGTTTTTGCCACTTTTTTTGATATAATTTCATTAAAAAATGAGGTGTTTTTATGAATTTTTTATCCCCGTTATTCGAATGTATGATAATAATATTCATTTCGAAGGCATATACCCGAAGAAAACTAAATATAAATAAAATAATTTTTTTATCAATCATAGTATTAATCGATATGGTTACCATCAATTATCTTATTCATGATAAGCTTATCGCCATGACACTATTCGGACAATTAGTCTTTCTGATTATATGTTCATTATTTGAAGACCGGTTATTTAAGAAAATATTACTTTTATTTATATCCACCATAACTAGTCTGATTCTTGAAATTGTGAGTGCAATTATAGTATCCATAATTCATTTAGCCATACAGAATCCTGAAATCTTAGAATTAACAGGCAATCTTGTTACCATAGCATTATCCCTCATCTTAGTTTTTACTCCTGTATACAAGATTTACAACATAATTACTTCAACCAGGTTTTCATATAAAATTGCATTAATTTATTCATATTTCATTGTAATTTCAGTTATAATAATTGCCAAAATGAATATACAATTTCTATATAGACACATTTATGTATATATAATTTTCATAATGTTCTTAATTCTATGTAACCTCTTATTATTATATTATGAGCGTGTTATTTTAGCCAAAGAACATGAACTCCAGAGTTATCTGAAGAACCAGCCTATTTATGAAGAGTTAATTAAAGATATTCGTTCAAGTCAGCATGAATTCTCAAACAGAATTCAGACCTTGCAACTTCTATGTGATTCAACCGATAACCTGGACGATATAAGAGAAAAGCTTCATGATTATACTAACACATATGGTAAACCGTTGCGTAGTTATCCATTGCTTTCCATAAATATGCCATTATTTGCTGCTGCATTATATAGTCTGTCAATTAAGGCAGAAGCTAAAGATATTATAATCAATTTTGATATAATCTCTGAAATATTAGTAAGTCAGGCATCAGAGGTACTGCTGACTGATTTATCATGTATTTTACTTCAAAATGCTATTGATGCGAGCTACCCAAAAGACAATATTTATGTTAATATTAAATCAGATAATAAATATACGGAAATAGAAATACGAAACCCTGTTTTAAAATATTATTCACACGAAGAAACCAATAAATTTTTTACATATGGTTATTCATCAAAAAATACTGCTACTACAGCTTCCCATGGTATGGGCTTATATTATTTAAAAAAGGAAATACTGAAATATAACGACAGCGATCTCTATGTAGATTGCTTAGAGCATGAAGGCAGATATTGGATAATATTTAAAATTAAACTATAGAATTGAGGATTGCAATGCAAAATGTACTTATTGTAGAAGATGATAATTTACAAGCCGGGATGCTTTCAACTACCATAAGTCAGAAATATCCCGACTGGACTATAACTCATACAGACAATCTTGAACAGGCACTTAAAATAATAGATGATTCGGTACATACAATAAATTTCACTTTATTTCTCTTAGATATTCATCTTACTGAGATGGAAAATGATAAAAGTGGATATGCTATTGCGAAACATCTTCGTAGTATTAATGTTTATTTTAAAACACCGATATTATTTTTAACATCTGTTTCAGGTGATGGACATTATGCAATGTCTAATTTTCATTGCTATAATTATATTACTAAGCCCTACGATGCAGACATTATCCTGAACCAGATATCACACATGTTATTAACCGGTTTTCTTGAAACAATGATTACTGTCTGTGATATTGAACGAATCAAGCACCACATTTCCGTTAATGACATTATATTAATCGAAGCATCTGGCCGCCGAAAAACCCTTCAGCTTACTAATTCACGTATTATTACAAGTATGTATACTATAGAAGATTTTATAAGAATGACGGACTCGAGACTGATTCAATGTCATAAGCACTACCTTATTAATCCTTTTTACATTGAAAATACCGACCGATTAAATCGATGCCTGAACATCTGTGGCAATAATATTCCTATTGGAAGAAAATATTGGGACACATTCTTTGAAACTGTCGAATTGATTTAAGTATCAATTCGACTTTTATATTGAACGACTTTTACATTAGACGACTTTTATATTAGACAACTTTTATATCAAGCCCTGAATCAGAATAAATATAATTAATATCGGTAATATGAATTGAAAATATAATTTAAGTTTCTTACAAATCTTAATACCCTTACCTGTATTGGCTTCATCAATATATTTATCAAAGCCCCAGCCCCATTTAGTAACACAGAACATCAGATATACAAGCGAACCTATCGGCAACAGCAAATTACTTACAATGAAGTCCTCGCTGTCTAGCACATCACGACCTCCGATAAGATGAAGATTTTTCCATATATTATATCCTAATACGCATGGCATACTTGCTGCAAGAATAATAATTCCGTTTACGGCAGCGGCTTTATTTCTGCTCCAGCCAAACATATCCATACAGAATGACATAATATTTTCAAATACAGCAATGACTGTCGAGAAACTTGCAAATGTCATAAATAAGAAGAACAAACAGCCCCATACACGACCACCTGCCATATTTACGAATACATTAGGAAGTGTAACAAATATAAGACTTGGACCGGCATCTACTTCTACGCCATAACTAAAGCATGCCGGAAAAATAATAAGTCCTGACATTATTGCCACAAATGTATCAAGTCCACATATTTTAATGCCCTCTCCTGCAAGAGTGAAATCCTTACTCATATAACTTCCGAATATTTCCATTGCTGCCACGCCAAGACTCAATGTAAAAAATGCCTGATTCATGGCCGCAGTAATTATATTCTTCAGTCCTACATTTGATACACTCTTCATATTTGGTACAAGATAAAATTTAACTCCCTCTGCTGCACCTGAAAGTGTAATACTATGTATTGCCAATACAACTATCAAAATGAGTAATGCACTCATCATAAATTTACTTATTTTCTCAAGACCATTCTGTAATCCTCTGCTGCATACGAAGAAACCAAGTACAACTGTAAGTATCATCCAGAATGTCATCTGCTTTGGATCAGAAAGAAGATTACCAAATGCTGCTTTTGTATCCTCTGCACTCATTCCTTTAGTAAAATCTCCTTTAAGAAACTTAAAGAAATATGATACCATCCAGCCCGAAACAGTTGTGTAATACATCATAAGAACGTAACATCCAAGTATAGCAATCCAGCCATGTATATGCCATTTACTACCTTTTTTCTCTAATTCCTTATAGCCTAGTACTGCACTTTTACGGCTTGCACGACCAACTGCAAGTTCCATTGTAAGTACAGGGAGTCCCATTATAATTAGAAATAATAAATATAATAATACAAACAGGCCTCCACCATTTTCACCTGTCACATATGGAAATCTCCATACATTTCCAATTCCTATCGCACAACCGGCACTTACAAGCAGAAAGCCAATCCTCGACTTAAAAGATTCACGTTTCATAATTAACCTACTTTCATCTTATATTTTCTTAGATTTCTCATAATCTTTCAGAGCATTTAATGCCTGTCCACCCATCAGATATAACATTCCGATATTAAATATAGTCATAAGTCCTATTCCGACATCACCTAAGTCCCATACAAATGTATATGTCGCAATTCCACCGATAAATAACATTACTAACGCAATTATTTTATATAACGTCTGCCAAAGCCACCTGTCACCAAACAGATATGCCACATTGCTTCTGGCATAAAACAGAATTCCGATAAATGTCGAGAAGCTGAATAGAAACAATGTAATCGCAATAAATATTACACCGAATTTACCAAGATGATATTGCATTGCCGATTGTAATAAGTCCATTCCTGCCTTACCATCAACAATATGTCTTGGTGCAGTAAGCATAATCATTGCTGTACAACTACATATCACTATCGTATCGATAAATACACCTAGTGCCTGTGTAAATCCTGCTTTGACCGGAAGGTCACATTCTGCTGCCGCTGCCGCACATGGTGCCGAACCAGAACCCGCTTCATTTGAAAACAATCCTCTCTTAACACCATTCATAAGAACTGCACCAAAACCTCCTGCTGCGACCTGTCGGATTCCAAATGCCTCTTCGAAAATTCTTCCAAATACGCCCGGAATACTTCCAATATTTTTTATAATAATAAATAATGTGATTATAAAATAACATACAGCCATAATTGGAACAACTACGTCTAACACCTTGACAGTTGCATTTTTCCTGAGGACAATTATCGCTGCTATCACCACCAACGCAATTGTCGTATATAGCGGTGGTATGTTAAATGCGTTATCAAATGCAGATGCAACAGAGTTACTTATAACCTGGCTGATTCCGCACCAGCAGATAAGTCCGGATATTGCAAATAAAATCGATATAAGCACATATCTTCTCTTCTTTTTGAATTTATTTTCAAAAAAGCTATGGATATAATATGCCGGACCTCCACGATATCCTCCGTACAATGGGTCTTTTTCCTTATACATCTGTGCCAATGTTGCCTCTATAAATGCAGTAGACGAGCCAATAATCGCCGTTACCCACATCCAGAATACTGCGCCTGCGCCACCTGCTGAAATCGCAGCTACAACGCCCACTAGATTTCCCATTCCGACTCTCGTTGCAGTCGATACAATCAAGGTCTGAAATGCCGTTAAACTGTCCTTATGTTTCTTTTTCTCCGTAAGTCCTCTGAGCATATCCGGAAATAATCTTATCGGTAATAACCTTGTTCTTATCGTGAAATAAATTCCCGTTGGAATCAAAATAAGCACAAGTAAAGATATACCAATACTTCCTCCCTGTGGCAGTGGTATCCTCAAAATATCACCCCAAAGAAATGAATAAATCTTCTCAATAATCGTTATTATCATCTTAATAGTAATCCTTCCTCAATACTGTAAACGAATCTTCTTATGCAATTACTCTCTCTAAAAATGTCGCGCAAAAAATAAGATATAAAGTTTATATCAAAACTAAATATCTCATCTCTGCTCATCTTCGTGCATTGTCATATTCTGTCGTTTTTTCTATATGTAGTATAATATACTATAATTGATGTAATGTTGCAATGATTTTAGGGGAAATGAGGCTATAAAATACAACGATAAATATGAGTTACGAAAAGTGAAAAAGCTGTTATTGATTCAATAGCAGCTTTTTATATTATTATACGAAATATTATTATATTACTATAACAGAATCTAATTTTCTATTATTATCTACACCATATGTTACAATTTCACTATCATTATTAAGCTTATATATTCTTATACTATCATTATCTTCTGCAAATTGCTTCAGTTCATCTAATAATTTTCCATAAAGATTTCTCTTTATAGTTCCTTCAAATGCCGATTTTTGAACTCTAAATCCATATTTGTTAAGACATCTCGCCAATTTATTACGTTTTTTATCATTAGCAATATCATAAATAACCAGAACAAGCACTTCATTTTCTGATATTTTCTCATCTATTTTAAAATAATCAATATCTTCCATATATTACGTTCCAATCTTATTACTGTTAAATATTTGATTGATTTTAACCAAACATTTTCTTCATTAAAATTATAATACCATTTCCTATCATTTATAAATCTCATAATTAAAATATAATTCTTTTATTTGTATTTTGGGTTGTTTCAAGCAAATTACCTAATATTTAAATATAAAATACTTAGCTACTACGATATTAGTTTAAGCTCCTTCGGAGTTTCATCATATCTTAACGTTGAATAAAAATATAGCACTTTGTTATCCAGGTCTCAATCTCCTTCGGAGTTTCATCATATCTTAACAAATTATTAATATTCGTAGAAATCTCGTCACAGCGTATGTCTCAATCTCCTTCGGAGTTTCATCATATCTTAACGCTTGTTATGATGAAGATAATGCAGCTTTAAAATGTCTCAATCTCCTTCGGAGTTTCATCATATCTTAACATTGCATAATCGTCATAATCCTCATCTTCAACTGGTCTCAATCTCCTTCGGAGTTTCAGCATATCTTAACAAGCAATAGATGATAGTACAATAGAATTATCGTTTGTCTCAATCTCCTTCGGAGTTTCAGCATATCTTAACACGGTTATTTTATTAAAAGTAGCCGAATACAAGTCTCAATCTCCTTCGGAGTTTCATCATATCTTAACTGTTATAGGAAATCACGACCAGTATGTGTCTGACTCGTCTCAATCTCCTTCGGAGTTTCATCATATCTTAACACATGAAAAATAAATTAAACAAAAAAACTATTAATAATTGTCTCAATCTCCTTCGGAGTTTCATCATATCTTAACGAATTGCTGACAAAGTATTAGATGAACACTTAAAACGTCTCAATCTCCTTCGGAGTTTCATCATATCTTAACCGGGGCGAAAATCGGGGTAAATATCCCTTTCTAAGCCTTTCAAAAACGCACATAAGGTATTTGTACTAACCTGTGGTTGTGTATGAAATTATGGGTTTGGGGTAACAAAAAACACCGTATTTCTACGGTGCGTTCTGTCAGATATATTCTGTTTTATGATAGCAGAAAACTGGAATTCACAGTTCTTCCATCCTTCCCATCTTCAGCGCCATAACAAGAGTTCCGGCTGCCATCACAAAGACACCAATTTCAATCACATAGATGGGAAGAAGCGCCGGACCTGCCACGGCAAAGAAGTCCACGATAAAATGAATCCCATATGCAAGAACCGCTGTAAAAGACGCTGTCCTGCATTTGCCTGCCTTTACCGCCCGGTAAATCAGCAGTGACAACCCGATATGCAGAATGATGGCACTGATTCTTTCGATTCCGCTTACAAAAAAGAGTGGTGCCGGTGTTGTCCATAGGGCCGACAGCTGTGACACGGTCTGGTTTGCAGACTCAGCAGGAAGTGCCGCCAGCGTATTCTGCATGGCTCCGCTGTTGATCATCAGCATGGACACAAGATTGCTGATTCCGGAGAGTCCTCCGAGCAGAATGGCCTCCACACCGCCATGCCCGATTCCATACATCAGTGCATTTGGAAAATCCAGCCATTTCTTCATCCAGAACTTCATGGCAATCAGTCTTCCGGTCTCTTCAAAAACCGCTGCAGCCAAAGCCGCGTACACATAGTAAAGCCATGGCCTGCTCTGTGCGTTCAGTCCGCAGAACTGAATGACAAGAACATGCAGCAGCTGCTCCAACAGCATGGCAAACAGCAGATAGGTTCCTGCTCCGATAAAGAACGAGGAAATCCTTGCCTTAAGCTTCACCCTTCCTGCAATGAACAAAGCAATCGGTACCCCCATCGAGAGGACAACGGAGCAGATAACTCCCGCTATCGCCAGACCTGATATTGTGTTCAATTCCATCTTTATACCTCCCTGATTCTCAAAAAATTCCTTTATTGTATTTGAACTGTCCATACAATATAAAGCCTAATCCGACAATAACTGCTGGAAGAATGATATAATCCATAATTATTTCACTCCAAAACGAAACAATAAAACCTAATACAAGAGATATTCCTATAATCAGCGTTCCTGTGCCGACTGTTTTTCCATACTTTGGTATATCTTCTTCCTTTACTTTTCGCCTGTTATAAGAGTGAATTGTGCTGATATTGCCTTTGATATTTACAATTCCCACAACAGATATGAACACTCCCAAAATCAACATTATAATATTTTCCATAATGACCTCCTAAAAATAGAATAGTTCCTCAAATTTTTTGTCCAATGCAATACAAAGAATTAGAGCCAATTTTGCAGTTGGATTAAACTGTCCTGTTTCAATAGAACTAATGGTATTTCTTGATACCCCTACCATTTCTGCAAGCTGAGCTTGAGAAAGATTTGCTTCTGTGCGAACTTCCTTTAAGTGATTTTTCAGTTGTAATTGTTCTTTCATATTCTCACCTCTAAAAGGTGGCTAACAAATCCAACAAATGCCAAAATGGAAAGCACAAAAAACAGAACGGTCAAGACCAAATCACTCTTTCGCTTCATTTTGATAAAACGAACTAACCATTGTGTTGCAATAATGCTGAAGTATATAACCCACGGACTGTAAATCATAGTATGAGCAAGCACAGAAGATAACAGCGAAAGCAAACAACACACTAAAGCACCAACTCTGCTTGCGTGACTTCCGGATTGATATACCACTTCCATTTCAGCCAAGTCCTTATTGCGATGTTCTTTTCTGCTTGCATTTAAGATTTCGTCCTTTTTCATAAAAACACCTCCATACCAAGTTTTCTTTGCATATTTTATATTATACACATACCAAGTTTTCTTGTCAACAGAGTTCGTAAAAAAGTTACAACCGATATAATAGGTAACTTTTCTACCACTTCGACTATACTCACAACTTAATGACTTCTTGAATACTTGCCGAAAAAGAAAAACTGCCATCGGTTTGACAGCAGTTCTTCTTCGGTTGGTGCTCCGTTAGGAATACACAATATCATTCAATACAATCTCATCAACACAGGAGCGAATGTTATTCATCAATCCTATCCATCTCATCATATCCGTTGCTTTCAGTTCTTCCGTTACACGCTGCTTCTTTGCCATTTCCTTTATCAGATATTCCGCCATATCACGAGCCGAAGTATCAATTTCGGCAAGGTGTTCATATAACTTTCCGCTTGTCAGCAGATTAAAATATAGCACACGCTTATGTTCCCTCAAATATCGTTGCCGCAATCGACCATATTTTGAAAGGGGAGGACTTTTCTCTACTGTCAGGCAGGGATAATAGTAATCTCCGATGAGTTCGTATCGGATACCTGTTCTTTCGTCTGTAATAAATCTTTGCATAGTTCTTTCTCCTTTTGCTTCTTGTAGTAAAACTCCAAGGTTTTCTTATTGTTATTTACCTTTTTACATTCCTCGGAACAGAATTTCTGCTGACTGTGTGTAGGCCAGTAAGTACTGCCACACACAGCACATACACGCTGACGATAATAATGACTTCCTTTTTCCGCTTCTCTATCGGCTTTTGTCTTATCCTGCCTTGCCTGATAGCAGCAATCCTCTGAACAGAAAATCTGTCGGTTGCTTGTAGGGGGAAACTCTTTCCCACAATGAGGACATACCTTTGTTTTGACGATTTCGCCACCGTTTTCAGCAAGTTTTTTTGCCTTTCGCTTCTCTCGGTAGGCTTTTTCACGCTTACGCTGTTTTGCCAATCGTTCCATTTCTTCCTGTTCTTCCTGCTCTTTTATCTCGGCAAGTTCTTCCTCGGTGTAGGCAATATCGACCTGCCCGACATAATTGAAATAAATATCAACCTTTTGCGTTCTTGCTTTTCCCACACCCTCGGCTTCATACACCACAATCTTGTCAATGAGTTCGGTAAACATCAAATCAGAAACTTCCGTAGGATTTTTGTACTTGCGTATCAGCGATATAAAATGCTGAATATCCATAGTGCTGTCTTTTTCTTCAGAAAGTTCCTTTTTCATCATTTCCATTTTCGCTTCCAATTCAGCCTGTTCATCGTCATACTGCTTCATCAGTTGCTTGTATTGTCTTTCGGGTAGCAATCCCGATATAAGATTTTCATACAAGCCACGAATGAGCGTAGAGAGTTCGTCATAGCGTTTCTGACAGCGTTTCAACTCCGATTGATTGTGCTTCGGCTTTTCCTCTTGCTTATCTTTCCAAAGGGATTGCAGTTCCAAAGCAAAGGCTTTTTCATCATTCAGAACAAATCTTGAAAAGCGTTTGACTGCCGATAATATCAAGGCTTCAACATTATCAGCACTTATTGAATGAGCAGTACAGGAATTTACCCTGCTCGCATAACCACCGCAACGGTACGAATACTGCAAGGAGCGGTCTTTTTTGCTGTAATGTGTCTGCAAGGTCAATCTTCTGCCACAGTCGGCACAGTACAGATAACCGCTTAATCGGTTGGTATGTGTACCTCTTGCCGCAGCTCTGTTCACTCGTTTCTTTCGCTTCTGAACGCTGTCCCAAAGTTCCTGCGATATGATAGGCTCGTGGGTGTTATAAAACACATACTGCTCATCTTCATCGGTAGTCTTTCTCTTATGCAATTTAAAATTGGTGCTGACCGACTTTCTCAAAACAGTATGTCCAAGATATTCCTGCCTGCTTAAAATCGTTCTAATGGCAGATATGCCCCAAATATAAGGGTCTGCAAACTTAATCCCGTTGTACTGTTCTGGGTGATATTCCTTTGCATATGCGGCAGGAATTAAAACCTTTTCTTCGGTCAGTATTTCCGCTATGGCTCGTGGACTTTTGCCCTCATTGGCAAGCAGAAAGATACGCTTTACCACCTCAGAAGCCACAGGGTCAACAACAAGCGTCTGCTTATCGCTCGGCAATCGGTTATATCCATAAGGGATTGAACCGCTACAACGCTTTCCGTCTTTCATTCGGGCATCAAATACAGCCTTGATTTTATTGCTCGTGTCTTTGGCATAAAATTCGTTCATAATATTCAAAAACGGAGCAAAATCATTATCCGAAGCATTGTTGCTGTCAATGCTGTTGTTGATTGCAAGAAAACGGACATCTTTCTGCGGAAACAGAATTTCCGTATAAAATCCGACTTGCAGATAGTTTCGCCCTAATCGGCTCATATCCTTAACAATCAATGTTCCGACATTGCCTGCTTCAACTTCTTTTATCAAAGACTGAAAGCCTGGGCGATTGAAATTTACACCCGAAAAACCATCGTCAGTAAAATGGCGGATATTCTCAAAACCATTCCTACGGGCATAATCTTCGAGGTATTTTTTCTGATTGGTAATGGAATTACTCTCGCCATTCAGGTCATCATCTCTTGATAATCTCTCATAAAGTGCTGTAATCTTTGAAGTCCTTGACATTCTCTTAACCTCCTTCCTTATGTATTTTCAATTTAGGATAGTTAACTTTATCGTCCTATTAAAGCATAGCCCTCCGGTGCAAGCTCAATGGCTGTCTGAGTTTCTCCAAAAGAGGATGCCCAACTGTCAAAATGTCCCAGTCCCAGTTTCTGAAGCGTACCATACTGAAGGTAACGCATATTGGTGTAAAGCTCCGTCATACTGTTTGAAATCGGCGTACCTGTCTTTCCTGTGAAAGCGGAATTTTCTCAAACTGACTATGCCCGATAATAACCGCATCATAGTCTCCCGTGGCGATTCTGGAACAAAATTTCTTACGGTTGGCAGGCTCAAAGTCTTTCTTTGTTGCAGCAAGGATATTTGCTCCGGGATATAACCGTAAAAAATCACTTGCCCACTGCTCCGTCAAATGGTTCGGAACCACAAATAAGCTCTTTTGACATAATCCCAGACGTTTGCTCTCCATTGCTGCCGCTGTCATTTCAAAAGTCTTTCCGGCTCCCACACAATGGGCAAGCAGCGTATTATCTCCATAAAGTACATGAGCCACCGCATTTTTCTGGTGATGCTTTAACTCAATATCCGGTGTCATGCCGGGGAATTTCAGATGTGAACCGTCATATTCCCTTGGTCTTGTGGAATTGAAAAGCTGATTATATTTTGCCACAAGTACCTGTCTGCGTTCCGGATCACGGAACACCCAGTCCTTAAATGCTTCCCTTATGGTTTCCTGCTTCTGTGATGCAATGGTGGTTTCCTTTTTATTCAGGACTCTCTTTTCCTTGCCGTCCTCCTCTATGGTATCGTAAACACGGCTGTCCTTTAAGTTCAGGGAATCCTCCAGAATGGTATAGGCATTTCTCCGGCTTGTACCGTAGGTCATATTTACAAGGGAATTACTGTAGTCCGCATTTTTTCCCTTTATGTTCCACTGTCCTGTCACATTGGAATACTGTACTCCTACGACATTCCTGTCTAATAAACGCTTCGGCGTTCCAAAAGTCTCCCTCATAAAATCCTCAATATACTTCGGATCAATCCATGTTGCACCGATACGTACCTCAATCTCGCTGGCATCCAGCTCCTTCGGCTGTACCTGTGTGAGTGCCTGCACATTCACAGCGTATTCCGGGCGACTCTCTGCATAAACCTTTGCTGTTTCCAGCTTGTCACGGACATTTCCACTTAGATACTCATCTGCTGTTTCCCATTGATCCGTCAATGGATTCTGGAATATAATACCTGTCAGCTCCTCCTTGACCGTATCCACATCTTTTCCAGTCAGCTCTGCCATATAATCGAGGTCAACTCTTGCTTTTTCCGATAAGAACACTGCCAATGCTTCACTTGCCGTATCCACACTTGTGACAACCTCTGCCTTTTTAATGGTACGCTTCGTGAACATATCCGCTTTGCCTTTGAAATTGCCTTCATCGTCCAATTTTTCAAGAGAACATAACAGACAATAGCTGCTGTCCTGATTAAATGCTCTTTTGTTTGTCTGCGAGTTAATCAGACCGTGTTTCTTGGAAAAAGCTTCATATAAACTGTTTAACTCCGCCTGCTTTTCCTTGATTACTGTATCCGGATATTCCTCTAATTGCAGATTGATAAGCTCCTGCGTACAGTTTCGGATACCCACCATGCCCTTGATACGTTCCTGCATGGAAGCTGACATATCCACAGGCTTCATAATGGAATTTTCACGGTAATACACCTTGTCGTCCACAAGAGTATAGCTGTAATTCTTGACATCCGGGTCCGCCGGAATGGTGGCATCCGCAAGCTCATCTGCCAGCTCATCCAGCTCCACCGCTTCTATCTCTCCGTCAATATGGCTGACCGCTTCCTGTAGCTGCTGTGCAAATGGTCTTGTGGTATCGGGCATACAGGTACTTTCCATACCATACGGTCCGCTGACCATTTCCATTTTTCCCACAATCATCTCTGGGTGTTCGGCAAAATAGCTATTCATGGCAATGCCGTTCTCATCCTCTGACAGATGCACCCAGTCCGGCTCCAAATCCATCACACGGTCACGCTTCTTTAAGAACAAAATATCAGAAATGACCTCTTTTACCTTGTTCCTCTTTATGATCTTCGTAATACTGCTTTTTTCGTTGCTTTACTTTATCGCTATTCTCCTCAGCGTACTTCTTTTGGTATGCTTTGATTTCCTCCTTATGTTTTAAATAATACTCATGCTTTTTTGCAGCAAGACTTTCTCTATTTTCCTCTCGCCACTTCCTATACACTCATCATAGACCAATTCGAACTGCTGATCATTTTTAACCAGACAATCCTCTTCCGTAAAGGCACATTTTCCTGTCGGATACATCTGCGCATACTGTTCCATGTTATACCGTGCAGGAACATAAGTAGGATCTAATGCATAAGCAGCACGAAAATGCTTCATGGCAAATACATGATTGGATTCCTTCTCCAATAAAATCCACATCAAATTATGCGGAATTGCACAATGAAGATTTTCTGCCATAGCTGTTTCTATTTCTTTCTGACATTTTTCAAATTTTCTTTGTATCATCAACTGCCTGCATCTTTCTTCCAATGTATGACTCATTTCGCATTCCTCCTTTGCTTTACCTGTATTATAATTTTTTCCTTGTCAGAATAGTGTGGGAATTGCCTTATGCCATGTGAGAATTCTGTGAGAATGGTAACCATGCGTAAAAATGATGTGAAAAAAGCAGATAACCTTAAAACATATTAGCTTAAGGTTATCTGCTTTTTTTTGATTAAAAGAATTTTTTATTTTTAAAATATATGATTTCTGCTATTACAATGATGAGTGATATCATTATCACAGCGAAATATCCATACCACCATTGCAGCTCCGGCATGTATACAAAATTCATTCCATACCAGCCTGTAATCAATGTAAGTGGAAGAAAAATAGTTGTGACAATGGTAATTACAGCCATAATTTTATTTTGACGTGCATCCTGCATTGATTGATACAGTTCACGTATCTGGAGCACATTTTCACGAAGAAGATGTACATGATTTTGCAATTGTTCCACACGGTGCATAAATCTATCCCAACCTTGTGTATCCTGTTCAGATTGATAAAAATCACAGGTACTAAACAATTCTGCAATGTCTATCAACTGTTCATAATAAATATTAAACTCAGAAAGTTTTTGCCTATGCTTTGTCAGTGATGTAAAAAAATTATTATTCCCTCCTGCTCCCCCACTTATTTTCTCTTCCAGTTTGTCTAGCTCAGACTCCATATGAGAAAAATACAATGTATCCTTTTCTATCATATGCTCCATAATCCGTAACAGCAACTGTTTCGGTGTATCAACTTCCTGAAACATCTTCGTCTGCTTTTCTATCCATGCCTTCATTTTTCCTTCATCTTCGACAAAAAACACTTTCCTGCCTGTCAAATAGAATCCAAATGAAAGCTGTGCTTTTTTCTGTTCATTCTTTTGTGGAAGCCGAATTGTACCGAGAATGCACTCTTTAAACAGCTCTGCCTTACAGTATCGAATAGAACCAAGACTGTGCAGCATCTCCTTTTGATAAGCAAATTCCTCTTTTCTTTCCCGAAACTCTGCTGTGCTCATAACAGCAAATAAACATGAATTATCTGTATATTGCATAAAAATCCCTGCCTTCTCTTTATTTGTCTCTTTCCCTCATGCGGTAACCAATACCGATTTCTGTCAGTATATACTCCGGTTTTGCAGGATTATTCTCAATCTTTCTTCTGGTTGATGCCATATAATAAGTATGCACATTCACACTATACTTGTCCTTCACATATTCCTTAATCTTTGAATAAGTAGCCTTTTCTTGTGGTGTATAATTACTCTCTTCATCAGGCTCCATTGTAACCTCAATCTTAGGTGTATCTTTTTTGAGGGAAAGCAAGACAACCGTCTCATTCTGTGTATCATTGTCCAAACTTAGTATAAACTTTTTTTCTATAATCGGCAACTTAAATTCTATGGATTTCAGCCACTGACCATTATGTTATACTGATTGTATAAGAAATTCAAGCATAATTATGTACACATCCAAAGATGGCTTTGTTTATTATATGTGATGGCACTTTTGCCCCCATTTTATCATTTTGGTGGTGCTTTTCGCCCCCAAATAGTGAAAGTGGGGGCACTTTCTGCCCCCACTCAGGAAATATTGCTAAAATACAGTTTAGATTTACCATACATACAAATCTGCAAGTTATCTATTTCTCCTCTTCGTTAAGACCTAGTTCATTACATATTACTTGCTATCCCTGATACCTTATTCTTTCTACCAGCGTTTCCTTTTTCAGATTACTGCTTAAAACGCAGGAAAGTACAATCTGCAACAGACCGACCAAAAAAATCATAATAAAAATTGGTACGATTGGAACATGATAGATATTCATTCCAAATATTCCATTATGTTTTGCATAGGAAAAAAGTGCATAGCCGAGCGGCAGACCAATGATCAAAGCTACGCATATGGTACCAACCGTAAACATCATTCCCTGTAACTGCAGACATAAATTTAATTGTTTATTTGTCATACCCACAGCCTGTAATACACCATATTCCTGCTTTTTTGTCGTAATATTCATGATTATGGTGTTTGCCATATTCATAAAACCGATGAGTCCTACAACCGCCATAAACAGATAACAGCCAAGCTTCATCATGCGGGCTGTGAATTCTGCAGATTGTAACTGTGCATGATAGGTATCCATTTTTATATGCGAAGTATTAGAAATCAAAGTATTCAGACTCTGTTCCACAGATGCCATATCTTTTTTATCACAGTCCACCCACAGATATCCATAGGCTGTTCCCCTCGGATTCATGGAACGGTATACACCTTCCGGAATGACAAGATAAGTGTCCGCGCTTACAAAGGATCCTGCAATCTTTCCCTGATAGGTATAGGTTTCACTTCCATTCTCAAAGTCAAATGCAATGGATTCACCCGGAGCATATCCATCTTGTTCCATCCACATCGACCAACCAAAGAAAATTTCACCATTCTTTACCGCCTGATCATAGTCCATAGAGCCAATGTCCCCGTCCTGGCGCATAAAATCAAAATCATTTTTACTCACAATATCAGCCGGAAATCTTGTTCCGTTCAGATTTACAGAGACAATCTCTCTCGTCATGACATCTGTCACTCCCGGAATGCTTTTGATTTCTTCAATCAGCGAATCATTCAATGGATTATCCGTCAGAATCGTATCCAGATTATTCTCCGGATATCTTTCATCGTACTCAGCAGAATAGTCAAGCTGCAGTTCAAATTGTCCATGATTAACGGAAAGACGTGCTTCATGCTCCGTATCAATATTTCCTACATAATTAGAGATAATCACAAACAATGCGCAGGAAAGCCCCAGTGTGAGGATGGTACCAATGGTTCTTTTTGGATTACCCGTTATATTTGCCATTGCCATAGAAAACACGGTGACATTTTTTCTGCCATTTCGTTTTCCTTTTTTGTGTGTTTCTGCATTTTCTAAATACCGTGTTGCTTCGATAGGTGAAATCCGTGAAACAATTTTCATTGGTTTGCGCAGTGCCAAAGCAACGGTAAGAAATGATACGAAAATACATAGAAGTATAACAGGCAGGGAAAACAGTGGCACCTGCTGATTTTGGTCTCCCATAGAGCCAGTTTGGGTTGATACAAGGTTTCCCTGTTCTACCAGCCAGTTAAAACCGCATTTTGCAATCAGAAAACCAAGAAGCAATCCAACCGGTATTGAAAAAATTGTCAAAAACATACCCTCTCTGAAGATCAGTTGTTTCATCTGCTTTTTTGTCGCTCCCAGAGCCTTGATTTTTCCATACTCCTGTATCTTGTTGGCAATACCGACCTGAAAAATATTATAAATGACCACAACAGAGAAAAGTACAATTGCAAGAATCAAAACCCCGCATACCGCAATCGTTTCATAACTCGGCTGCAATACCCATCGCAGATAGAGATCATTGACTATAACGTTTTTTTCTTCAATCCCACAAGCTGCTGCAATCTGCTTTATAACCGGTTCAATATTATTCATAGATACATTTGCAGAATCATTTAAAGTAAAATAAATATTATACTGTCTGTCATTCTCTGCAACGTGCTCATCATAAAACTCCTGTGACCCGAAAGCAACATAAGATGCCTCGATGGTATACTCATCCCGGTCATATAAGATTCCGCTGACAACAAACTCTTCCGGCTTATATTCTGACCGCATCCCTGCACGGTAATCCAGTGTAACCGTATCTCCGACCTTTACATCATCATATCCCATTGCACGAAAAAAAGCTCTTCCGGCGGCAATTTCCTGCATTTTTTTCGGATACTTTCCTTCCTTTAACTCATATTCCTTATTATAGGGAAGCATTTTTCTTGCAGTCTCATCCATGCAGACAAACCCGCCGTTTTCATTGCCTTTTATGATGCCTTCTGTACACATAATTCCTATTGCATCTATTTCTGCACGGCGGCTTACTTCCTTTATCTGCGAGGCATCTGCTGCGACAAACAGACCATAATTGTTTCCATATGAGCCTGCCGCCTGACTTTTCTGCAAACGTATCATTCCATTTCCCACAGTACTGATAATCACAAGCAACATCGTGGTCAGACATATGGACATCATAATCAGTATACTTCTTGTCTTGTTCTTTTTGTCATTGCTATATGCAATCCTGCTTATTGTCTTCATCTGAAATCCACCACCTGTCCGTCCTCAATCACCAGAATACGGTCAGCAACCTGTGCAATTTCGTCATCATGGGTAATCATTACAATTGTCTGTCCATATTTTTTTGCTGTCATCTTAAACAGGGCAATCACCTCATCACTGGTCTTAGAATCAAGATTGCCTGTCGGCTCATCCGCAAATATAATTTCCGGACGATTCACCAGTGCTCTTGCAATCGCTACTCTCTGCTGCTGTCCTCCGGATAACTGATTTGGCAGATTGTAAATCCTCTTTTCAATTCCCAGAGTTGCAATAATATCATTTACATATGCTTCATCCACTTTTCTTCCATCCAGCCCCAGTGGCAGTACAATATTTTCCCAGACATTAATAGATGAAACCAGATTAAATGCCTGAAAAACAAATCCGATTTTTCTTCTGCGGAAAACAGCAAGGGCATCTTCCTTCATCCTGTATAAATCTTTCCCTGCTAAAGTAACACTGCCTTTTGTCGGGGTATCAAGCCCTCCAAGCATATGAAGTAATGTACTTTTACCGGATCCTGACTTTCCAACAATTGCGACAAATTCTCCCTGCTCAATCTGAATGTCCACCTGATTGACCGCTTTGACCTGATTCTCACCTGCGCCATAAAACTTACAAAGCTGTTTGGTTTCTAATATCACACTCATGTGTTGCCTCCTTTTCAATTCTGTAAAGCGTACCTTTTCAGCACGCTTTCTTTGCCTGTTTATATATTTGGTCATTTTTCAACCTACATCCAAATTGTATCAGGATAATCTTTCATTTCACTTTCAAAAAACGAGCAGAAGCCTTACAGAATTGTAAGATTTCTGCTCATTTAAAATTTAACCAACATATGGTAATTGAATCACAAACATGCTTCCTTTTTTCTTTTTGCGTGAGGTTACCGTAATCGTACCTCCGTGTTTTTCGATAATTTCTCTCGATAGAAAAAGTCCGATTCCTGTACCACTCTTTTCCATAACCTCCTTGGAACTTCCTCGGTAAAATCGTTGAAAAATTTTGTGATACTCATTCTGCGGAATACCAATTCCCTGATCCTCAATTTCCATTCTTACAAGATCGTTTCTTTTTTGTAACCGGATAAATATTTTTGAACCACCCGGACTGTACTTGACCGCATTATCCAGAACGTTGATCACAGCTTCACCAAGCCACCTTTTATCCTGCATAATCGTGCATGCTTCCAGCTCTTTTTCATAGTCAAAAACGAATTCAATTTCTTTCTCATCCGCTTTAGGATAAGTGCGGTTCACAGCAGATATGACAGTATCCATAAGCGGAAGTTTTTTCTTATTAATCTGAATCAGTCCAGTTTCCATCTTGGATATTTCAAGAAGCGACTGCAATAATGTCTCCAGTCCATCCAGAGCACTCCGACAACGGATACAAAACTCCTCCTGTTCTGTGGCACTTAAGTCATTCTGCATCAGCACATTAAAACATGTATCCAAAGCTGCAACCGGTGTCTTTAACTGGTGAGAAATATCAGAAACCATTTCTTTCGTGTTCTCCTTTTCTGCCCTTGCTTCTTCCTTTATCAACTGAATATGATGTCCGATTGCTTCAAGCTGGTCATTCAATTTTTCCAGTTCTGCATGATTTTCCGTTTTCAGTAAATCATCAAATTTATTTTCACGGAATCTGATTAGAATTTCTTCCAACTGGTCTAAAATTTTCTGATGACACGCATCTTCTTTTTTCTTCCAATAAAGTAAAAAAGTCAAAAGAAGCACGCATATCACAGTGCTTACAGCACCGGTCACCATAACCTGATGCCGGAATTGCGAATAAAATGCATTCCCTTTATTCCCCCAGTATCCATATTGCTCCAATAATCGCCTTCCCTGTTCGTTAGTTTCAATATCCTTATCCTTAAACAATTCCGAAACAGCATCCAGCCCGGAAAATTCTTCCTTTGCAGCAATCTCTGTCATAAGATTCATTTTATATTTATAATCTTCATAAAACACATACGTGGTAAAGCAATTTAATATTGCAAACAATAATATGACAGGTAATACCAAGGAGAGCACTACTGTAATCTTCTTGCGATATCTCTTTGTCACTGCCTTACCTCCTGATTCCATATATACCCAAGACCTCTGATATTCTTTATATAGACCGGTGCAGCCGGATTATCTTCGATTTTCTCACGGAGTCTTCTGATATTGACAGCGATTGTATTTTCATCCACAAAATCCCCTTCCAGATCAAACACATTTTCCAATATTTGTGTTTTTGAAAGAATCTGTTTCGGATTCTGAAGAAAAAAAGTCAGCATTTTCAACTCCGTTTTTGTCAGACTGATTTCACGACTCTTTATCAGGACTTTCATTTCTCCTGCGATAAATACGATATCTCCCGAAATCATCTTTCCGGCTTCCGTTTTCTCCTGTCTGCGGCGGAAATGTGCTTCTATTTTCAAAAGAAGTACCGAAAGACTAAACGGCTTTGTAATATAATCATCTGCCCCTGCTTCATATCCCATAACCTGATCCATCTCCTGATCTAGTGCTGTAAGGCAGATAATGTATGTATTATAATTGCATCTCATCCACCTTACAAATTCCAGTCCATTCCCATCCGGAAGATTCACATCACAAATGGTAACATCCACATTATTATCACTTGCAATTCTTTTCGCTTTTTTCACTGATTCTGCTGAAAAAACCTCATATCCGGATTTTTTCAGTGAGAATGTAATTCCACGGTTTAAATTTTCATCATCTTCAACCACAAGTATACCTGGCATAGCATATGCACCTCTCTTTATTAACTATTCATCCAGTTTTTGTTTGGACAAAAGAACTACCGTCTCCACATGTTCCGTGTGTGGAAACATATCCACCGGCTGTACTTTCTTAAGTTCATACCCGTGTTCTGTCATATATCTTATATCTCTTGCAAGCGTTGCGCTGTCACAACTTACATACACCATCTTCTCAGGCTGCATCTTTATGACCGTATCAAGCAATGCTGTGTCGCAGCCTTTTCTTGGTGGGTCTACTACGATAACATCTGCGTAACCACCATGTTTTGCATAATATTCAGGAAGCACCTCTTCAGCTTTGCCGACAAAGAATTCTGCATTAGTAATGTTATTCATTTTTGCATTATTTCTTGCATCACGAATAGCATCAGAGATAATTTCGACACCGTAGACCTTTTTAGCTGAACGTGCTAAGAATAGCGAGATTGTTCCGATTCCACAATATAAGTCCCATACTGTTTCATTCCCGGTAAGCCCGGCATATTCTAATGCTGTTTCATATAACTTTTCTGTCTGGACAGGATTGACCTGGAAGAATGACTTTGGCGAAATGTTGAATTTGATATCTTTAATATAGTCGACTATATATTTTCGTCCATAGATGTTCTCCATAACCTTGCCCATAATTACATTCGTATTACATAGGTTTATACTTAGTGAAATGCTTGTCATTCCCTTGACTTTCGATAACCTTTCGGCTAACTCCTCCTGGGCAGGAATCTTATTTCCATTAATGATAATGCACACCATTATTTCGCCCGTTACAAAAGCTTTTCGAATCATAACATAACGAATTAGACCTTTTAGTGTCACTTCGTCATATGGTGCAATATTTTTCTCTGCCATAAATTCCTTGATAATTCTAAGAATTTCTTCATTTTCTTCGACACCAAGGTAACACTTTTCATTTTCAATGATAACGTGAGTTCTTCCGGCATAAAAGCCAGATACTAACTCGCCTTTATCATTTAAACCAATAGGAAACTGCGCCTTATTACGATAATGATATGGTGTCTCCATTCCAATAATAGGATAAATGGTGAAATCTGTAACCTTGCCGATTTTCTCTATATTAGTCTTTACTTTATTCTCTTTGAACCTGAGCTGCTCGCTGTAATCTGCTGCCATTATCTTACAACCACCACATCTTCTGGCAACTGGACAGACAGGTGTAACACGATGTGGAGATGGTTCGATTACCTCCATTAATTTAGTAAATGCGAAATTATCATGGGCTTTAGTAATTCTTACACGACATACATCGCCTCTTACTGCATCTTTTACAAATAATGTATAACCATCAATTTTAGCAATTCCCTCGCCACCTGTTCCAACATCTTCTATCTCAACAGTATACTCTTCATTCTTCTTATATGTATGTGGAGTCAAAGTCTCCTGCACTTTATTTTCATTACACATCTTCACATATTCTCCATTCCTAAGGCTTCTATATCGTAAGAATCGCAAGCTGAATTTCACTTTCTACTATTTCTACATATTATGCAAAAATATATGTAAAAAGCCGAATGCAATGCCTGCGACACATTTATTTTTCTTACAAATCTGCTTTTCTTATATTTGAATCCAATGCTCTATTGAAGCCATACCACTCTGAGCCGTCCTGTGGTCTGCCTCCAAGTAAAATCTCAGATATTGTTTCTAACTTCGCATCTGCATTATCAGCTAAATTAATTGCAAATGCCTCAGGTAAAGCAGGTTTCTTTGGAGAACCATATTCTAATTCGCCATGATGAGCAACTATGCAATGTTTAACCTCTCTTGCTAATTTCTCTGGGAATCCCGGAATCTCTCTGACTTTATCACTAACCATTTCACATCCGATTACGATATGACCAAGTAACTGTCCATAATCTGTGTAGTCATTCTTTGGAAATGATGATAATTCCTTAACTTTACCAATGTCATGAAGTAATGCTGCTGTAATAAGTAAATCTCTGTTTAAAACAGGATATGCTTTTGCAAAATAGTTACACATATTTGTTACAGATAACGAATGTTCTAACAAGCCTCCGATAAAACCATGATGAATAGTTTTAGCTGCTGAATGACCTTTGAATTCATCGATAAATTCCTTATCATCTACGAAAAATGCATTAAGTAATGCATTAAGATACTGATTCTTAACTGAATTAACATATTCCATTACATTTGCATACATTGCATCTATATCTTTAGTGCTGCAAGGAAGGTAATCCGCAGGCTTATATTCTCCCTCATCTGCCACTCTTGCACCTTTTATATTCAACTGTAATGCCCCGTTAAATGTAGTTACATCTGCGTTAATGTCTACATAATCTAGTGCTTCAAATTCATTTATTCCCATTGAATGTGGATCCCATATTTTTCCATCTATTGTGCCTGTTTTATCCTGTAATATTACATTATCATAAGGCTTGCCATTCTTAGTCATTGCAGAGCTTCTCTGCTTACATAAATAGATTCCTCTTACTGACTCTCCATCTCTTAATGTCTCTATATATTTCATATTTTACCTCTTTCTAAAATCAACTTATATACTATCAATTTGAACTGTATATCTTATCTCCTTATAACCGTCTTTGCCTTTTCTCATTACCTTAATGGTAACCTCATCTCCAACCTGGCATTTCTGCAGAATTGATGTAAATGTCTTGAAATCTGACACTTTCGTACCATTGAATTCTGTTAATATATCACCATTCATCACACCTGCTGTATAAGCCGGTGATTTTTCTTCAGTATTTGATATATATATTCCATAAGGCATATCCTTGTCAATATTCTCGATAACATCATCTGTTACCTGTTTGCCATGAATACCCAGGTATGTAATTGTCTTATTAGACATAATTTTATTAACGTATATTGCAATTCTTTTAAATGATATAACAGAGACAACATTTTCACCGATACTGTTGCCATTTAATTCATTATTTACCATTCCGATAACATTGCCATAGTTGTCAAATGCGAAACCATTCATAAAACCGGTCGTAGAAATATCTGTTGCCATAATTTCAAGTTCCGTATCCACTATATTATATGTATTTCCAACAGAAGTCAATGAACCCTTGACAATAAATTTTTCTTTTCCATATGGATTTCCCATAAATGTAATCTCTTCTCCTGCTTCTATCTCATTATCCGGATTATACTCTGCTGCCGAAAGTGTCTCTTTATCTTCATCTTTAACATCAGCCGTATTAATAATTACCGTTGCAAGACCATATTTCTCACTCACATGGTCTACCATTCCTTTATATCCTCTGTTTCCTAAGTATACCGTTACTTCCCTGTTATCCTTAATGAAATCATATGTTGTAAGTATTCTTATCTTATCATTTAACACAGTAATAAGTCCACTTCCGTAATTGACATTATTCTGCTCTACGTTTTCCCATTCATCTTCTTCATTTACACAGAGTGTTACGACAGAATTACCCATATTCTTAAGTCTTTCTTCTATCGTCTTGGTGGTCTCTACAGGACTAGTCTCTTCTGTCGTAGAATTACTCTCTGTCACCTTTGAATCATTTATTTCTTCTGTACTTTTTTTATCATCACTCATTTTATTAAGATATGGTTTCATAAACACGAACACCATACACGCAACAGCTCCCATAATAATTCCACACATAACAAGAAAAAGTAACAATTTTCCCAATGTAAGTCTCTTATTATTTACTACTTTTTCATTTACAAACTTAAATTCGCCTTCGTTGTCATTACCCATATGTGCATTATTATCTCCTGGTTTATGTATACTGTCTCTATAATTAATGCTGGATTTACGGTTTACCTTGTCAGTATTTCTTGCAATTTCATTTTTCTCAAAATTTTTTAAGTCTTTCTCGCTCATTGATACCTCTATGTCTTATCAGTATATTATATTTATCCTGATTTTTATCCTGATTTGGCTATTCTGTCACCCGAATCTTTCAAATCACATCACAAGTCATATACTTTATAATAAGAAAATAATATGAACAATTTATGACAAAGCTATAAATATTCTTTTCATTGATATATTAGCTGTTTTGGAGTAAAATTATATACTAAGAGAATGTAAATAAACATCAGGCCATGTAAATGTAAACATAACTCAGCCGGATTTTATATTACCCAGAAAGGAGTTTATTCGTATTTTTAACGGATATTATTTATAGATAGATGAATAAAAAAGCATTAAAAACGCTTGAATTTGATAAGATAATTGCAACACTTTCAGAATTTGCAACCTGTGAGGGTGGATTAGAGTTGTGCAGAAATATTGTTCCAATGGATAACATTGACGATATAAGAACAGCGCAGACTGAGACATCAGATGCATTAGTAAGAGTTCTTCGCTCAGGCAATCTTTCATTTTCAGGCACAAGAAACATTTTAGAATCTCTTAAACGCTTAGAGATTGGTGGCACTTTAGGCATTGGCGAACTTCTAAATATAAGCAGCGTACTAAAGGTTACTTCGCGTGCCAAATCATTTTCAAGGCGTGAGGAATCTGCTAAAAAGGATTCGATTGACTATATGTTTGAGGCATTAGAGCCACTTACCCCTCTTAATACTGAGATAAACAGATGTATTATTTCTGAAGAAGAGATAAGTGACGATGCAAGTCCTGCTTTGAAAAGTATCAGGAGACATATGAAGCAGGCAAATGAGCAGATTCACACACAGCTTAATAATCTGGTTAATTCGCAGACAACCAGGACATATTTGCAGGATAATGTAATAACTATGCGAAATGGACGATATTGTATCCCTGTTAAGCAGGAATACAGAAGTCAGGTGCCAGGACTTATTCACGACCAGTCACAGACCGGTTCTACAATATTTGTCGAACCTATGGCTGTCGTCAAATTGAATAATGAACTTAAGGAATTAAGTCTTAAGGAAAATGACGAGATAGAAGTTATTCTGTCAAACCTGTCAGTTAGTTGTGCAGAACATATTTCAGAATTAGAATGTAATTACCGTATGCTTGTTAAACTCGATATGATATTTGCAAAGGCTCTGTATTCTAAATCTATAAAAGGCAGTGAGCCGGTATTTAATACTGACGGATATATTAATATAAAAGAGGGACGCCATCCTCTTATAAATAAGGATAAAGTTGTTCCAATTAATATATATCTTGGTAAAGATTTTGACCTGCTGATTGTAACAGGTCCTAACACAGGTGGTAAAACAGTTTCACTTAAGACAGTCGGACTGCTTACTCTTATGGGGCAGGCAGGACTTCACATTCCTGCATATGATGGCTCCAGTCTATCACTATTTAAGGAGGTATATGCCGATATTGGAGATGAACAAAGTATTGAACAGAGTCTGAGTACATTTTCATCGCATATGAAGAATATTGTACAGATACTTAATGATGCTGACAGTGAGTCGCTTGTCCTCTTCGATGAACTTGGAGCAGGAACCGATCCGGTCGAGGGTGCTGCACTTGCAACCTCTGTACTTTCTTTTCTCCACAATATGAAGGTTAGAACAATGGCTACCACGCATTACAGCGAACTTAAAGTATTTGCGCTCACTACTCCGGGAGTTGAGAATGCAAGCTGTGAATTCAGTCTTGAAACTTTACAGCCTACTTACCGTTTACTTATCGGAGTTCCCGGTAAGAGTAACGCATTTGCAATTTCATCTAAATTAGGACTGCCTGATTATATTATCGATGATGCCAAGAAGCGTATTGATGAAGAAAATGTGGCCTTTGAAGATATCATCTCTGATTTAGAGAACAGTAAGTTAGTTATTGAAAATGAACGTTCAGAAATTGAACAGTATAAGAATGAAATTGAAGCTCTTAAGAAACAGCTTGAGAAAAAACAGGAACATCTTGATGACAGACGGGAAAGCATTTTACGAAATGCTAACGAAGAAGCAGCTAAAATTCTTAGGGAAGCGAAAGAATTTGCAGACCAGACCATCAAAGATATCAATAAAGCATCTAAATCAGGTAATACAAAAGATTTAGAGAATTCCAGAAGAAAGGCAAGAGAAAGACTTGATAAGACAAGCGAAAAGCTTGCAATCAAGAAGAGCAGTACACCTCATAAGAAATATTCACCAAAAGATTTCAAAATCGGTGACCGCGTAAAGGTTCTGAGTATGAATGTCGAGGGAACTGTACACACACTTCCTAATGCCAAAGGTGATTTAACCGTACAAATGGGTATACTTTGTTCAAAGGTAAATATTTCAGACCTGATTATCCTTGAAGATGCACCTGTTATCGGTAATAAGACCACACATACAAGTGCTTCAAAGATTAAGATGGCTAAATCTTATTCTATATCAACTGAAATCAAGTTACTTGGTATGACAGTTGATGAAGCAATTGTTACCCTTGATAAATACTTAGATGATGCATATCTGTCACATCTCCCAAGTGTACGAATTGTACATGGTAAAGGCACCGGAGCCTTAAGAAATGCAGTTCAACAGCATTTGAAGAAATGTAAATATATAAGCGAATTTCATATAGCTGAATATGGCGAGGGCGATGCCGGAGTCACTATAGCTACATTTAAGAAATAGAACCAAGAAACGAGGATAGTGTGAAAAATCGAATTGATATGGCAATTTTTCACACAGCTATTTGTTTCGGAGCGAAAACAAATAGACTTTATGGCAGATGAGAAATCGCCTGCGCGGATTTCTCATCGCCTCTTCGCGACAAGTCGCTCAGAAACGAGGATTGTTATGGCTAATAAACAGAAAATATTAATCGTAGATGATGATGCAAATATAGCAGAACTTATTTCTCTATATTTAACAAAAGAATGTTTTGAAACTAAGATTGTAGAAGATGGTGAAGAAGCACTTAAGGAATTTCAGACTTTTAATCCTGACCTTATCTTATTAGATCTGATGTTACCGGGAATTGATGGATATGAGGTATGTCGTGAAATCAGAAAGACTTCTTCTACACCGATTATTATGTTATCTGCCAAAGGCGAGATATTTGATAAGGTATTAGGTCTTGAATTAGGTGCAGATGATTATATGATTAAACCATTTGATTCTAAGGAATTAGTTGCGCGTGTTAAAGCGGTTCTTAGAAGATATAAAGTCCCAGCTGCTACACCTGCTAATATTGCACCACAGTCAGAATATGTAGAATACCCTGATTTACTTATCAATCTTACAAATTATTCAGTCACATACAAGGGTAAAAATATTGATATGCCGCCTAAGGAATTAGAATTATTATATTTCTTAGCTTCATCACCTAATCAGGTATTTACAAGAGAACAGCTCTTAGACCATATCTGGGGCTATGAATATCTCGGCGATACAAGAACTGTTGACGTTCATATCAAGAGAATTCGTGAAAAGATAAGCGACAGCGATACCTGGGCATTATCTACAGTATGGGGTATTGGCTATAAATTCGAGACTAAAACCAATTAAAGTATGTTGTGATATTTGGGTTTAGACTGATTATACAACTTATAGAATGGAGATTTTTAACTTAGATGAAACATTCAGTTTACTACAAATTTCTTCTTGGCTATATCCTGTTTGGACTTATAAGCATTTTAGTAATCAATATGCTTTCTACACGCCGCGTCACCCAGACAGTAACGGCTGATGCTGCCCAGAGTATATACGACAAAGGAAATGTTATTTTAAACCGCTATTTTAATAACGACTTTTCAAGCCTCACGACTAATCCGGAAATTGTCAAAGATATACAAAATGCATCAGCACTTATAAACTGTCGTCTCTGGATTACTGATACGAATGGCAGAATTGTGTATGATACAAATAACATCAAATTGAATGAAGTTATTTCGGACTTCGATATTACCGACTTCGGTAATAGATATTATATGGTCGGTGATTTTTATGGTAATTTTGATAACGAAACTCTTTCTGTTGCAATTCCAATAGTTGGTAATTTCAAAACTGAAGGCTATATGATATTTCATCGTGGAACTGATGTGATTAAAGAACGTACTAATGAAGTACTTAAAACCATTTATTGGACTTTCTTCATTATATATGATTTATCGTTGATAATTCTTCTGATATTTACTTTCGTGGTATATATTCCTCTTAGAAAAATCAGCCACGCATCGAAAGAATTTGCAAAAGGCAATTTAACCTATGAAGGACTTGCTTCATTTACAAATGAGGACGAAATAGGTAATCTCGGCATGTCCCTTAATTATATGGCAAGGAAACTCAATTCGCTCGAAGAGGACCAGAAGAAATTCATTGGTAACGTATCGCACGACTTCCGTTCTCCTCTTACCTCTATAAAAGGTTATGTTGAAGCAATGAAAGATGGTACGATTCCTCCTGAGATGCAGGGAAAATATCTTGATATTGTATTATTTGAAACGGAACGACTTACTAAATTAACCAAGAGTCTGCTTACCTTAAACGCATGGGATAATAAATCTAATCGTCTTGACTTAACAGAATTCAGTCTGTACGAGATGATTAAACCGATAATTAACAGTTTCGAGGGCAAATGCGAGAAGAAACATATTACTATTGACTTAATCCTTGGCTCAAAAGACTATTATGTATATGCTGACCGCAGCAAAATCGAACAGGTTATATATAATCTCTTAGATAATGCCATAAAGTTCAGCCACAATGACAGCTCAATCCAGTTAGACATACATGATAAAAATGATAAGATTTTCATATCGATTAAAGATACCGGAATCGGTATCCCAAAGGAAAGTATTTCTAAGATATGGGACCGTTTCTACAAAACAGACCTCTCAAGAGGTAAAGATAAGACAGGTACGGGACTTGGATTATCGATAACCAAAGAAATAATTAATGCACATGATGAAAATATTAATGTTATAAGTACAGAGGGCGTTGGCACAGAATTCATATTCACATTAAAGAAAGTAAAAGCCCCTAAATAATTTAAAGTCTCTTCAGATAGAAACTGTTCATTGTACTGTGAATTACCTGTTGAGACTTTTTAATTTGCTTAAAACCCGCCTTCTCATATAACTTTAAGGCTACTGAAAGATTAGTATGTGTTTCAATGTAGATATTCTGGTAGCCTCCGAAAGTTTACCTATTTCCACGTTAATCGGTGTAATTCGCCCTCAGACTGCATACCTTTGAAGTCCTGCTGTCTTAATGCTTCAAATAACACAATTGCAACTGAATTAGCAAGATTAAGTGAACGTATATCAGGATTCATCGGTATTCTTACGCAGGTTTCAGGATTATCTACAAGAATCTCCTCCGGAATACCTGCACTTTCTTTACCAAACATAATATAACAATCGTCCTCATAATTCACATCTGTATATCTATGTTTAGCCTTAGTTGTTGCCATATATATTTTCGCACCCGGGTTTCTGTTAAGGAAATCATCATATCCGTCATATTCTATTACATCTAATTTATCCCAGTAATCCATTCCTGCTCTTTTAACAGCTTTCTCAGTTATCTGAAATCCCATAGGACCTATAAGATGAAGTCTTGTCCCTGTAGCTACACATGTTCTTCCTATATTTCCGGTATTCTGTGGAATTTCCGGCTCAAATAATACTATATTTAACATAATTCCTCTTTTCTTAATGCCATTTCTTTGCTTGCTATTTCTTCTCTGCATCAAGCCGGCTTATGAAGTCTTTTAATCTTCCTAATGCCTCTTTCAGGTCTTCTAACGAATATGCATACGAGATTCTAAGGAAGCCCTCACCACAATCACCGAATGCTGTTCCCGGAACTACTGCAACTTTCTCCTCCTGAAGAAGACGGTTTGCAAATTCATCTGAAGTCATACCGAATCTCTTGATACTTGGGAACATATAAAATGCACCAAATGGCTCGAAACAATCTAAGCCCATCTCCTTAAATGCATTTAATAGAAATCTACGTCTCTGATTGTAAGATTCACGCATTTTATCAATATCCCTGTCACCATTTCTTAATGCTTCTACTGCTGCATACTGGCTGTTTGTAGGTGCACACATAATTGCGAACTGATGTATCTTAATCATCTGTTTAAGTATTTCTGCCGGGCCTACAGCATAGCCTAATCTCCAGCCCGTCATTGCATATGCCTTAGAGAAACCATTTATTACAATTGTTCTCTCTTTCATCCCCGGTATACATGCAATTGAGATATGTTTTTCGCCATTATATGTTAATTCAGAATATATTTCATCAGAAACAACAAATATATCCTTTTCGATACATACCTTAGCAATTTCTTCTAAATCTCTCTTCTCCATAATTGCACCTGTCGGATTATTAGGAAATGGGAGTATGAGAATCTTAGTCTTGTCTGTGATTCTCTCTAACAATTCGTCCTTAGTAAGTCTGAATTGGTTCTCTTCTTTTAATTCAATAATAACAGGCTTACCATATGCAAGTGTTACGCACGGAACATATGATACATAACTTGGCTGTGGAATTAACACTTCGTCACCTGGATTAATCATTGCACGAATTGCAAGGTCAATTGCTTCACTTCCGCCAACTGTTACTATTACATCTTTATTATAATCATAGTCTAAATCTAATTTACGTTTAAGATAATTACAAATCTCTATCTTTAATTCTTTTAATCCTGCATTAGAAGTGTAAAAAGTCCTGCCTTTCTCAAGAGAATAGATTCCTTCTTCTCTTATATGCCATGGTGTATCGAAGTCAGGTTCTCCGACACCAAGGGATATTGCATCTTTCATTTCACTTACTATATCAAAGAATTTTCTTATTCCTGATGGCTGGATATCTACTACAACGTCTGATAATGGATTTCTCATGGTGTAACCAACATCCTTTCATCTTTATTATTGCTAACCAATACTGTTCCATGGTCTTTATATTTCTTAAGGATAAAATGTGTGGCTGTTCCACGAATTGCCTCAAGCGGTGCAAGTCTCTCAGTAACGAACTGTGCTACCTCTTTCATAGTCTTTTCTTCGATTATTACGGTAAAATCAAAACCGCCCGACATAAGATATACAGCTCTTACTTCGCTGTAATTATACATTCTTTCAGCTATCTTATCAAAGCCCAAACCTCTCTGTGGTGTAACCTGCACTTCTATAAGTGCTGTAACCTTTTCTTCACTTGTAGAATCCCAGTTAATAAGTGTGTGATAACCACAGATGATTTTCTCTTTCTCCATTTCTGCAATTTCATTTGCTAACTCTATTTCGCTGATATCTAACATCACTGCTAAATCTTTCAAATCAATTCTGGCATTTTTCTCGATTGCCTCTAATATTTTTTCTCTCATTTCAGGACACTCCTTTATTCTCAGTTTCCAATAACAGGTTATTCATTATTTCGTTAAAAATATCTCTAATTCATCTCTCTTAGGAGGCTCAATATATCTTCTATCCTCATTTTTAATGATTACTTTATCATTATCGTTCGTGAGCCTTCCAATAATTCGGGCATCTGTTCCTTGGTGTCTGAGTTCCCTTACCAGTGTTTCTCCATCTTCCGTAACCATCAGCATTGCGCCATTAGACATAAGCTTGTATGGATTAATTCCGTATGGTTCGCATATTTCTATCGTTTCCTGACGTATATCAATATCGTCCATCATTACTTCAACGCCTTTTTGAGTCTTTGTGGCAAGCTGCCATAGTCCTAAGTAGATTCCACCACGACTTAAATCGTGCATAACTCTGACACCAAGGCTTCCCGCGACTGCTGCCTCACTTCGTACGTCTAAATATTTCTCCATATCAAGTGCTTTCTTAAGATAGCTTACCTGAAATTTCTCTTTTAGCTCATTATATTTTTCTTTCGCAAGTGCAACTGTTCCGGACATACCAATCTGTTTGGTTAATACAATGTCATAGTCCTCTTTAACCCATTCACTTGCATCAATATATGTATCATAGATATAATGTCCGAGCACCGTAAATGTCACAACAGGGCTTTTAACTGCTCTTGTAACCTCAGTATTGCCTCCTGTAATATGAATATTGGCTTCTAATGCAATCTTCGCAATATATCTTGTTAATTCTTTTAATTCTGATTCTAATCTCTTCTCAGGTATAATTACATCTACGTTCATTGTCGCAGGCACTCCACCCTCAGCACATACATTAGCCATAGCTGCATATATGGCTCTCTTGCAATCAAAATAAAGATTATCTTCACTCAGCATTAAACCTGCCACACATGATGACATAACAGTTCCATCTTTAGAAACTGCTGCATCATTTCCAACATTTGCAAATGTATACATATCATCACTTTTGTATTTAATTGTCTTTAATACTGAACGTTTCAGAACAGATTCAGATAGCTTTCCTGCTTTCATATGATATACCTGTACCTTTAATTTATTATGTGTATAATTTAATTCGGGTGTAAAAAACACCCGAATTAATCTTAATCTGATTAGTATTTTGTGTAATGCATTCTCTAATTACCTACTGTGTTGCTGTATCTGATGCTGCCGGTGCATCTGTTCCTCCTGCATTAGCATTAGAATTATCACCTGAATTCTGATTACCACCTGCCGGTTGACCTGAACCTGTATTTGATGAATTATTCTGTCCATTTGTCTGACCACCTGATGTATTATCCTGTACAGGTGTCTGATCGGGTACTGCCGGTGTCTGGTCTGGGGATGGTGCCTGTGCTGGGGTCTCTGGTGTAGCTGCAGGTGTCTCTGGCTGTGCTGCTGCGCCAGTACCTACTGTTACATATGTTGGTGAAGCTGAATATGAACTCTTGTTAACTACTTCTTCACTCTGAAGCACACCATCTACATATACTTTCTTCCAGAGTCTTGCTGTATATCCTGTGTGTCCTCTGCTTGTTACTGCTCTGTATCCTGCCGGCTTAGAAGCATCCTGTTTAACTACCTGTGATGATGGAATAGTTGAAAGAGTTTCACTTACATATTCCACCTTTCTGTTAGATGGTCTGGTTTCCTCACCATAGATATTAAATGTCAATTTTCCTGAGGCATCATAGATTCCCTCAATATATATAGGTGTATCTGTATTATTCTTAATCTTTAAATCTTTCCATGTTCCTGCTAATGCTGCATCCATAGATAATGGAACATAACCTACACTCATTGAATGGTTATATCTCTCAACTACTTCTAACTCTGCTAAAAGCACTGCATTATAAAGTGTTGTTGAAACCTGGCATATTCCTCCTCCAAGGCTGTCTTCAACCTTACCATTTACATATGTACCTGCTGCTTTCCAGCCATTACCTGCTGTCCATGGTTCTAAGAAAGAGTTGACTGACATTGTCTCACCCTGACATAATGTTATTCCATTAAGAAGTTTTATACCATTTCTCATATTCTCATTTCTGTTGTAATTACTACTTCCTGTTGAGAACTTAGTTGAGAAAGTTCCAAGTACATCCTTAACTCTTTCGCAATCTGCTACTGTAGCTACCGGTTTATCATCTACAACTATAAGAGTAAAATCAGTATCACTCTTATTCCATTCATCTAAAAGGAATTTATGTAATGCACTGATTGATGTATCCATATCAATCATTCGTCCGGTAGATTCCTGTGAAATTGAAAATGATGAATCTGTTCTTATCAACTGTGCATTCACATGAGGAATGTTATACTGTCCACATTTTTCATTAATTGTATTAGTCATAACCTCATCATTTACATCTACCTCGAATTCATACTTGAGGCCATTATGTTCAATATCTTTTGCCTCTTCATATCTTTTGATTACATTTCCTTCCAGGCAATGTGAAGCAGCATCTTTAACGATATCTGTATTCTTCCAGTAATATCCTAATTCTCCTGCTGTAACCTGAACTTTATTGCCATCTACATCTAATGTTATTACCTTAGATGTAAAACCGTTAATGTACTCATTTGCCTTATTCATGGCTTCTTCTTCTGTCATACCACTTACATCAATATCACCAATAGTTATTCCTTTAGTTATTCCCTTGGTTATAGGTGTATCATCGGCATATACATTAACTCCAAATAAAGCAATAAGTAAAATGCATAATATAGCAGCTACTCCAAATAAAGCTTTATTTTTGTTAATCTCAATTTCCATCTTAATACCCATGCATATCAGACTCTTCTCTGATATTGCCCATTAACCTGGTTGAAAGCCGGGGCAGCACATATTCCTTTCTTTCAAAATATTTCTTTCAACCTGTAATATTTGTAACTTATTGTATTATAATATGTTGTTTTTTAGATTCTTAAATGGTAGTATATACTTACATAAATGGTACAATTACCGAAAGTATCATAGCGAGCACTAATATACCGATTATTATTTTCGAAAATAATTTTTTTGATTTGTTTGAGTTAAAATTAATCATATAAATATACCTCTTTCTATATACGTTGTGCCAAATAATAATAAATGGAGTTGATAAACAATGTTGCCAAAGTTACCTTTTCTATACTGTTTCCTTGTATTCTGTTTCTGGGTCAGATATGAGCTTCGAAAGAGCAAAACTAAAACCACCGACAGTAAGAATACTCTTTTTGAAAATGAGGCAAGGGCAAACTTAACCCGCAAAAAGCCTCTTAGTTCACTCAATTATATCACAGTTTCTGAAAAATCAATACTATTTCTTGAAATTAATGATGATAATATTAAAAAAATACAGAAGAATTTTGTAGATTTAAGGGATAAAAAAATTGTTAACCTGTCAAATAAGTCAAATACTGAATTAAAAGCAGAATATGGACCGGCTAACTTAACTGTACTTAGCGAATATAGTGATAACTTCATAACACTAATCAGTTCTATCCAGAAATATGCCAAAAGACTCAACGAACTTGGGTTTGATAATGAAGCTATTGAAGCACTGGAATACTCTGTCAGAATCGGATGCGATATGATATCAAGCTACAGACTCCTGACAGAATTATATATTAAGAATAATCAGCCAGATAAGATAAATGCACTTTTAGAATATGCTGATGCGTTAGATTCAATCACCAAAAAACCTATATTAAATTTTCTTCATTCTTCCGTAGTTTAATATAATTTTATCAACGTATCTGCTTACTTCCCTCTGGCTCATTTTATCTATATCATATTCTGATGTAAGATTATGATATCTCAGAAGCTCCTTTAGGAATTTAATCTGTCCTTTTGGAGCTTCTTTGTCTTTATAAGGCTTACATACTAACATCTCCGGTTTGAAAATAATTCCCTCTCCCTCATTTTCATATATTTCACACAATTTTTCATATAACTTGTGTGTCACAAATGCATCATTTAATGCCCGATGATGTTCTTTATCTTCGATACCATACATAACACATAAGTCTGCTAAACGCTTACTTACGCCCCCCGGTATACATTTCCTGGCTATATTAAGTGTATCGATAGTCTCGTAGCCCTTGACATACTCACTTAATCCCTCTTTATACAATGCATTTACAAGAAACGATATATCGAACTTAATACTATGTCCTATAATTATGCTGTCACCAACGAACTGCATAAATTCCTGCAAAACCTCTCCTATAAACGGACATTTTTTTATCATATCTGATGTGATTCCCGTAATTTCTACAATCCTGTCGCTTATTTCTACATTGGGATTTACCAGTTTTGAATAAGTTCCCGTCAAAATTCCATTTTCAATTTTAACCGCACCTATTTCGATTATTTTGTCTCTTTCAGGCGACAAACCTGTCGTTTCTAAGTCTATTACAACGTATTTGTTAACCATTATTTTTCTTTTCCTCACAACAATCTTTCAAGAAACACTCTTCACATTTAGGGTTTCTCGCAGTACATATTGTTCTTCCCAAAGTAATTATGTGAATATTATAAAGTATCCAGTGGTCTTTCGGTAACACCTTCATCAATTCGAATTCTATCTTCTCCGGGTCTGTCTCATTCGTAAGTCCTAATTTCTTCGAAATGCGTTTGACATGCGTATCTACAACGATACTTGGTATATTATAAATATTTCCTCTTATGACATTCGCAGTCTTTCTTCCAACACCCGCAAGTGTTAATAAATCATCAAGTTCAAACGGTACTTCCCCACTATACACATCTATTATCCTATTTGCACACGCAATGATATTCTTTGCCTTATTCTTATAGAAGCCTGTTGCATAAATATCTCTTTCTAATTCTTTCTGGTCTGCCTTTGCGAATTTCTCAAGCGTATCGTATTTAGTAAACAAATCTTTAGTAACAATATTGACTCTGGCATCCGTACATTGTGCACTCAATATAGTAGCTATAAGTAACTGCCATGCATTATCATGATTAAGATAACATCTGTATTCTGTACCATATTCTTCATCTAAAAGTCTCATTATCTCATTTACTTTTTTCTTAGATACCATTTTTTCCTCCCTGTCATAAAATGTGCTGTCAAATAGTTTTGTCTGTAAGATAATTTAGTCTGCACCACAATGTAATCGGATCCTTCTCTCTATAATCAAACATAACTACCTGCTCTGTCTGCTCAATAGTTCTATTATTAATCCATTTTCTGATATTAATGTTAAATAGTTCAATATGGATATTTTTGCCTTCACTTCTATATTCATGATAGTAATCTCTTAATTCTTCCTTATGGTTGTCCCCTGCAAATGCAGGACGGCTCTTAATATTTTCTCTAAGATATACATCCAGTTTAAGAAGTTCCTCAAATACCTTATAATCTTCACAAACACTCTTAACATATTCAAGCAAAATCTCATACATCTGAATTCTATTATGCTTCACTTCATTTAATTTATGAAGCTCATAATATTTTCCAATACCTTCAAACATTTTAAAAGGTGTTTCAAATTGATTCTCAAGCCATGCAAGTGCATTCGTAAACTGTCTGCTATTATAATATATTTCGACCATATTTTCTATGGTTTTTAGTTCCAATACTCTGTCGTAATCAAGCCATTTTGTTGTAAGAACTTCATAAGGTGGAAGTGTCGTGTATACAAGACCATATTCTTCTGACTTTCTCTCCATCTTTGCTCCGCTTAATACCTTTAAGAAGCCAAGTTGAAGCTGTTCAGGCCGCATCGCATACACATCATTAAATGATTTAACAAAGCTGTTATAATCCTCATATGGTAATCCGGCAATCAGATCAAGATGCTGGTGTATATTATTAAAGCTATTAATTTTCTCAACTACATATCGTAATTTGTCCAGATTCATAATTCTATCAATTTCTTTTATTGTAACCGGATTAGTAGTCTGCACTCCGATTTCTAACTGTATAAGTCCCGGTCTCATAGTCTTAAATAATGCAAGTTCTTCTTCATCGATAATATCAGCCGATATTTCAAAATGGAAATTCGTTACTCCATTATCATTTTCATTGATAAATCTCCATATTTCCATTGCGTGCTTCTTATTACAATTAAATGTTCTGTCCACGAACTTAACCTGTGGAATCTTATGGTCTATAAATATTTTCAGTTCAGATTTAACCAGCTCAAGATTTCTGAATCTCAACTTCTTATCAATAGATGACAGACAATAACTGCACGAATACGGACAACCGCGGCTGCTCTCATAGTATATGATTTTATTTTTGAATTTATCTAAATCATCATATGGAAATGGCACATCACTAAGGTCTAACAATTCTTCACAAGGTGTTGCCTTCAGTTCTTCACCGTCTCTGTATACAACTCCCTTAATATTAGAAAAGTCTTTAGTATCCTCTACATATTCCTTAGTAAGCCAGTTAAAGCTTTTCTCACCCTCGCCTATCATCACGCCTTTAACTTCTTTATATTCTTCAAGGAACGATGTGGCTCTGTATGACACCTCCGGTCCACCAACCCAGATATCATTATTCTTCATTATCTTCTTCAAATCTTTTATAATTGCCGTAACATATTCTATATTCCATATATAACAAGAAAATGCTACTACATCTGCATTTCTCTTATAAATGTCCTGCAATATAAATTCCATCTGCTGATTAATCGTATATTCTGCTATCTCAATATTATTATCATATTCTTTAGAATATTTCTTAAGACAGTATACTGCAAGGTTAGAATGTATATATTTGGCATTAATTGCTACTAATAAAATCTTCATTTCTACCTCTTTCTTTGAGCAATTCATTGCGAAAAGGCGCCGAGAAATTCGCGCAGGCAATTTCTCGGCTGCCATCTCTACTAATTGTGTTGCTCTTTTACACAATTAGTTGTGCCTGCACTACAAATATCTGTGTGAAAAATAATCGCATCGGCATTATTTTTCACACTAACCTCTTTCCACGCAGGCATTTTATGCCAACTCTATCACAAAGAGCCGCTTGTAAGCGGCTCTTCCACATAAATATTAAATTTTGTTATTATTTTATATCATTTTCTGGCGATTAAACTACGAATTTCTTCATTGTCTCCTCTAATTTAAGTGAAACTTCTTTAAGCCTTTCTGCTTCTTCTCGAACATAACCTGTATTAAGCGATACCTGTTCAGCATTCATAGCTACTTCTGTTGTTCCCTTAGCTCCGTCTACTGTTGCATCTTTAAGGTCGCTGAATGACTTAACAACTATTGATATCTCATTAGAAATATTTTCTGCAACATGTCCAAATTCCTCAAGAATACCTTTCATATTCTGTGCATCATCATTATACTGTTCGCTTGTATCAATAAGTTTTCTGTTAGTATCTTTAACATGGTGTTCAATAAAGCCTAATACATCAATTGCATTGTTACACAAATTATCAACTGCATCAGTTACATTCAATGTAATATTCTGAATCTGGATAGCTGTCTCTTCACAGTTCTCAGCGAGCTTACGAATCTCATCTGCAACTACCGCAAATCCTTTACCTGACTCACCTGCTCTTGCTGCCTCGATAGATGCATTAAGTGAAAGTAATGATGTCTGGTCTGCAATATTAAGAATTGCATTTGTTAACTGATTAATTTCTTCAACCTGTTTAGAATCTTCAATTGCTGCTTTTAACTTCTTCTCTGTTTCCTTAGTTATCTCTTCTGTCTCTTCAAATGACTTAGCTGCTTCTACTTTAAGCATATTAGCTCGTTCACTAATTCCCTCAACAGCTTCCATTCCTTCAATGTTCTTAGAATTCATCTTACCAATATGATAAACCATATTATCAGATGATGTACTTAGGTTCTCAGCGGTTGCTGCTGTCTCTTCCATACTTGCAGCTAATTCTTCTGATATAGCCGAAATATTTGCCACCTGGTCTACAAGGTTGCCAATTACATTTTCAAGTTTTGTAACTGCTTCTGTAATATCATCTCCACTGTCTGTAACTAAGCCTACAGTTTCTTTCATGCTTTCTTCCACAGCATCTAAAGCCTTGGCAAGCCTTCCTGTTTCATTCTTATTCTTAAGATATGGCTTATATTTGTTACCAGTAAAGTTTCCATCCTTCATAAGGTCAAGATCTTCAGCCACTTTCTTAATTGGTTTAGATATCTTCATACCTATAAGTACAGCTATTATTATGGCTATAACTGAAATAATTACAATAATTACAAGGGCAATCACTATAACTGTCTTAGTACTTGCATTAACTTCGTCAACCGGTGCTTCCATTAATACAACATATCCGTTGTTCATCTTCGCAAATGCCACATATGACTTAATACCTTTTCTGGTAGTTAATTCCTCGATTCCTGAATCTTTCTTATTAAGTGCATCTATAATCTTTGTATACTTAACAGTTTTAAGTGTCTCATTAACATTGTATACACTATCAACCGCAAAACACTGATCTATATCTACAAGACTCGCATGACCTGTATCATAGAATTTAACACTGCCAACTAAGTCTGAGAACTTATCAAACGAAATGCTAATTCCTATCATTGCAAATACAACATCCTTGTCTTTAGCATCATCGTGCATAAATACAGGATAGCCATATGTCATTACATTCTTCTGCAAATCCTGGTCATAATATGATTTCAGCCACCTTGGTTCTCCGGCATCTTCAGCCTGAATGTACCATTGGAATGCAGGCTGGTCATTAAACAATGTTACATACCATTCTTCCGGATCATATGTCTGCTTCTCATCTCCATGATACCATGAACCAATCATAGTCTTAACCTTATCAGGTCCCATATATACACATAGGCTTAAGATATTCTCATCACTTATACTTACCTGTTTAACATATGAATCGATTCCATCTACATAATCCTGTAAGTACTTTGCATCACCTAATTTGTCAAAATTACCTGTTGCCTGTATGTAATCACCAATGCCTTTTGCAATACTTTCATACTTCTCAAATTCCGTATTCATCTGATTCGCATATTGTAAAGACATCGACTCTAACTTGCCTGTTGCCTCTTCTTTTATAATACCAGTTGACTTATAAACCATAATAGAGCCAACGATTGTTGTAGCAGCAATAACACAAGCAGTAATTGCCGCAACTATACTTGCACCTATCTTTTTCATTCGTGCCTCCATTCTGCATATAAAATGCCACGTAATCACTTGTTAATATTGTATAACATTCGCTCAATATTTGCAATTTATTTTTCGCAAAATTACTAGCAAATTACACATCGTTCAGACAATAAAACCAAGTTGTCCATCTATAACATATACTCTCATATTCCTTTATCGGTTGTGAGTAAATGCCGTCCTCTGCAAAGTTTATTACGATACAGTAAATCAAACGTGCTTCGCTTGAACGGTGATTTACTGTACCGCCTTCTGCATCGGACGGCATTTACTCACAAACACGATACGTCATAAATCGAGTATATGTTATATACGGACAATCTTGGCTTATATGTACTGAAACTCTAGAATAAAGAATGTCGCTTGCGACATTCTCCGCCTGCGGCGGGTTGCTATAGCAACATTTTCTGCTCCGCCGCAGTGTGATCCTTGCGGAGCATTTTTTACTTACCTGGACAATTTCAACGAAATTTCCTGGTAAGTAAAAAATAAGCATAAGAAAAATAACTCAAATCTTTCTTATGCCTATTTTACTATAATCATGTAATATTATACTGCATATTTACTTATTTATTAATTTCTTCCATCATTTCTTCGAACTTCTCATAGTGTTCTTTATCCGCGAAATAGTCCTGATAGAATAACTGGTCACAATATTTAATTTTCTTAACTAATTTAGCCGATTCGCTTTCAAAATACTTCATGTATTTACTATCTACGGATGGTGCTTTATAAAGAATACTGTTCATACTTCTGCCGACAATACCCTCGCCGATGAATGTTCCATATGCTCTTGAATAAAGTATTGATTCCTTATCAGTAAATACCGAATTGCCATAATACATATTTGTATAATATCTGATTCCAAGTAAATCTAATAATGTAGGAACAATGTCTGATGTACATGTGAACTTATCTACAACCCGATGTCCTAAATCACTGTCATGTATCATAAGTGGCACTTTATAAAGATTAGTGAAGTAGTTATCCGTATCGTATCCCTCTATGTCTTTTACATAATTGCTCAGCTGCTGATAATAACTGTTATGGTCGCCGAACAGAACTATTGTCGTATTATCTAATAATCCTTTTTTCTCTAGATCATTCATCATAATGCCTAATGCATCATCAAATTCCATTACTGCAGTTACATAATTAACAAGAGTTTCTGACATTTCATTCTCTTTATTTTTATTCTTATATACCTCATATAATTTCCTTCTGTGTTCAGCAAGGTTTTCTCTTTCATAATATACGCCATGCATCGTGATTGAAGTAATATAAGTGTAGAACCGTTTATCAGTAGGAAACATTAAGTCTTTGCATGTATTTATCATCTCTGAATCAAGGTTTCTTTCACCATTATTCATATAATCATGCATTGTTGTACTTTTGGCTTTACCCGATTTAACAAGTTCATCTGAAATATCATACATATCATAAGAATCCGTAAGACTCTCAAATCCAAATATCTTATGTGTTTTCTCCCTGTTATAGAAAGATTTGAAGCCATTATGGAATGAACGTGTCTGTATCTTACCATTAGTTTCCGCCTTTAAAATATTTGGTACCGTATATGGTAATGTATTATATTCATAATCATAATCAACATATTTATCTGTAGGATAACTTCCTAAAATACTAAACGTCTCAGATATATCCGTCTTCTCACGCGAATGGAAATTATTCATAATTACACTTTCATTATAGAATTTCGTAAGGTTTGGGAACAGATACTCTAGTTCTTTGTCTGTAAGTCCTAAGCCATTTGGATATTCCTCGCTATTTCTAAACGAGAACCATTCAAACGATTCCACCAAGACCACTATTACATTTTTATCTTTAGATATACCGAAATGCTCCGTAGGTTCAGAAACATTATCATAAATAAATGATTCTATTTTCTTCGAACTCATTTTACCCGTCTCTGTAAACAACATACCTTTCGCAAATTCATTTACAAGGTTACCGACAATTCCATAATTAGAATAATTACTTGACTGTCTATTTCTAAGTAACTTATCATATTTATCAACTTTTTCCGAATTATCTGCATAAAGACTTATTGAAGAAATTATTATTCCGATAACAAGTACTGCTATATAAGTTCTCTTTTCTTTCTTTCCATATTCGATTTTCTTTCTTCGTCTTACCGAACGCATTGCGAATATAACGAAGAAGATGCAGAAGAACATAGCTGCATAGAATGCCAGAAAATTCATCGGGATACTTTCAAGAATACCAAATGCATCATTTCTAAGATTAAGCATACCAAAATCGAAATACTGTCCTGTCATATCGTATATAACTGCAAATGCTAAATCAAGCACAGCCTGTAATACCAGAAATATGGAACAGAATATAAAACGTGCTTTGTTACTTCTTATAACTAATGCAATACCACAAATCAATACAAGAATTCCCAGTTCAATTAATGGGTTTCTTATTATAGGATTACCCTCGACCGCTAATACTGAAATCATCTCTATGAGAATTGCACACAAAAAGTACACAACTACTATCTTATTAATATCTAACCATTTCTTTATATTATTCATTACTACATTTTTATCATTATTCTTATTGGTTATTTCTTTTTCCATAATGGCCTACTCTTTCTTAAAATAAATATATAAACATAATAAGTAAATATGATTTAAGCATACTTCTATCTGCCAAAAGATATATCCAGCCATATACGACATTAAGCACAAAATAAGTAATGCCAAGATTATTGTTTCCTGCTATCAGGTCATATACACCTAGTGTAAGCATAAGCACAATTCCTGCATAGATATTAATACTTCTGCCTTTACCTCTGATATCTTCTACAAATTCCTGTGCAGCTTTTATCATAATTACTATCCATACACATTTAACAATATTTCGTAAAAAGACGCCTGCATTATTAGTCAGTTCATAACCATTAAATTTTTCACCCAAATCATAAAAAGGTTTCACCTGGAAGCCAATCTGGGCACTTATTACAACTATACACGCAACCATTACTGCTGCAATGATAAATATACGTTTAACCGGAAGTTCCTGTCCTTTTGTCTCTTTATTTGATATAATGCTTATATTTAATTTTTTCTTAAATACATTACACATAACAACAATTTCAATTACCCATAATATACATGTGAGCAGTGATTCGAAAAAAGGTCTCATTGCGCCATATCCTGCGAAATCTAACATTGGTACAAATGGTTTAACTGCATATTTAGAAAATATAATCGCCAAAAGAGAAATTATATATATAACTACATTATATTTTCTTATATTTTTTTCACCTTTATGTGTGCCGTTTTTTATAATACTTTCCACAATTTTCTCCGTTCTTAAAACACTTATTGGTGTCTCACATTTCTTTGTACATATGATCAGGATGTTCATATCACCCAAAATGCACTCCTATTTACCGGTATGTGAGGTCTTGAATGTAAGGCTCAATAATACTGGAAATACAAGTGCATTACTTTAAGTTATATTATTTCTGAACGATATTTACAATTCTGCCTGGAACATAGATTTCTTTAATGATATTTCCATTAAGTCTGTCTCCAAGTGCTTCCTTAGCTTTTGCAATAACATCATCTTTAGCATCATCTTTGCCAATTGTAATTGTAGCTTTTGTCTTACCATTTATCTGTACAGCGATTTCTACAGTAGTTTCAACAGTCTTAGCCTCATCATATGTTGGCCATTCTGTCTGATATAATCTTCCATCAAATCCCATAACTTCCCATAATTCCTCTGTTATATGAGGCGCTACCGGATTAAGTAATGTGATTAATGTCTTGAATTCGCCTTTTGTAACTGAATTCTTCTTATAGAAATCATTTATAAGTGACATCATTGCTGCAATAGCTGTGTTATATTTAAGATTCTCAAAGTCAAGGCTTACTTTCTTAATTGTTTGATGCATCTTTGTCTCCATATCCTTAGAATATGACATATCATCATTAACTAATTCCTGAAGTTTCCATACTCTGTCTAAGAATCTTCTACAGCCTTTAACACCATCTTCTGACCATGATGCACTTAAATCAAATGCACCAATAAACATCTCATATGTTCTAAGTGTATCTGCACCATATGCTTCTACGATATCATCAGGGTTAACGACATTTCCTCTGGATTTGGACATCTTCTCGCCATTTTCACCAAGAATCATACCATGCGATGTACGTTTCTGATATGGTTCAGGAGTAGGAACAACACCCTGGTCATATAAGAATTTATGCCAGAAACGTGAATATAATAAATGTAATGTTGTATGTTCCATACCACCATTATACCAGTCAACAGGCAACCAGTATTTAAGTGCTTCTTTACTTGCTAATGCTTCATTATTATCAGGGTCTGTATATCTTAAGAAATACCATGAAGAGCCTGCCCATTGTGGCATTGTGTCTGTCTCTCTCTTAGCAGGTCCACCACAGCAAGGACACTTAACATTTACCCAGTCCGTCATGGCTGCAAGTGGTGATTCACCGTTATCTGTTGGCATATAACTTTCAACTTCAGGTAATTCTAATGGAAGTTCGCTTTCATCAATCGGAACATATCCGCATTTATCACAATGAATAATTGGAATAGGCTCACCCCAGTAACGCTGTCTTGAGAATACCCAGTCTCTTAATTTAAAGTTAACTTTTCTATTACCAATTCCTTTTTCTTCAAGGAAATCTTTCATCTTCTCTTTAGCGTCTTTAACTTCAAGTCCATTTAAGAAATCGGAATTAATTAATTTACCTGTAGCAACATCTGTAAATGCTGCTGCATCAATATCAACTGCTCCATTTGTTCCCTCAACAACCTGAATCATAGGAAGTCCGAACTTCTTAGCAAATTCCCAGTCTCTGTCATCATGAGCCGGAACTGCCATAATTGCACCTGTACCATATGTCATAAGTACATAATCTGATATCCAGATTGGAATCTCTTTACCATTTACAGGATTTATTGCTGTAATTCCACCTAATACAACACCTGTCTTATCCTTAGCTAACTCTGTTCTCTCGAAATCAGACTTCTTAGCTGCTTCTTCACGATACGCAGCGATTTCGTCCCAATTTGTAATGCTGCTTTTGTATTTGTCAATATATGGATGTTCAGGTGAAACTACCATATAAGTTGCTCCAAATAATGTATCCGGACGAGTTGTGTATACTCTTAATTTATCTTCTTTATCTTTTAACTGGAAATCTACTTCAGCACCTTCAGAACGTCCAATCCAGTTCTTCTGTGATACTTTAACTCTCTCAATATAATCAACACTATCAAGTCCCTCAATTAACTTGTCTGCATAATCTGTAATCTTGAGCATCCATTCACTCTTAACCTTGCGGACTACTTCACTTCCACAACGTTCACATACGCCATTTACTACTTCTTCATTGGCAAGTCCGACTTTACATGATGTACACCAGTTAATTGGCATCTCTTTCTTATATGCAAGTCCTGCTTTGAATAATTTAAGGAATATCCACTGTGTCCATTTATAATAGTTAGGATCTGTAGTATTAATCTCTCTATCCCAGTCAAATGAATATCCTAATGAATGTAACTGTTCCTTAAATCTCTTAACATTATTAGCTGTAACAATCTTTGGATGTATTTTATTCTTGATAGCATAGTTTTCTGTTGGAAGTCCGAATGCATCCCATCCCATTGGATATAATACGTTATATCCCTGCATTCTTCTCTTTCTTGCAACAATATCAAGTGCTGTATATGGTCTTGGATGACCTACATGCAATCCCTGTCCTGATGGATATGGGAACTCTACTAAAGCATAATATTTAGGCTTGCTGTAATCATTTGTTGCTGCAAATGCCTTTTCATTATCCCATATATCCTGCCATTTTTTCTCAATTCTCTTAGGTGCGTACACCTTGTTCATACCATTTTCCATTTCTGTATATCCTTTCTGATAAGAATAACTGTCATTTTTACATATGGATTTATTTTATCACATAGTCTTTGTTTGTCAAGAAAAAAGCCTTATAGGGCATCTTTTCTGTGGCACGCCGATAACATTCCAAGTGTCATAAAATAATACGGTGCTGTGTAATACATTGTATTTCCAAAGAATGACGACACAAGATATGCACATACCATTCCACCAATTGTCAGCATAAGCACATTTAATTTCTTAATCCTCTTTATACAATATATAAACAGGCTGAGTATTGCACCAATATACATAAGTGCCGCCGGAATTCCCAGGTATACCGCATGCTGTATAAATTCATTATGTGGTCTGTCGCTGCTAAAGCCCTTCTCATAATATAGCGACCATAATCCATCAGGGCCATATCCGAATACCGGTCTGTCTTTCATAAATCTGAATGCCTGCTTCCAGAGGCCAATTCTGCTTGTACCACCTGCATCATTCGATATTCCAGCCTTAGCATCACCATAAGTTACGCCAAAATCATTTGAAAGTATATGTGTTTTCGCATCTACACATACGCTCGTTATTATAAATGTCAGGCATATTAAAATTATCGGAACAAGTTTCTTTCTGTCTTTGATTATAAATATTATGGAGACAAATATTATTCCTGCCATAACTGCTATATAACCGCCAAATGTATCATTTATAATTAATGCCCATAGATTAAATACAAACATTGCTAAGAATATAACTTTATAAATCAGCTTTTCTTCTATAATTATAAGTCCTACCATTGCCATTATGGCTAATGTCATAAAATAAGCATAGTGATTTGTATTATAGAATATACTTGCATATTTCGTCCATATATCCATATTATGCGCATATCTGCCAAACATATTATATATATGTCCATTATATTGAAACAGCACCCATAATGATAATAATGTACAGACCGTACTAAATGTTCTTAAAATATATCTTCTGAATCGGTCAGAGGTCACTGCCTTACCACAGACATACATTGCCGCATATATAAGATATGTATAGAAGCCATCTTTTCTATACCAGGTACCTTTGGTAGCCACGTAGAGGTTATCTGCTGTATATGTTGAAACTGCACTCCAGATAAGCATTGCAAACAGAAGAATATCCCATACATTGTTTTTAAGAATCTTCTTTAAACTGAATTTCTCTTCTTTATAAAACTGTGAGAAAATATACAATGTCGCAAATATTTCCGCAATAGACCCTATGAAAAAGAATGATATATTGAATATTCCATATTTCTGTGTCATTGAAAATAATCTGTACACTTCTTCAGCACATAATATTAAAAGCATAAGCATCATAAATATGAAGCCACCAATATTCCAGAAGTTATCCGGTATGCTTTTAAATATATCGCTGATACTATCATATTTTCCGATTTTAATATTAATTTTCTCTTTGGAACCTTTATTAGCTTTTTTCTCAACTTTAATCTTCATTTTCTACCCTTCTTCTATACTTCATTCATAAATTTCTCTAATACATCATAGTAGTTCTCAAATGTTTTACGGCAGCACATAGGATTATCAATAATTATTCCGTCCGCACGTAATCCCATCATTGTAAATGCCATAGCAACCCTGTGGTCATCATATGTTTCAATTAACGCAGGTTTAACATTTCCCGGATAAATATGAATATCATCGCCATTTTCTTCACATCTGATTCCACATTTCGTAAGTTCATTAACAATTGCACTCATACGATTACATTCCTGACCTCTTATGTGTCCGACATTTCTGATTATTGTCTCGCTATTTGCAAATGGTGCCATCGCCGCCAATGTAAGCGCCTGGTCCGAGAAATCATTCATATTAACATCTATTCCACTAAATGTACCATCGGCATTTCCGGTAACATTGATTCCCTTACTGGTATCTGTTACCTTTCCATCCATTTTCTCAAGAAGTTTTATGAACTTCATATCTCCCTGTGTCGAGTTACTGTGTACATTTTCTACTGTCACACTTCCGCCTGTAATCATTGCAATTGCATAAAAATAACACGCAGCCGAAACATCAGGCTCAATATAATAATCACCAATATGTATATTCTGATTTCCGTCTATATGATATGTTTCTCCATCAAATTCAGTCTTTACGCCAAATTCTTTTAGCATATTTCTGGTTATCCTTATATATGAACCATCTTTTTTCTCACTTACTATATGTATATCGATTCCCGTACTGGTAACTGGAATTACCATAAGCATCGCACTTAGAAACTGCGTACTCTTGCTTATGTCCATATCAATGTTGTGACATTTTCCTCCATTGCCTGACACTTCTACCGGAAGGTATCCCTCTTCTCCAAGATACCTGAAGCTTGCACCCATTTCCGTCAATATTCTGAAAAGCTCTGACATAGGCCGCTTCTTCATCTGTTCTGAACAGTTGATAACATATTTTCCGTCCGATAGAGCAAGCATTGCTGTAATAAATCTTGCGGCTGTTCCCGCACTTCCAACATCGATTACAGCTTCTTTATTTGGAATCTTTCCACCACAGCCCTGTACTTTTACAATCTTATTTTCTTCATCTATTTCAAGTGCAAAACCTAATTGTTCCAGACACATAAGAAAATGTCTTGAATCATCACTAAATAACACACCTCTTAAAGTTGACTTTTCCTTAGAAAGTGCTGCTAATAATAATGCTCTGTTTGTCATACTCTTAGAACCTGGTACAACAACAGTTCCACTAACCGGCTTATTAACTTTACGAGTTATGTATACTTCGTGTTCTTTACCATCATCTGTCTTTATTTTACGAATATATTTCATACTAATCTCCATTCCGCAGGCACAAAGTGCCGGAGGAATCGCGAGCCAAATGTCAGATTTGGCTCTGCGATATATGCTATTTGTGGCGCCTGTGGCACAAATAGCCGTGTGAAAAATCAGATATCAATCTGTATTTTTCACACTATTCCTCTATTCTAAGCGTTATCGCAATTTTAATCTTACAACATAATATCATATATTTTTTTGTTTGTAAAAATTTATTTAGAAAACGTTTTCCCAGTTTGTAATAAAATATAGAATTGTGGTATAATGAAAGCAAATATGAACACGAATAAATCTTAAAGGAGGAAGTTTATTTGATTGAGCTTAATACAGGTAAAATTACTTTTCCTGAATTGAATATAACGTTATCACCATTATTACATTCTACTGATTTTATTTCTGATTTTCCAAAAGATAAAATTCTACGAGTCAGAGATATGAAAAATGGATATATATGGTATGATATCAGTGAAAAAGTTTATGACACCAAAATTCCTGTTGATTTGTGTTTTAATCCGCAGGGAAATCTTGAATTTATCGAATTATTCCCACAAAATATAGACTCAAATGCCATTTTGCACCTGAAAAATCAGACACCTACAGAAATAATGAAGAACGAAAAACGATATTGTGATGAATGGCTTATGAAATTCTGTGGTTTAGGAAACGAAGAAAACTCATTTTGGTGGGGTTCCATTTCATCTCGTTTCGACCCACGTTCTTATAGTAGTGGTATCTGTATTCATTACACCAACAGCGAAAATTAATTAAAATGTCAGAAATATCTATTCCCATAGCTTTGTGCTATGGCTTCACTACCATTGCAACAAAACAGGCTGAATATCTCGCACTATTATTGTGTCTGATACTCAGCCTTTAATTTTATCTTTTCGTATTAATTAAATATATTATCACTATTATTTACGTGATACCTTGCATTTTTTTAATAAATTCAGTTGCCGTCATAATTCTTGGTTTCATTAATCCTCACTTTCTGCTCTAACCTCTTTTACCATATCCATAACCAAATCATCAGAAGTAAGTCCATTTCGCTCAGCTTCACCCTCCATCTGTTTTTGAAGCATTTGCATTGCGTATACTGCTGAATTAATTATACGCACATTTCCATTTTCAACAACGAATGTCACTCTGTCTCCACTTGAAATTCCAAGAATATCACGTACATCTTTAGGTATTGTTACCTGCCCCTTTGACATAACCTTTGCATTATCAATAAATGTATTCGCAACCATTCAAATCACCTCCATTTCTTTAAATAGGAAAAGTAGGATTTCTCCTACTTTTATTATATCCTATTTAGTAAATTTATCAATGTTTTTACAAAAAATAATCGCATCAGCATTATTTTTCGCACTATCTCCCTAAAGTTTCAACACTCCTATTCCAACAAGTCCGGGACCTGTATGAACTGCAAGTGAAGCAACTATCTGTTTTTTCTCTACAATCTCCATCTTAGAGAATTTCTCTGAAAGCTGAGCCTCTACTTCAGGCACTTTATCTGCTGCCTTGCCATTCATAATACTTATCCACTTATCAGCATCATCGCCCACTTGTTTCTCCACAATATTCACAAGTCTCTTAACACTATTCTTTCTGCCCCTTAACATTGTTACTGTATTATATATTCCCTCAGGGTTACAGGTTATTACTGGTTTTAAATCAAGTGCTTTTCCTATGAAGCCTGTAACATTCCCGATTCTTCCGCCAGCTTTAAGATAATCAAGTGTATCCATATAGAAAAATACGTGTGAATCTGGAACTTTTGCAGGTAGTTTTTCTACTAATTCTTCGTATGACATTCCGTTTTTAAGTTGTACTGCTGCCCACATTGCTAAGAGTCCTGCACCTGCTGAAATATTCTTTGTATCTAATGCATAGCCGTTAAGTCCGTCATATTCTTCAAGAACAGATTTAACGGTATTATATGTTCCACTTAATTTACTTGATATACATACTGCGATTACATTCTCATATCCGTCTTCTTTAATTTTATCTAATAAATCTCTGATTTCCATAACATTTGGAGTTGATGTCGTTGGAATCTCTCCTGGAAATCTTTCATATACCGTCATCGGATCAATATCAATTCCATCGGAAAATACTTCCATTCCATATACAACTTTAAGTCCTAATATTCTTATGTCATATTCTGTTGCGAACTCTTTTCCCACATCGCAACCTGAATCTACTAATAGTGCTGTTTTACTGTTATTCATTTCATTTTCCATCCTGATTTCATAATATAGTAAGCAATATTTTGTTTTATATAGTTTTTTCATTAACATTTCATAGTATTCACTATTTGTTTTATGTAGTATTGATTACTATGTGAAATGATAACATTATACTTTATAACTGTCAATACACATTTTTATTAAATAAATTTTTTTAAATTTATCAACCCGATTTTTATCTATCTAGCAACTCTTTTATCTTCTTACTGTCTAGTCCTGAACCAATTACAATGACCACGCCTCTGCCAACATTCATTGGTTTCACAACTAATTCATTTTCAGTTGCACTTATCTCGTAATTTTTGCCATTTTCACTTGCAAAACCTTTTACACGTAATACCTTGCCATATTCCTCCGACTCAAAAAGTGTCTTTATTTTCTCTTTTAATACAGGTACTTCATCTTTGATATCAAGGAAATTTACTGACGAGAATTCGCCCTTGCCCTCTGTAATAACTTTCATATAATCACCGATGTGATATCCTGAATTCATCAGATATTCGTAGTCTTTATCCGTAAAATCTTCCCACGATTTCTCCATATATGTTGTCAGAAGCTTTTTACAATGAATTTTCTCTGCTGCATTTGCAATATGCTTCTTGGTATTCTCGATATTTTCAGGAGTAGATAACTGAGTTCTGCTAAGAACCACACACCCTGCACACGAAGCCTGTGAAGCTAATATATAATCAGCTTCCTTAGTCATTTTCTCTACAAGGTTAGCATTTACAATAGTGATGACACTTCCTATCTCATACCAATTCTCCAGAGGTTCTTCACGAAGCGAATCGAAAAACATATCCATATCAAATATTCCTGATGGCTCTACGATTATCCTGTCGTAACCACTCATTGCCATTGCTATAAGTTTCGTCTTAAATCTTCTTTGCAGGCAATCCGAATCACACGCTGCCGCTAACATTTCAACCTCACACTGCGTACCACGAAGTTCTGATAATAACATCATATCTATATTAACAGCGCCATAGTCATATTCGAGAATTCCGATTTTCAGTCCCTTTTGCATAAGATATCTTGCATATTTTAATAAAAATGTTGTCTTTCCTGAACCAAGAAAACCTGTAATTAAATCTATCTTTATCATATTATCTCCATTCTTGCGCGTCTTGTTGCACAACCTAATTATAGCATAGCAAATATTCCTATGCTACCTATTTTAACCGCTTCTTCTTATCATAATTCTGACTATTTTTTTCAATAATAATTCTCTTAATTATTTTACACGCAAAAAGAAACCTGAATTTCTTCAGGTTTCTTTATATATTAAATGGTTTGAGTAAATAAGAAAAGCGCGAGACGGGACTCGAACCCGCGACCCCGACCTTGGCAAGGTCGTGCTCCACCAACTGAGCCACTCGCGCAATGCAGATATATATAAGTATATCCATATGATACTCTGTATCAAAGCGGGTGATGGGAATCGAACCCACGTATCTAGCTTGGAAGGCTAGTGTTCTACCATTGAACTACACCCGCATATTGTATGTAAAGCATTCGGCACTAAGTGCCTCCTGCGTAATGCCCAGAACTGGAATCGAACCAGTGACACAGGGATTTTCAGTCCCTTGCTCTACCAACTGAGCTATCTGGGCAGTTTCTTTAAGAAACATCACAATTAACACGCATTGAACATTTTACAATGACTTCTAATTATTGTCAAGCAAAATTTTATTTATTTTCTATTCATTTTTATTTTACTGAAGTGAAAAGTTTATTTTCACTTCGAAGTAGGCAAAGTAGATTTTAGTCTTTCATTTATTTCCACTTCAACATTCTATTTAATATTAACATTGCCTCCACCAAAATATCTTTCATTACCTTCCATTCCGGTTATCAATTTAGCAAGCCCCTGCATCTTCTCCTCTGTCCTGGCAAGTTCATTGCTACATTCTAATAACTCTGCTGAAATATCAAGTCCTGCATTATTATAGATTGGCTTATATTTTAAATCATGTTCAAGGCTTGCCCAATAATCCATAGGCTCTGTTCTGAACTGAATCTCAACAGGAATCATCTTCATCGCACCGATATAATTGATAGGCACTTCTAATATAAGATGCAGACTTCTATATCCGTTAGGCTTTGGATTAGCAATATAATCCTTTCTCTTAATAAGATGCAAATCAGGCTGATTCTCAAGATATTGTGCAAATTCATACGCATCACTTATATAAGCACACACAACTCTGACACCAGCAATATCAAACAGATTATCCTGCATATTATCAACTGTTGCCTCTAGCTGTTTCTTTGCTAATTTCCCCATTACACTTCTGGCACTCTTAATTCTCTTCTCAAGCTGATGAAGTGGTTCTCTGTTATATTTGAATTTAAGCATTTCATTAATGGTTTCAATTCTTATGCATATTTCTTTCATCGCAGCCTCATACATCTTAGAAAACATCTCATATGGTGCAACATTCTGCTCTAACTGGTGAATTGCCACTTCCATCTTTCTTGCATCACCGACTTTAGCATTAAAATTCTGTAATGAATTACCATTCTCCGTTAAGAATTTAATTATATCTCTTCTGGTAATAATTCCGATAAATACATTCATATCGTCTACAACTGGTACAAAATTCTGCTCCATTGACAAAAGCAGCAAATCATTTATATCACTCGAAATGTTTATTGCCGGATTCCAGCCTTGTCTTATAATGTCCTTAATTAACAGACCATCATAGTTCTTCATATCTTCATCTGTATATTTCAACAGAAAATCTTTATCACAGACCGTTCCCGCATATGTACCATCTACACGTATTACAGGAATTGCTGTATATCCACTCTGCTTTAAAATCTCCATTCCCTGTTCAAATTCGTCTGTATCATATAAATATTTAACTTTTGATTTTGATATTATTAACTTAAATGCGTTCATTTCTAAATCAACCTCTTTTTAGGTAACTTACTATGCTGCTGCAACAATGAAGAATAATACTAATGGCTGTAGGAGTACCATTGTGTACAGACAATCTCTATATAAATTCTTATTTACTTTTATCTTATTACTTCTCATTGCTAAAAGTACAATCACCAGAAGTGGAACAAAATATCTTCCCTGCACACCCTGTATCTCTGTACTGCCTAATGGTGTCCAATCGAGGAGCATAGCCCCCATAATACAACCAACGCTAAGAATAGTCATTATGCTCATCATTAATTTAGCCTTACCGCTAAAATCATAATTATCATCTTCAGACTTCATAAATCCCAAGAACATAACAATAAATATCGGAACAATTACTACCATTGGTATGCCGATATCTATCCAGCCAAGGTTGCTTCCTATCATGCTTCCGAAGTAAAATGTTCCGAGATTCGCAAGTGTGTCCCAGAAAAGTACAATACAGAAAGCAGGATTCTTAATTAAATATCCTATAGTGTAACCCGGTGAATTTGCCCATTCCACAAATCCATTCATAGAACCTGAACCGCCCTGTTGTGGTGTTAACATTTTCACTATCAATGCAATTATAACTGCCGCCACAAGACCTGATAACAGTATTTTGAATAACTTCTTATTTTCTCTAAACAATCTCTTAAGAGGCAATAATGTCATCAAAAGAATTGGTGCATATGCAAATCCCTTAACAGGAAGGAACAAAATACTTACTGCAATAAGAACTGCTAAATCCTTCTTATTAATTTTCTCATCTACTGTTAATTTAAGTGAAAGTGCAACTACTACCAAAGCCATTGCAAGAATCGGACAGTCATAAGAGTATGAAGAGGCCTGTTGCAACGTCAATGGCATCAAACATAAGATAGCCATTCCCATCTTACCGAACGGAATCTTTCTGATTGCATAGAATGCCAGCAGAACAAACAATATATAATTAAACATAGAGCCTAAAATTAATGTCTGAACCGTTCCAAAATGAAGAATTCTTCCAATAGTAATTCCAAGTGCCGGAGCAAAATACAGATACTTTTGTGTATCTAGCATTTTCCAATCTGATTTCATTTTAACCATTGTATTATCTGCACCTGTATTATGCAAAAGGCTGTTATAATAATTATTATATACATCTCTTGTCAGATAAGCACGTAATACGTTCTGTTCAGCATCATTTTTTCTGACAGAGACAGAATCTTTATATTCTCCACCACATACCATATTAGATATTCCATAAGCAGTAGCAATATGCTTTTCTTCATCTGGTGTCGAATAATCCGGTAAATATAAAAGGAAAATAAATCCTACTACAATAGCAAAGATAAGATATGCGAATTCTGTCTTTATATCCTTCTGTCTGATAAATAACAGATAATAAAATACAACTATCAGTATACCTAGTATTGTAAATGATAACATTGTAACCCATGAGAACAAATCAAATCCCGAAGCCATTATAAGAGAAACCTTTAATACGCTATCCGAAGCTTTTCCATTAACGGTCAATTTTTCATCATCCGGATTACAATAAGTCAATGTAAGCTTGTCATTTGGGTTTAACTCTTCTACTTCTACTTTAAAACTCAGGTTCTTTTCTTCCTTAAGCTTAAGTGGATTTTCTAATTCAAATGCTATCAGCTTTCTGGAATTTATATAACCTGTATCACATTTAGTCTCTGCTAACACTTCATTTGTGTCTTTATCAGTCACAGTAAGCTTAAGTATTCCCAGATTATTATTTTCAGCTTTATATTCTCTACATTGAATAATAATTTTCTTAATGTTGCCTGTTATACCTTTTTCATCTTGTACCAGAACGTCACCTTTTTTAAGCTCTTCACTTACTTTTCCATTTTCACTCTCATTCAGATTATAACTATCATTATGTATGATAAACCTTGTATATACTCTCAGACATAAAGTTATATATATAATTAAAATTAATGCGAGTGCTGGTAATTTTTTCCATATATTCTTATTCTTCATATCATTCTCCATTCCTAAGCTGCCCGTTTTCCTAATCTCTTGTCTTATTTTCCAATTCATCAACTCTTGCCTTTAAGATACCAATTTCCTGAACCAGTTTTTTTATACTTGAAGATGCTATTGATAGTGCTACTGACATAACAAGTATTATCACCAGTGAAAATAAAAATGCCAGAAAGAACATCATATTTACAGGAGATGCTATTCCTAAAAGTTCCGATAATTTCTCCATCAATACTGGAAAACAATCCAGAATTAATACAGTTATTCCAACTAAAATCCACGAAATTGCATGTCTGAGTTCAAGTCTGTTATTTCTTACAAGCGAAATAACATATAAAAGACCCAGAACTAATATAACTGCAACAATTATCTGTAATCTCAATAACATTTCCCTTACCTCCTTGTCCTTTCTATGATAATAGCCATAGTAACCTTAAACATATAATAAAATGATTTCTTAAGCGATATTGATGAAACTCCTTCTTCTCTTGCCCTCATAATTACCGGAATTTCTAATACTTTTAATTTCTTTCTTAATATCCAGGTCGTTGTCTCAGGTTCCGGATAATCCTTAGGGTAATTTCCTGCAAACAATTCTATTATCTTTCTGTTACACATTCTGTAACCCGATGTAGGATCCGTAATCTTCTGACCTGTCAGAATTTTTATAAGGAATGTAAAATATCTTATACCTAATCTTCTTGTAAATGATGACTGAAATCCTTCTTTTTCAATAAATCTTGAACCAATTACCATATCAGCCTGTTCTTTCACAAGTGTCTCTGCCATTTCATTAAGATATTTTGCATCATGCTGGCCATCTCCATCGAACTGCACTGCTATATCATATCCATTCTGACATGCATAGAGATAACCTGTCTGTACTGCTCCGCCTATACCAAGGTTAAGTGGTAAATCAATCACGTTAAGTCCTGCATCCTTACATATCTGTAAAGTATTATCCTTAGAATGGTCATTAATAACTACATAATCAAAATCAGGTGCATTTTTCTTTATATCATTTACTGTATTTACTATACTTGCCGACTCATTATATGCCGGTATTATAACTAATTTTCTTAGTTTAATGCTCTCGTTTGTACTTTGAATACTCTCCATTTTTCAATCCTCCATACATAATAATCTGTTATAATTCATTATACTTCTCGCTCTTTCCATACTGTTTTACCAGTAATTTGGCTATGAATTTTGGCCAGAATTTTCTGAACATCTCATAATCCTCTGAGCTTCTTCCTGTTTCCGCAATAGCTGCTGATGTCTCTGAACCTTCATGGATTCTGTGACATGTAAGTGGAGTACTGCTATATACAAATGTTCCTTTGTGTCTTGACAGTATTTCCCAGCATTCCCAGTCCTCATTTGTTCTGAAATGGTTCTTAAATAAAGGTTCCCTGAATCTTTCTTTATTAAATGTTACCGAAGGACAACATATTGGTGAACCCATTGAAAGGATTCTTCTTCTTATAAACTTACTTCTCTGAAATATTTTTATTTTTAATGGTGCAAGCATAAGTCTCTTAATCTTCAAAAGTCCTGTATTATGAACTTTTTTACCATTTCTAAGTTCATAATAATCTGTAAAAAATATTATTGGATTCTTTGCTTTCTCCATCATATCTGACATTGTCTTAGAATACAGCGGAAGATAAACATCATCCTGGTGTGCTATCGTTACATATTTAGTTGTTGTTTTGGAATATGCAAAATTCCAATCTTCCGTAATACCACTTTTTCCTGTATTTATATACAATTTTATATTATATTTTTCTGCCATATTTTTTATATAATCATTAGGTGTGGATGTACATATAATAATCTCTGATTTCATCTCCTGAGCCATCAATGACTCTATACACTCTTCCAAATATGGACTTTCTTTATACGCACAAATAGCAAAAGTATGTTGCATAATTATCTCCATTCCGCAGACGTTTATCTATCAGTCCGCCTATAATTTTCTACTTTATATTCTGTTTTATCGTTTTCTTTACCTTAAGCACATAAACTATGATACTTCCTGCGAAAAACAGTCCCAGAACACATACCGCCACAAAAAAGCTCATTGATGCCCCAAAAAGTTCTGATTGCTGTACTAATCTATCCGATAAAATGTAGACGCTTATCGCTGATAATATATATCCTGTCATTATCAACTTCTTTGTTCTAAATATTGTAAGTATATAATATAGGACAAACGCAACAGAATTAATTCCTCCTGCCGCTATAGTGAACACAAGCAGGCTTCTGTATGCAGATAACTCGCACCCTGTTGCAATTGACAAAACAGGTATTCCTAACAAATATGCTCCTATTAAACACACTACAGTTATTCCTAGCAGACAAGATAGCATTTTAAAAATAATTGCAAAGAACTTTCTAAATTCTTTCTTCTCATTTAAATCTGTCAGTGTAATAAGCATAGGTCTGAATAAGAATCCCGCAAAAAGATTTATAACTGATACAGGCAGAAAAATAGCCTGATAATAAGACTGATACTCGCTTGACATATATTTATCCACAGCAAGTCTTGGTGCACTAAGTATATATGCCCACAAAAATACACCAAGGAACAATGGAAAGCAATTTTTCATAATCTCAAGTACACTCTTAATATTACATAGATTAAATTTATCTTCAAATTTATTATAAACTTTTATATCAAAAATGTATACACATATAACTGCCACTACATCCGAAATTATCATCGTAATCACAAGATTATGCGTCATAATAAGCATTATAAAATATATAGCCATCATAATAAGTGTTCTATGACACATTGATTTTCCTGCCAGATACAGATAACCATCTTTGTGGAATTGTGATTCATACACATCCGCAAATGCATCAATTAATTTTAAAATACATACTAAAAGAACAATTCCAGCCTTTTCCCTGTCATATCCTTTTAATAAAATATAGCCAATTGATACCAGCAGCATAATTGCACATGTATATATCTTCGTAGTAAAATATTGTCCAAAGGTATACCTATCTTTCGAATCAGTAACCTGATAATTTCTCATTTCAAAATATCCAAAATATACTAACATCTGACTTATAGTCAGTGCTATTGCAAATATTCCACCCTTTTCTTCTCCAACGATTCTTATTGTAAGATATGACATAAACACTGTTGACATCGCATAGACCAGACTGCCTATCATATTCCACAGGAAATCGCTTTTTTCGTTTTTTTCAAACATTTTTATATCCTTTCCACTACTATACAATGCATAAGTATACTCGTTTCACCACCTTTTATCAAGAAAATTTTTTGTAATAATTACAAAAAAGGCTTATTTTACTATATACTATAACAATTTATTTTTATGTAACTTGCATTTTCTCATATTTAACGACATTTACTTACATAATTTTAGACATTTTTTTACATTTTTATGATGATTTCTTGCATATACATAATTTATTATAATTATAGTCATGATGGATACATATAAATCGCATATTCCCTCTCTTTTATCGGTTTCTATGTAAAAATGTCATATCTGGCTGATTCTTCATGACAATATTTAATAACGCAGAAAGGTCGTTCATATATGCAATCATCACGTAAAGCCAAAAATATTCAATTAATCCGCTTTGTTATTGGAATATTATTATGTTCCGCTATTATTTTATTTGTATATATGTTGTTACCAGATTCACGTTCTGAAACTGCTAACGCCGGCCATTCTATGCTATTATCATCTTCTACAATTTCTGAGGCTGAAGAACTTTCTTCAACTGTCAGATTACCACTTTCTGACTGTGAGGTGTGTATTGATGCCGGACATGGTGGTCAAGATATAGGCAGTAGCAAAGGAAAACGTTTAGAGAAAGATGATACTCTTGATTTGTCAATGAAAATTTTTAAATATTTATCAGATAAGGGCATATCTGTTGCCATTTCACGAACTAATGATACTTATCTTTCACTTCAGGAGAGAAAAGATTTCGCTGAAGATTCTAATTGTACGTTATTTATCTCTATACACAGAAATCTGTACGAAGGCAATTCAAAGATAAACGGAGCAGAAGCATGGATTCACAGTTCTGACCCTGTAAACGCCCATTCGCTTGCTTCTTCAATTCTAAATGATATCTGTTCTTCTAATAATTTTGATAATCCAACCTTTGATAATCGTGGGGTAAAATGCGGAACAAGTTCCGATGCATATGATAACTATGCAATTAATAAAGTGAGTATGACAAGTATGATTCTTGAAATGGGTTTTATAACAAGTCCATATGATAACAGGGCTTTTGATAACAATCTTGATACATATGCTAAAATAATCGGTGATGATATAATAGATTATCTGAATAATAAATAACCCAAGACTATCTTGTATAGCCTTGGGTTATTTATTATCGTTTTACAAAAATGCCGGCGACCGGAATCGAACCGGTACGGGAGGTTAGTCCCGCAGGATTTTAAGTCCTGTGCGTCTGCCAGTTCCGCCACGCCGGCATAAGCATTTCAGCTTAATGGATGGAGGTGGATTCGAACCACCGAAGCAATTTGCAGCAGATTTACAGTCTGTCCCCTTTGGCCACTCGGGAATCCATCCGATTTTTTAATGCTATATATTTATACCATATAAAACATTAAAGTGCAAGTATTTTTTTATTACTAACGAAGTTTATTCTATCATTAATCATTTGAAATTTACCTTGTTCATCTTTTATAATAAACAATGAATTTTATTTTTCATTTGCTTTTCTACTGTACTCTTTTTCTGTATATTGCAGCTGAAAAACCTGGTAATCTTACTATTATCTCGCCATTTACAACAACATACACTACCTTGCCTACATTATATGTGTCTCTTGATGATACCATAAGACTTTCCATAATGCTGTTATCCCTGACACCTAACTGCCATACCGGAATATGAATTTCTCTCTCTGAATCATTGTTATTTATCGCAATTGCAAGTATATTATCATTCAGGAAACGTCCATAAGCAATTATATTGTATTCTCCTAATAATGCCTTAAACGAACCTTTTCTTAGTGCTATGTTATTCTTATGAATTCTTATTGCATCTATATGAAATTCAATCAATTCCATATCTTCTCTGCCCCATGGATAAGTTCTTCTGTTATCTGGGTCAGTCCAGCCACATACTCCTGCCTCATCTCCATAGTAGATAGTAGGTGCACCAGGCCATGTCATCTGCATTATTACAGCTTCTTTCATAATACCTTTATTAGTATACATTTCTGCTGCCTGAGGTCCTACCGATGCAACTCTGCCGACATTTCCATTAGTTCTGGTCATAAAACGTGAATGATCATGGTTAGATAATTCGTTCATGGCAACTAGTAATGAATTTCCCTGAAACCTTGACATATGATGTCGCATAGATGCGAAGAACGAATACGAGTCACCTCTTAAATCATCTCTCTTCTCATCACTATGTTTCTCCATGCCTGTAAGAAACCATGTAATAGGCTCCATAAATGCATCGTAGTTCATTACAGTATCCCATTCATCACCCTGTAACCATGAGCCTGGATCTCCATAATGTTCAGCTAATATAATAGCTTCAGGATTAGCTTCTTTAACATTCTTTCTGAAGTCCTTCCAGAACTTATGGTTAAATTCACCACTATGTCCTAAATCTGCTGCAACATCAAGTCTCCATCCATCTACATTATAAGGTGGTGAAACCCATTTTCTTGCAATTTTCATTATATACTCATATAATTTTGGAGATTCTTCATAATTAAGCTTAGGTAATGTATCGTGACCCCACCAGCCATTATAATGGTAATTATAAGGCCATGCATCTTCAAAGAATTTAAAGAAGCTTCTGTATGGGCTGTCACCTGATACATATGCCCCTTTTTCATAACCCTCCTGGTTCTCGTAAATCTGTTCTCTATCAAGCCATTTATTAAATGAACCACAGTGGTTAAATACACCATCTAAGATTACTTTCATTCCTCTTCTATGGACTTCTTCAACAAATCTGGCAAATAATTCGTTAGATGCCTCTAAGTTAGCCTTATCGGTAACTCTTGTTATATATCTGCTTGCCTCTCTGTTAAGGTAATTGCCTTCACTAAGCAATTCTCCCTCGTCTTTAACAATCTTTCCGAAATGTGGGTCAATATAATCATAATCCTGAATATCATATTTATGGTTAGAAGGGGAAACGAACATAGGATTGAAATATATTACTTCTACGCCTAATTTCTCTAAATAATCTAATTTATCCCATACGCCCTGAATATCTCCGCCGTAGAACTCTCTTACGCCCATTGTAGCAGGATACTTATACCAGTCATCAACTTTAACAGAGTAATCACCAATATAGCTGTATTCTCTTGTCTCTACATCATTACTCTTATCACCATTAAAGAATCTGTCTGTATATATCTGGTACATTACTGCACCCTTAGCCCAGTCAGGTGTCTTAAAGCCCGGAGTAATTACGAAGTCATACCATCCAAGTCTCTTGTCACATACACCAGATTTATCATAGAAGCACTCCTCGAATCCTGAAACTATCTTAAAATAGTATTTTATCTGTGTCTCTTCAATCTTAATCATATATTCATAATAATCAAATAACATATCAGTTTCTATATGCTCCATAAGGTGTCCTTCGTCTCCTATGCACAGATATACTCTGTCTACATTACCCACAGCGGTTCTGAAGCGAATCCTTACTTCCGAATTCTTATCTGGTTCAGGTGGAAGTCTGTATTCAGAATTCTCATCGCAAAACAATGCTTCTTTATTAAGCATTGGGCGCATATTCTGCATATACAATATTTTCTTTTCATTTTTATTCATATGATTCAAATCTATATTCATTGTTTTTTCCTCTTATTATATGATATGTAACTTTCACAATTTTATTATAATTCACATTCAAATGCAATAATGTTTTATAATTTTTTAATATTTTACACTTCTACACTTCTATATGTAAAAAGGACAGCTCACATGCTGTCCTTTTTGGAGAAGGTATTTCGTTTCTTATGGGGTGTAGCAAAAACTATATAATGTATTGGGGGGTTTTTACGATGTAGATTATAACATCCGTCTATGCAAAAGTGTGCATAAACTTTACAAAAAATCATTTTACTTTTTGTGCAAATTGACACATTATTTTCCATTTCAACAAAATATCTTATTTTTCATCATTTGTTTTTATACATTTTCAACATTTCATTTATATATAAATTATTCTGTCACTTCTGTATCCGATGTTTCTGATTCTTTAACTTCTTTATCGTCAAATAAAGCTTCGAATTCCTTCTGTCCAATCTTCTCTTTCTTCATAAGAAGTTCAGCACTCTTATATAATACATCTTTGTGTTCTTCGATTATATGTTTAGCTTTAGCATAACATTCATCAACAATTCTCTTAACTTCATTGTCAATGGCACTTGCAGTTCCATCCGCATAACCTCTTGTATGTGCTAAATCTCTTCCAATAAATACTTCGTCTTCATCATCTCCATAACAGATAAGACCTAATTTGTCAGACATACCATATTTAGTAACCATAGCCTTAGCTATTGCTGTTGCCTGCTTAATATCCTGCGATGCACCTGTCGTAATATCGTCTAATACCATTTCTTCTGCAATTCTTCCGCCTAATGATACCATTATGTCCTGAAGCATCTTGCCCTTAGTATTAAACATCTCGTCTTTCTCAGGTAATGGCATTGTATATCCTGCTGCTCCTGTTCCTGTAGGAATAACTGAAACTGTGTGTACAGGTCCGACATCAGGAAGAACATGGAATAAAATCGCATGACCTGATTCGTGAAATGCTGTAATTCTCTTCTCTTTCTCTGATATAATTTTACTCTTCTTCTCTGTACCGATACCAACTTTAATAAATGAACGGTTAATATCTTCCTGAGTAATATATTTTCTATTCTGTCTTGCTGCATAGATTGCCGCTTCATTTAAGAGATTCTCAAGGTCTGCACCTGTAAAACCTGCTGTAGTCTGTGCTACATTATCAAGGTCAACATCATCACCAACCTGTTTATCTCTGATATGAACATCAAGAATTTCTCTTCTTCCTTTAACATCCGGTCTGCCTACCACTACTTTTCTATCGAAACGTCCCGGACGTAATATTGCAGGATCAAGTATGTCTACTCTGTTAGTAGCAGCCATTACTATTATTCCCTCATTTACACCAAAGCCGTCCATCTCTACTAATAACTGGTTGAGTGTCTGTTCTCTTTCATCATGTCCGCCACCCATACCTGTTCCTCTTCTTCTTGCAACAGCATCTATCTCATCGATAAATATGATACATGGCGAATTCTTCTTAGCCTCTTCAAATAAATCTCTTACTCTTGATGCACCGACACCAACGAACATTTCTACAAAATCTGAACCTGAAATACTGAAGAATGGTACTCCTGCTTCACCTGCTACAGCTTTAGCAAGTAATGTCTTACCTGTTCCCGGAGGTCCTGTAAGAATTACACCTTTAGGAATTCTTGCGCCTACCTCAAGATATTTCTTAGGATATTTTAAGAAATCCACAATTTCCTCTAACTCTTCTTTTTCTTCCTGTAAGCCAGCTACCTGGTCAAACTTAACTCTCTTCTTAGGGTCATTAACCATTTTAGCACGGCTCTTTCCAAAGCTCATCATTCGGTTAGCTCCGCCACCGCCGCCTGTCTGTGCGGTAAGTATTGATATAAATATAATAGCAATTACTATCATTACGACGTATGGAAGAATCTGCCATAACACATTCTCTTTCTCAACATCCTTCGTAGTAAATTCTATATTTTTATCTATGAGTCTCTTTTCTTCTTCAGCAGCACTTGCAACATTAAGTTTATGTTTATCGCCATCTTTTAAACGGACAACTATCTTACCTGTCGGCACCTCTTTATTCTGATATAATGTTACACTCTTAACTTCATCATTTTTAATATCTTCTAAGAAGTCGCTATATTTATAATGATCTGTATCCTTATTATATATTGCAATGTAATAAAAAGCAGACATAACTAATAAGAGTACAATTATATAAATACCAAAGCCTTTCATTTGTTTCTTCACTTTTTGAATCCTCCTCTCACTTTTTGAGCATTTTACAATCTATTCTGTATCTACCACACCAATATATGGAAGATTCCTGTATTTCTGGTCATAATCCAAACCGAAACCTACCACAAATTCGTCAGGTATATTAAAACATGTATATTGCACGTTTACATCAACAACTCTCCTGTCAGGTTTATCAAGTAATGTGCATATCTCAATACTGTTAGGATTTCTCTGCCATAACATATCCGTTAATGCCTTTAATGTACGTCCTGAATCGATAATATCTTCTACAATCAGAACATTCTTACCTTCAATTGATTCATCAAGGTCTTTTACAATTTTTACTTTTCCACTGCTCTCTGTACCTGAACCATAGCTTGAAACTGCCATAAAGTCCATAGATACATCTGTTGTGATTCTCTTAGCAAGTTCGCACATAAAGAACACACCACCTTTTAATACACAGATGAGATGTACTGTTTTTCCTGCATACTTCTTGCTGATTAGATCACCAATCTCTTTAATCTTAGCACACACATCTTCTTCTTTAATCAACACTCTGATTTTGTCCTGCATTTTGATTTTCTTTCCTTTCTAGTCTAGAAATTATTAATAAATGTTTCGTATCTTCTGTCACCTTATATTCTTCACTAATTCTATGACCTACAATCCATATAATATGTGAACCATCTGCAAATACCGGAATCAAACCTCTTTTTTCTGCCGGAATCTTATTGTCCACAAAAAAACTCTTCAGTTTCTTTCTCTGTCCCTTTGCATTTATAACTACATAATCCTCTGATTCACGATATCTTAATTGCACAGTAAATTGTATTTTATCATAATCAAAGCATTTAGTATACAAGTTTTGGTAATTTTTTAGTTGATTTATTAAAAATTTTATATTTATTCCCTCTTTTTCGACATCGATTATCCTTACATCAAACTCTTCTTCTCCCAGTGTATATACACCGTCTTTCCCGATATCTTTCCTGATATCTTTCCTGATATCTTTTTCTATATTTTTTTCATCTCCAGCTTTACTTACATTTTCTCTCTCAATAATTATATTATCATATTGGACTCTGGCTATAATTCCATATGGCAGCATTATATATCGTCCCGTCTGCCTGCCACATAAATCTATCACATCTTCTATATGCTTCCTTGTAATATCCTTAAGCTTTTCTGCTGCCTTTTCAATGCATGCTCTCACAATACGCTTCTGTATTATTTCTTTTTCACATGCAAGAGCCTTTCTGTTAATGTAAATACAATTATTATGCTCTGAGACAATATTTTCATACATATAATTCGTAACTTCCGAAAGATAATCTTCTATCTCCCTTAACTCATCTGCCGCCTGACAAATGTGGCTTATACTGTTATCATTAATGTTCTCACTAAGATATGGCAACACTCTGTGTCTTATCTTATTCCTTGTATAATCCTCTGTAAAGTTAGTTGAATCATCTATATGTGTTATATTATGTTCTGATAGGTACATCTCTATCTCTTCGCGTGTAAGACACAATACCGGTCTTATTATACTGCCATTCTTATATGGAATTCCCGCTAATCCTTTAAGTCCGCTTCCCCGGCACAGATTATGGATAAATGTCTCGGCACTGTCATTCCTGTTATGTGCCACCGCAATCTTTACACTTCTTCCATTACTTATAAGTTCTTTCGCCACTTCATCAAATGCCTTATATCTTAACGTTCTGCCCGCTTCTTCCTCTGATAATCCGTTAGTCTTAGCATATCCAGGGACATCATATTTATAGCATCTAAACTTAACACCATCATTCTTACACATATTTTCCACAAAATTCATATCCCTGTCTGCTTCTTCTCCACGTATTCCATGATGTATATGAACTGCAATAATATCTATATCAAAATAATTCTTAAGTTCCAGAAGTATTTTATACAGGCATACGGAATCAGCGCCACCTGATACACCCACAATGACGCTTTCTCCCTTTTCTGCCATATTAAATTGTTCCATATATTTTCTGACTTTAATTAATTCGTTCATAATCTACCTTTATCAATTTTGCTTTTTATTATTTCTCTATATATTCGTTTATATTAATCCGGCTCCTATATACACCGGTTTTTTATTATTTCTGTTCTTTTCAATATTTTATAACTCTGACTTTATAAATTACCAGTATTTATAATATATGTTACTTTATTCTAAATTTATTAGCAAGTATTTATTATGCTATCTTTTTATTATTTTCCCATATCCCGGTTACTAATACAGTCATATCGTCAGTCAGTCTTGATTTATCTGAAACTGCCTTTTCTAAGATGCAATCTGCAATCTCTTTGGGCGAACCACCATCGATATCCCTTATGATTTCAACCAATTTACCATCATTGTCTTCTGTATTAAGTGCATCGATTACACCGTCAGACACCATAATCACCAAATCTCCATCATATAATTTCTTACTTGTGCTGTCATAATCGACTTCGGCAAACATACCAAGCGGCATTGATGTAGATTTAATCGTTTCAACCCAGTTGCCCCTCTTAACAAATGTCGTAGCTGCTCCGATTTTCACTAAATCGCACATGCCTGAATGTAAATCAATTACACCATAATCTAGTGTTGCAGGGTGTTCCTCCTCTGAGTTCATTATCATAACTGAATTAATCATTTTAAGTGCTGTATCACCATCAAAACCACTGTCTAAAAGCTGTTCTAACAATTCAATTACTGTTTCACTTTCAAGGCATGCACTTGTTCCATAACCCATACCATCTGAAATTCCCATAAGAACCTGTCCATTCTCTAATTCTTTAAGCGAATAATTATCTCCCGATATTCCACCTTCACCTCTTGCCTTTCTCGCTGCACCATGTAGTACATAGAAATTTGCCTCCTCCACATATGTCGTTGTCGTGAATTCATTACTGATTACCTTTCTGCAATTTCTAGATGGCATATATGCCTTTCCAAATGCCTCACTTACCGCCTCTGCTATCTCCCTTGTTCCAATCGTCACACCTTTCTCGCATTTTGCTGTTATTAAATATTCTTTTTTATGTCTGCGGTTCTCTATACCCATTATTTTATCCATATATACTTTTCTGCCCTTTAATTTATGTCTTATATATTCCTCCTCTTCCCCGGTAATCTTCACAAAATCATACATTTCATGCGAATATTCTTCTATGATTTTAGAAATCTGGTTAAGCTGCCCTGACATAATATTTCTGCTCTCATCAAATTTATTCTTCCATATCTGGTTAATGTCTGTATTCGTCTCAATACTGTCAATATTACCTGTCTCCATATCATTTTTTAATATGCTCTTAGACAGTTTTTCTATCGCCTTTGCCGCATTTGTCAACTTTTCCTCAAGTATCTTCTGCATATCATTTTCTTCATTATTATTAATATTCTCTTCGAATCTGTAGATAATATTTTTAGGAAGCATCATAAATATTATACCCGCACCAAGCAGCCCCTTGACAATATTGTCACTGATGAATAACGGATATGCCGCATAGCCGACTGTCAGGCACGCACAAATCATTGATAACACACTGATAACTCGTCCTAATTCCCTGAATATTCCTATCGCAATTCCAAGCATACACATTATTCCTAAGTATTTCGCATCATCATACCATAAACACAAGGATATTCCACATGCCGAACCAATTATGGCACCCATTCCCGCACCATATTTATATGCGCCATACAAAATTGAAAAGAACAATATTATCTCTATTCCCGATGCCGGAATCGTCATTCGCTCACCTATATTATAGATAACCAACCCGGTAATAAGTGCCATACTAAACATTTCTTCATTATCATAGACCGCTTTTCCACTTATGAGTGCCTGAATAGCTTTCCTGAATGTGATATTTAATGCCGCTGAAAATACTGACATAATCACAGGCATCGCTAATGTCATAACTGTCTCCATATTCATTGCAAATGTCGTGTATTTCTCATTAATTAATAAATCGGTAACTTCAAGTGTAAATACTGAAATAAAGCATATTATTGCGCTTGCATATTCATTTACACGCAATTTATTAACGGCAGTCAGTTTGGATATAATGATGATTACACTTATCGCAGATATGTATTTTACTATATCTATCGTCTGAAAATTATTTGCCATTCCAAGTAACATTACTATTATAGTAGTTATCCCTGGTGAACCGCTTGCGTATAATGCTGATGAATATCCCATTCCTACAGGATTCAGTCCATACATATTACTGCCCGCAAGTACAATTCCTATCAGATTCAATGCAATTAATTTAATTCTGTTTGTTTTGTTATTCATAAAATAAACCTCCATTTTTTAGGCATCTGCCTTTTATGGAGGTCATTATATATAGGTCTTTGTGTTTTTTTTGTCAAAGCAATGTAGCATTTCTAATAAAGTTTTAGACATTTTCCCTTTCAAAAACATTTTTGAGGCGATTTTATGTACCTAGACTATTTTAAGAAACTGTAGACTAATCTTAACTTCTTCGCGGCTTACCGCAAAGAGGCGGTCAGAAATTCGCACAAGCGATTTCTGACCTGCCATAAAAGCTATTTGCTTTCAGTTAAAAGCAAATAGCTGTGCGAAAAATCAACCTATCAATTTGATTTTCACACTAATCTTTCTTAGGCTTTAATATTATCTCATCAGGATATACAAAACCAAGCTTTCTCGCAGCTTCTTCTATGTACTCTTTAGTCTGCACATACACTCTCTGTTTCTCAAGTTCTGAAGTTCTCTCACTCTCTTCTTCATAGCTCTGCTGAAGCTTCTGTTCTTTCGCATTCAATTCATCTCTCTTAGCTTTCAGACTATTCGTCTGGTATGATATTATCCCTACAAATATTATCATAATAACTATGACAGCTATTGAATTAAGTACATTTTTTCTTTTTTTTGATTTTCCTTTTAAATTCTTCTTCAATTCCGGCACCTCTTTTACTGCCTCTTAATATCTTCACATTGAACTTATTACATAATATTTTAATAGGTTTAAAAACTTTTTTCAATCCCAAATCTAGTATTTTCTGTATTTTTTTTAAAATTTCACATATTTTTCTTAATATAAATCTAAGAACAATTGTTAAATATTTCACAGCAAACCGGCCAATGCTTAATTCATATAATATCATTCCGGCAGCTATCCCTGTAATTATATATAACCTTATGACTCCACCATTAACCTTGTACAAGAATACGCATGTCATAACAGACATTATTAACCAGTAGAGAATGTCCTCTAAGCCCATTATTATAAATGACTTGAAAACAATTCTTCGTATTATCCTGATAAAATCATATATTAAGGCGAATAACGCTCCTAATATTATGGCCCTGAAGAAAATATCGACTTCATTAATTATCTCACCACTCATGCTTCCACCTATTTAAACAATCGTTTGATAAGTGATTCGTCAGACTGCTTCTGAGTATAAACAATGCTATCGATATTGCCCTCTATTTCTGCCTCTGACTTCTCCAGATTAATCCCCTTTACCTTCATTTCCCTGCCCTTAATAATAAGCCTGCCCATAGATGTATCTAAATTAACCATATTATTATCGAATTCAATAACATCTAATACGCCTGATATTATTCCCTGTGTCCGACCTGTTATAATAATTTTATGGCTTACTATATCTTTCTGACCTCTTGTGCCCGTCCTTGCAAATTCATTTCTGCTTTCTGAATACCCCACAACATATCACCCTTTCGACCTCTATGTTGCTAGTATATTTTGCACTAATAGGAATTATTACAACTCTCTATACATTTCTTTGGCTTCATCTTTCTTAACTGTTTCAGAAATATCTAAAACTTCAACCTTAAGCGATTTAGTACCAAATAATATTTCAATAATGTCTCCTACCTTAACATTTACAGATGCTTTGGCAGGCTTGTCATTAACCAGAACCCTTCCTGCATCGCAGGCTTCATTCGCTACTGTTCTTCTCTTAATAATTCTCGATACTTTCAAATATTTATCTAATCTCATAATTACTCCTTTCAAAATACTATACGCCGGGACAATTTCAACGAAATTTCCTGGTAAGTAAAAAATCCCCTCACTTACGTTAATAAGTGAGGGGAAAGCTCTCAAAATCACAAATTCAAATTACTTGTTGATTTCGTTCTTTAAAGCTGCTCCAGCTTTAAATTTAGGTGCTACTGAAGCTGCAATCTTCATTGTCTCACCTGTCTGTGGGTTTCTTCCTTCTCTAGCTGCTCTCTTAGCTACTTCGAATGTACCAAAGCCAACTAACTGAATCTTGTTACCTTTCTTTAATTCTTCAGTTACTACTTCTGTAAAAGCTTTTAATGCTTTTTCAGCATCTTTCTTTGATAATTCAGATTTTTCAGCAATTGCTGCTACTAATTCAGCTTTGTTCATGGATAGACTCCTCCTCTGTTATTCTTAGTATTCTTTTACTTGATATATTCAAGTTTCTTTTTAATTGTGGACAGGCATCTCTATGCCTAAGCCTCACGTCTATTTATAAACTCTTAATGTTGTTTTGTCAAGAAATTTTCGCCATTTTATTAGGGGGTTAACGCATTATTGTTTAAATGTAACAATGTTTATATTGAAATTTTGTTAATATTACAGTATTTACATTTTAAAAAATACTGTTAAGCCTCCATTTGACGGCCTATAAAATGAGCAGCTACCTCAATAAGTTTAACATCTTCATCACTAATTCTAATATCTTCTCCACCTGCCATCAGAGCTATTCCACCTATGACATCACCCTCACATATTATAGGCTTTATAACTTTATTGCATCGTTTCTCATCATTGTCTGTAATTCTGATTCCTTTAGTGTTCTCCCTGACTAACATTCGGTTTTCAAGTATATCCTCAAACTCTTTAGAAAGATTCTTATCTATAAGTTCCCTGCCAAATGAAGTCGCTGCCACCACAATATCTCTATCTGACATAATGACTGCATGATTTATATATGTTCCAAGGCTTTCTGTATATTGCACCGCAAATTCACGAATTTCACCTATTGGAGAATATTTCTTAAGTACGATTTCACCCTCTCTGTCGGTAAAAATCTCAAGAGGATCGCCCTCTCTTATCTTCAATGTTCTTCTTATTTCTTTCGGAACAACTACTCTTCCCAAATCATCAATTCTACGAATAATTCCTGTTGCCTTCATAAGATATAATTCCTCCATTGCCATTGTTGATAAGGATAATAATATCCTTTTTTGTTACATATTAGCTTTGGAGTTAGTATGTGGTAAATAATATGAAATTATTCTTGTCTTTCATTCCATTTGTGTGGAAATCTGTATAGTTTTAATATTGGACATTTCTTTAAGAAAATGTTCTTTTTAATACTTCCATAACTTCCTCATTCTTAAGTCCATAATTTCTTAATGAATTATCATCAAATTGTTCTTTTTCCAAGGAATCAATAAAAGTATCAATATCTTTTTTTACAGTGTTTGGAAGATTTGTAACTTTCTCAAGCATAAGTTCAGAGGCAATTCTCAATACATCTTTTTTGTGTTTTTTTATATCATTAGAATCTACTGTTTCACCATTATCTTTTCTCTGTTTCAAATCAAGATATGCCCTTGCTTTGAACAGAATCAAATTAAAATTAAAAAGGTAGAACTAAAATAGCTGCAATTGAATGAATATCCTGATTCATCAAAACTAATTAGTCCTACCTGAATACCCTTATCTTACACCCTTGCACCCATTTCATATTATTCAATATTATCCCTATTTATTTTCCTCACGTTCAACTAATTCATCTATCAGATCTATTGCTTCTTTAATCATATTATCACAATGGACTTTTTTAGTTCCACCGTTTTTCACATTTTCCCTGAGAAGCTCTGCGCAGTCTGTCATTCCATTATGATTTTCTGCGATTCGCCTTCTAAATTCTCCTATTACTGCCGGAGAATCTATTCCTTTAGCACCGAGTATCATAAGCCCTGCCGTTATAACACCACACGTACTGCCACACTTCATACCTCCACCGAAATTACAGGCGATATTAGAAGCTACATTTTCATCGAGTCCCAGTTCTTTAGCATATGTTCTCATTATAGTCTGTGAACAGTTATTTATCATAGGCACTTCATTTCTAAGTCCCATAGCTTTTTCAATATGTTTATTCATCTCTTACTAATCTCCAATTCTGAGCGACTTATTGCGAAGAGGCGATGATAAATTCACATAGGCGATTTCTCATCTGCTATAAAAACTATCTGCTTTCGCTCCGAAACAAATAGCCATGCGAAAAATAATCACATCAGAATATTTTTCGCACTACTTCCTCTTATGAGGTACAAAGGTGTCTCTAATGTTGTCTGAAAATACAAGAACGCAAATTTATTTTTCTACATAATCCTGTTCTAATGCTTCCATATCTTTTATATAATCTCTCATCTTGCGATAAAAATATATTCCTGTTATAAGATCTGACGCACCCGTAAAGGCAATACATATTCCAACTAATCTAATCATCCATTTAGCTGCTCTGAACGGATTAAAGATTAACACAATTCCTAGAATAAATGTAACTATTGCAGCTAAAAGCATACCTCTATTCTTCTCATTTGTATATTTGCTTAATTGTAATACATACTGTAATTTAGAATAAGCACTGATAAGAATACATACTCCCATCACAAATGGTATCACTGAAATAATTATCTTCGTAGAGGTAAGTATAAACAGACCGATTACAATGAAAATCAATCCTGATACAATCCCTGCATTTGAATAACCTGCCTGCTCTCTCTTTAAGAAATAACTAATAATTTTAATTACACCAACTGCTATGACTATTGTAGCTATTGTATATATCAAAGTTTTTGCAATTGATTCCGGAAACATTATAAGAACTACTCCTAATGCTACATATAATAATGCTGTTAAGATATTCTCAACTTTAAATGCTTTAATTTTATCCATAGAAAACCTCCATTTCTCTCTTAATACGCTTAGTAAACAATAAGACGCAGGCAGACTACTAATCCTATCCTACGTCTTATTAAGTTATAAATTTTCAACTTATCTTATCAGATAATATTAAATTTCAAAAGAATATTATTCGATTACTTTAACCCATCCTTCAGGAGCTTCAATTCTACCCATCTGGATACCTGTTAATGTCTCATAGAGTTTCTTAGTAACAGGTCCCATTTCGTCCATTCCACTTGGGAAACAGATTTCTTCACCATGGTTTACAATCTTACCTACTGGTGAGATAACTGCTGCTGTACCACAAAGTCCACATTCAGCGAAATCTTTAACTTCATCAAAGAATACCTCACGTTCTTCAACTTCAAGTCCTAAATATTCTTTAGCAACATATACTAATGAACGGCGTGTGATTGATGGTAAAATACTATTTGACTTAGGAGTAACAACCTTATTGTCTTTTGTAACAAATATGAAGTTTGCTCCGCCTGTCTCTTCAACTTTAGTTCTTGTAGCAGCATCTAAGTACATATTCTCTGCGAATCCCTCTTCATGAGCTGTTACGATTGCGTGTAAACTCATTGCATAGTTAAGACCTGCTTTGATATGGCCTGTACCATGTGGAGCTGCTCTATCGAAATCACTTACCTTAATAGTAATTGGTTTTGCACCACCTTTGAAATATGGTCCAACAGGAGTACATAAGATTCTGAACTGATATTCATCAGCAGGTTTAACTCCGATAACCGGTGAACTTGCGAACATATATGGTCTGATATATAATGTAGCACCTGAACCATATGGTGGAACATATGCTGCATTAGCTTTAACTACCTGAACTACTGCATCAACAAATCTATCCTGTGGAAATACAGGCATCTCAAGTCTCTTAGCTGAATCTTCCATACGAGCTGCATTCAGGTCAGGACGGAAACATACAATATGTCCATCTTCTGTTGTATATGCCTTTAAGCCTTCGAAACATGTCTGAGCGTACTGTAATACACCTGCACATTCATTTATTACAACGTTTGCATCGCTTGTCAATTCGCCATCGTCCCATTTTCCATCTTTGTAATTAGACACATATCTCTTATCTGTCTGCTGGTATCCAAATCCAATATTTGACCAATCAATATTCTTCTTTTCCATGACAATTACTTCCTTTCATCTGTCAGTAGCATACTTTTATGATTGCTATTTACGTTATTCTTTTTCAAATAAGTTTACCCCCGCTTTTAGATACTGTCAAGAAATTTTTGCAGCTCAAAAACACTTTCTTTTATGGCAAATGGCTTACAATTTTCTAATTCCTCCATTTCGCCATAGCCGTATCCTATCAGAATACAAGGAATACCACATTCTTTAGAGCCGATGTAATCGAACTTTCTGTCGCCTATCATAACTGCATCATTTACATCGAATTCCTTAATTCTACTCATCGCATATCTTATTACGTCAGCCTTTTCCACGCGGCTTCCGTCCATCGTACTTCCTGCTACCACATCAAAATATTTAATAATATCAAAATGTTCTAATAACTGCACCGCGAACTCTTCAGGTTTAGAAGTGGCTAAGATTACTTTCTTACCCTCATTATGAAGATGTTCAAGTAATTCCTTAATTCCATCATATAATTTACATTCAAATATTCCCTGTTTTCTATAATATACTCTGTATTCATCAACAGCCTCCATAGCTTTCTCATGCGTAAAACCATAAAACTGCTCATAAGAATCGCTAAGCGGTGGACCGATAAATGGACAAAGTGTATCTAAATCTTCGACCTCAATGCCGAATTTCTTAAGTGAATACGCAACAGATTTAGTGATTCCCTCTTTAGGATCAGTTATCGTTCCATCTAAATCAAATAAGATATATTTCATATATAAACCTTTCCATAATACTAATTGTCTTAAATTGCATTTGCCTATTCAAACACTTACAAATTGTATTTGCCCGGGCGAATACTTTCACAAATAAATTGCACTGATAAATGCAATTTTTCTGTATATAAATATACATTTCTACAATATTAATTTACAAGTATGGCTGCCACAATCCAGTGACAGCCATACCCATTTATATTCTTCTCTTTTACAATTTCTGATTAATATTCCATTGCTTTCTCTTCGCCATTTACTACACGTAAACCACCCTGAGCTAATGCAAGAAGTTCATCTTCTCCACCATATACTGTAAATGGTGCAATCCATTCTGAAGCTTCTTTTAATTTCTCAACAATGAAGTCATTATAAGCAATTCCGCCTGTAACGATTATCTGGTCAACTTTACCTTTTAATACGCAGGCCATTGAACCTATATCTTTGCTTACCTGATAGATGAATGCATCACGAACTAATTTAGCATTATCGTCTGTCTCAGCCATCTTCATTACATCTCTCATATCATTTGTATTAAGATATGCATTAAGTCCGCCGTTACCAACTAATTTCTTATATACTTCTTTCTCTGTGTATTTACCTGAGAAGCAAAGGCTGATAAGTCCACCAACCGGAACACCACCTGCTCTTTCAGGTGAAAATGCGCCATCTCCGTCAAGTGCATTGAATACATCTATAACTTTACCGTTCTTATGAGCGCCAACTGATACACCGCCGCCCATATGTACAACGATAAGATTTAAGTCCTCATATTTCTTATCATTTTCCTTAGCATATCTCTTAGCTACAGCTTTCTGGTTTAGTGCATGGAAAATGCTTATACGAGGAATCTCAGGTACACCTGAAATTCTTGCTTCCGGGCTTAATTCATCAACAACAACCGGGTCAACTATATAAGATGGAACTCCGATTTCGTCTCCGATTTCTCTTGCTAAAATACCGCCTAAGTTAGAAGCGTGCTGTCCCTGTTTACCAATCTTTAAATCTTCTAATAATTCGTCGCTTACTTCATAAGTACCACCTGGAATTGGTTTAAGCAGTCCACCACGACCTACTACTACATTTATTGATTTAATATCGAAATTCTTCTCTTTTAATAAATTGAGAATAATATTTTTACGGAAATCTTTCTGGTCAACTATTGTTGCAAACTGACCTATTTCTTCTGTAGAATGTCTCAATGTTTCTTCGAATAATAATGTTTCATCTTCGAATACACCAATCTTTGTTGATGTTGAGCCTGGATTAATAATTAAACTTTTTACAGACATATCTTTACCTTCCTTTTTGAAATATTTAAAATTGAATTGTATTTAATCTTATTTATTCTTCATAGCCTCTGCTACAACTGAACCAAGTGCTATTGAATTAACTTTTGTCTCGAAATCATCTGAACGTGATGTAAGGATAACCGGTGCTTTTGTACCTGTTATGATGTTACCATTCTTAACCTTAGCTGTATGTACAAGTGTCTTGTATACAAGATTTCCTGCATGAATGTCTGGGAATAATAAGATATCAGCATCACCAACGATTTTTCTGCCCTCAGCGCCCTTATGAGCTGCTGCTTCAGGACATATAGCAAGGTCCATAGATAATGGTCCATCAACTATACAACCTTTAATCTTGCCTTCTTCACACATCTTTGTAAGTTCTGCTGCTTCAACAGTTACAGGCATCTTAGGGTTAACTACCTCAACTGCTGCAAGTGGAGCTACCTTAGGCATATCAATTCCACATGCGTTACAGATTTCAACTGTATTTTCAATAATGTGTACTTTATCCTCAAGTGTTGGATATGTCATAAATGCAACATCTGTAAGGAATAATAACTTATTAATTCCTTCAATCTCAAATACACATACATGTGATAATGGACGATTATTTCTAAGTCCTACTTCTTTATTAAGTACGCTCTTTAAGAATGACTTAGTATCAATCAATCCTTTCATATACATATCTGCTGTACCATTATGTACAAGTTCAACAGCCTTAAGTGCTGCCTGCTCTGTATCTTTCTCATCAATTACCTGGTAATCAGATAAATCCATATCAATTGTTGCTGCAATCTCTTTAATCTTATCAGCATCACCAACAAGAATTGCATTAGCAATGTTTCTCTCTTTTGCTGCTTTTACAGCTTCAAGAACTGGTGCATCTTGTGCAACCGCAACTGAAACAGTTTTAACACTACAACTATTTACTTTAGAAATTAATTCATCAAATCCTTTAGCCATTATGACACCTCTTACGTTAATTTTATTTGTGATTACACAATATCGCCTGCATATTCACACTAATATGGATAATATAGCACTTACTTGACAAAAATTCAAGTACACGAACAGATACAATTGCTTATTAATGCTAATTTGTTAATTTTGCATTTTATTTACAAAAATCAGTATACTTTTTTGCAAAATGAACTTAAAATATACTTATTATAACATAATCAATAATGATTATACAAAATTTACAGGGAGAAAACATATGATTAGAATACTCGTTGTCGAAGATGATATAAATATTGCAAAAATGATTCAGACTACTATTGAAATAGGCGGTTACAGTTCTGTGTCCTGCCAGGACGGTATTAAGGCATTAGAACTTATTAACTCCAATGCTTTTGACCTTATACTTCTTGATGTAATGTTGCCTGGAATGGATGGTTTCCAGATAATTTCCAGGAAAACAAATGATACTCCTGTTATATTCATTACAGCTAAACAGGACGTAATGGATAAGGTCACTGGTCTTAAGCTTGGTGCTGAAGATTATATTGTTAAACCGTTTGAAGCGATGGAGCTTTTAGCCAGAATTGAAGTCGTACTCAGAAGATATAATAAAGAGGGACACCTTCTTACATACGGAGATATAGTAGTTGATACCTCAGTACATAGCTGTCAGCAGAATGGTGTTAATGTTAATCTTACTCCAAAGGAATTTGAACTCTTAGTATTCTTTATTAGGCATGTTGATGTGGCAATCACCAGAATGCAGCTTCTTTCCACCATATGGGGCTATGAATTTGAGGGCGAATCCAGAACTGTCGATATTCACATACAGCAGTTAAGAAAGAAGCTTAATCTTAAGACTAAATTAGTCACACTGCCTAAACTCGGTTACCGTTTAAATAAAGAAACCGATGCTTAATACCACTAATGCGTGATATTACTAATGCATATAATATTTAATTTATAACAGATTAATACACATTATGTAAACTAATATAAAATTTTGACAGAATTGGAGAAACTATGAAACTCTGGCAGAAAATTTTCCTATGGGCTTTGCTTACTGCAATGCTTGCTGTAAGCACACTTGGTGTCCTGCTACTTAAAAATAATTTTAAATCGTCGATGATACGACAGACAGAAAGTACATTATCCGTGCATGAATATCTTATTTCTAATATCAATAACCGAATTATAGCCGAGCGACTTAGAAGCGGCTCTGTTTTACTTCCTACAAAAGACATTGCAAATGTGATGAAATCAATATTTGACAACTCATCTTCTAAGGAGACTACTTCCGTTGCGCTTTTTAATACTTCCTATGATTTTCTGTATAATAATATAAATATTGATATAAGTAATGACCTGTTAAAAGCTGTTTCACCTAATAATCAAACAGCTAAGCAGGTAGTTAAAAATGGTCGTTCTCATTACCTTATAATTGCATCATATATATCATTAGAGCGACAGGAATTCATCTTCGTTTCATCGACTGATATTACAGAAATCTATGATTTATATTCTGCACAATTAGATTATGCGAAATTGCTTAGTATATGTCTTTCATTATTGTGTGCATTTATCCTGCTCATTCTTGTTAAACTATTACTTAGACCATTGTCAAATCTTAATAATTCAACACATCTTATTGCAAATGGTGATTATTCAAAACGTCTTAATATAAAAACTAATGACGAACTTGGCGAATTGGCACATAATATGAATATAATGGCAGACTCCATCGAAGAAAATGTTACATTATTACAGGAAACAGCTGAAAACAGAAAACAATTCATTAATAATTTATCGCATGAAATGAAGACGCCTCTTACATCGATATTAGGCTTTGCTGACATTATGAGAATTAAAAGAAATATTACACCTGAAGAACTTGCAGAATATAGTGGAATAATATTCGAAGAGGCAAAACGCCTTAAGAGTCTATCAGGTAAACTTATGGAGATAATTACTGTTGGTGAGACTAATTTAGAATTTACAGAAGTTACTGCGAGCTCATTATTTTCACAGTTAGAGCTGGTATTTAAACCAATTTTCGAAAAGAATAATATGAATTTTTCAATCTCTTATGATGAATGTATACTTTGTATAGATTTAGAACTTTTTAAATCCATGCTGTTTAATATAGTAGATAATGCTGTCAAAGCATCTTCTAAAGATAATACAATCTATATCAATGAAAGATTTACAAACGGAATTATTAATATATCTGTACGTGATGAGGGAATTGGTATTGATAAGAAAGAATTAAATAAAATAACTGAACCATTCTATATGATAGATAAAGCCAGAAGCCGTAAGGCGGGCGGAGCAGGTCTCGGGCTTGCATTATGCAAACGTATAAGCGAAATTCATAATGCCAGACTAATTATTGAAAGCGAAACGGGTGTTGGAACAACTGTTACTATTGTAATGAAAGGACTTGAAATTGATGAAGCTAAAAAATAGTATTTTTTCATTTATTAAAACAATTATTTTTGCCTCTGTCATAATCATTGCAGGTTATACAATTCTTGCAAAAGCGAGCAGATATATTATCAGATATGATAATAAGATAACACCTGTTGCTATAGAAAAAAATGATTCATACGTATTCTATTCTCAAACCGACAGTGACGTGACTTTATTTCCATGGAATTATGCAAACAATTCAGTAGATGTCATGACCTACGCAGATTTTTACCTGAATAACGTCGATGCATTTACTTATGATATAACGCTTTCTTCCATAGTAGATACCGGCAATCTTTATGATTATCTGAGATACTTTTTCTATCGTACAATTCCACCAGATTTACGAAAATACATGGCAGTAAATGATATCTCTTTATCCACAGTTATGGACTTTACTAATCTCGGTAATTATGTGACAGTATATTCAGGAAGTACTACTTATTTCTTCTACAAAGGCCGGATAAATATAGACAACCATTCATTTGACCTTGATTTTTCATTTGATGGTTCTGGTTTTCTGTACTCATTTCAATGCCAAAGGATTAACAGTTCAGATAAATACACTGATGAAGTTATGGAAAACGGTAACAAGATTCTTAGTAGTCTGGTGTCAGAACGTAACAGAGATACTCTGCTTCTATTAGTAAATGACATTATATTTCTAAATGATTTTCTGAAGAATTATTACCTGAATATCTCTTCATCTTCTGATATCAGTGTTAATTTAGAAGAAAATACTGAAACCAATCTTGACATTACAATTAATTATACAAATGATTATTATGAGAAATATTTACAGGATGACAGTTCATATGACATAGATGAGTTTGAAAAAGAGCACGAAGATTATTATACTAAATATTCCAAATACAAAGATTCTGATTTAACAAATGATGACCAGAACTCATATCAGATTGTTAAAACCAAAAATGAATTCTTGCTGATTCTTTCTGACTCCAATATAGTATTCCATTATGATCCTCTGCTGCATGTCTTTAATGGTTTTAATTTGTCAGAATAGTATTAATCTTTACATTATTTTTACAAAAGATATTTATAAATATATTTACATTATAATTGTAATAAAGTATACTTAGCTTTGCTTATTGATAAATGATTATTAAATATCTGTATCAATTAGCAGACAATATTTTCTGCCTTCATCTTATTTTTATTATTGCAGATAATATTCATAACAACTAGAATTTTACAAAATAAACATAGAAATTTTTATTTAGAAACGAGGTAAATAATGGCAACTTCAACATCAAAAGCCGAAAGACTTAAAAGAAAAAAAAGAAAAAAGAGAAGAAGAATAGCACTTCTTACAATCGAAGCAATAGTACTATTACTTGTAATTGTCTGTGTTTCAATTTATCTTATGCCTAACTCCAAATCATTTATAGTCAAGACATTTACAAAATGCCCGGCTGGACAGAGCCTGCTAAAATCTCTTTACAAAGATGATTATGATAAAAATGTATTAGATACTACAACAGATAAGGACAAAATCAAAACAGTTGACCTAGGTGACGGATACACTAATATCGCATTATTCGGTATTGACCCACGTGATGGAGAATTCGAAAATGGTACACATACTGATACTATTATGATTGTAAGTATTAATAATAAGACACATGATGTGAATTTAGTCTCTGTATATCGCGATTCATTACTACGTATGACTACATCTGACGGAGATATTGATTACGAAAAGGCAAATTCTGCATTCTTTAGAAATGGTGTTGAGGGTGCATTGAATATGCTTAATAACAACTTTGACCTTGATATTACAGAATACGCACTTGTTAACTTCCAGGGACTTGCTAAAATAATCGATGCACTTGGTGGCGTTGATATAACCATAACCGATGAAGAAGCTTTCTATATCAGTGGCTACCTTACAGAAACAAGAATAATTACAGGTATGGATGCTCCTGATGTAGAGGAATCAGGTAATGTTCATCTTTCAGGACTTCAGGCAACAGCATATTGTCGTATAAGATACTCACCATTTACTGCAGCAGATGGAACTGTTTATCATAATGATTACGGTAGAACAGCCAGACAGAGACTTATCCTCACTAAGATATTAGAGAAAGCCCAGTCAGCAGGTGTTAACCAATTGCTTAAGGTGGCAGACACTATTATTAAGGAAAATGATATTAATGGTTCAAAGATTTTATCAACTAACATACCTTGGAACAGAATCGTTGATCTTCTTACAGTTGCTGTGGATTGTAATCTTAAGGATACAGTCGGTTTCCCATATGACACCTATACTCCTGAAAGAGGGGAAGCATATTATGGTTATGTAGTTCCAATGGGGCTTGAACAGAATGTTATACGATTACATCAGTTCTTATTCCCTGATAAATCATATACACCATCAAGAATGGTAACGAAGATAAATGATTATCTTATTGATGAAACAGGTGTATACCCACCAACAAATAATAGTAATGATAATTCAACTTCGGATGATTCAGATGATTAAAATAATCAAAATAATTAGATAATTAAATTACAATGCAGAGATATATAGTCATAAGCAACTATACATCTCTGCATTATTTCGTTGTTATTCTTATTTTGTTATTATTCCATCACTCAATAATATATCTTATTTTACTTATTTACCCATTTAACCACATCTTCCATTCACATAAAATATTTCTCAATTATTAGTATCACTAATATAGCTAACACCACTGCACCAAATATATAACCTAAAACATATCTGACCTTAATATCTACCACTCCCTATTAATTTTCATTCATTAATTAACGTCAAAACATCTGGTTGCAGTTCATATATAAATATCCTGCTAACTAATTAAAAGTCCAGCCTATGAACTGCATCCTTTATCTTGACATATCAGTTATCTGCCAACGAATTATCCAAACTGCTTATATCTTCTATTATTTCCTGCAATACTTTTCTATATACTTCCATATCATTTATCTTTTTATCATTATAATAGATGAAATATGGATTTGCTTCAGGAATAAATTTCAATTTTCCTGCATATTTATCCACTATCTCTGGAATCTTAGTAGTGTCAATATCGGCATTGCGATACATAATAATCTTAATATTTCCATCATCATTTGTTATCTCTGTTATCCATGCCTTATGTGCCATTCCTTTTATAAGGGCAATTGCAAGAAGATTCATAACATTTTTAGGCATTTCACCGAATCTGTCAATTAATTCGTCCTGCATATCACTATATTCTTCTTCTAAAGTAATACTTGCAATCTTCTTATAGGTATTAAGCTTCTGCATCTCATTTCTTATATATGATGGCGGAATAAATGCATCAACATTCAAGTCAATCTTAGTTTCGAAGTCATCACGCACCTGCTCACCTTTCTCTACAGATACCGCTTCATTAAGTAATTTGCAATACAGGTCATATCCGACTGCTGCCATATGTCCATGTTGTTCTGCGCCCAAAACATTACCTGCACCACGAATCTCTAAGTCACGCATGGCTATCTTAAAGCCACTTCCAAGCTCCGTAAATTCCCTGATTGCCTGCAAACGTTTTTCTGCCACTTCTTTTAACATCTTATCTCTCTTGTACATAAGAAATGCATAAGATGTACGATTAGAACGTCCAACTCTTCCTCGAAGCTGGTATAACTGCGACAACCCGAACTTATCAGCATCATGAATAATTATCGTATTAACATTAGAAATGTCTAATCCTGTTTCTATAATTGTAGTCGATACAAGCACATCTATTTCACCTTCGATAAAGTCGTACATTATCTGCTCTAACTGTCTTTCATTCATCTGTCCATGTGCAAATACAACATTTGCATCAGGAACGAGCCTAGCAATTCGACTAGCTACTTCATCAATGTCATTAACCCGGTTATATACATAATACACCTGTCCGCCACGACTCATTTCCCTGTTGATTGCTTCACGAATCATCTCGTCATCATATTCCATAACATAGGTCTGAATCGGAAGACGGTCTACAGGTGGTTCCTCTAATACACTCATATCTCTTATTCCCACAAGACTCATATGAAGAGTTCTAGGAATTGGCGTTGCTGTAAGAGTCAGAACATCTACCTCTTTCTTCATTGCCTTGATTTTTTCTTTATGCGTAACTCCAAACCTCTGCTCTTCATCTACAATTAATAAACCCAAATCTTTAAATACAATATTCTTAGATAACAGACGATGTGTTCCGATTACAATATCTACTTCACCTGTCTTAAGACCATTAATTGTATCCTTAGCACCTGATGCTGTCCTAAATCTTGACAGCATATCTACTCTTACAGGATAATCCTTCATTCTCTGGCTAAATGTGTTGTAATGCTGTTGTGCAAGAATAGTAGTTGGAACTAATACCGCTACCTGCTTACCGTCCTGAACTGCCTTAAATGCTGCTCTTATGGCAATCTCTGTCTTACCATATCCGACATCTCCGCATACAAGTCTGTCCATTATCCTGCTGCTTTCCATATCTTTTTTAGTATCTTCAATCGCAGCTAACTGGTCATTCGTTTCTTCATATGGAAACATTTCCTCGAATTCTTTCTGCCATATATTATCAGGGCTGAATTCATATCCTTTCTGATTCTGTCTGGCTGAATATATTTCTACTAAATCTTTGGCAATGTCTTTAACTGCACCCTTAACCTTAGTCTTAGTCTTAACCCAGTCCTGTGTACCAAGTTTATTTAACTTAGGAACTTTGGCATCAGCACCCGAATATTTCTGTATTAAATCTAACTGTGTCGCAAGAATATAGAGATTACTGTTTCCTGCATATTCTATCTTAATATAATCCTTGATAACCTTATCGACTTCTATCTTCTCAATACCACGATAGACTCCTAATCCATGATTCTCATGTACTACATAATCGCCAATATTAAGCTGTGAGAAATCTTGTATCTTGCTGCCCGAATACTGCTTTTTGGCACGTTTCTTTCTGGCTTTCTCTTTGCCAAATATATCCGATTGTGTAATTACGATAAATTTAATAAGTGGATACTCAAAACCCTGATGTAGATTACCATAAGTAACCATTATCTCTTTAGGTTTTAATATTCTTTCGGGATTCTCCGAATAAAATGCTTCCATTTCATAATCCCTTATATTATCCGCAAGACGTTCAGCTTTGGTTCTCGAATTAGTGAGTATCAGAATCTTGTAGCCCTTTTTTCTATAATCCTTCAAATCTTTAATAAGAAGTTCAAAACTACTGTTATATGACACAATATTTTTCGCTTCTATATGAAATGTTTCCTTAATATCGATATTCCTAATCTTCTGGCTTAAGGTCGTGAATACAATTCTCTGCTTATCGCTTGTCATTGCAATAAGTTGTCCATAGGTATGCATAACATCAGCCTGTCCTGGAAGTATGTAACCTTTCTCTAATCGGTTAGACATACTCTCCCTGAATTCTTTCTCTATAGTCTCACTTCTGTCTGTAAGCCTTGATGGTTCATCAAATATATATATTACATCTTTATCTTCTAAATATTCTATGAGTGATGACATTTCACTATAGAAATAATTAATAAAGCTGTCAATTGCAACATTGATATTACCGAGTTCTAGCTGTTCTGTGAATTCTTTAACAATCGTTTTAATCCTGTGTGCCTCTTCAGTTTTCATAGCTTCGCGAAATTTTTTTTCGACTTTCACCATCTCTTTATTGATGGCTTTTACTCCGTTGTTAATCATTTCCTTGTCAAGAATATATTCTGTTGCTGGATAAATCGTTATCTCATTAATATTTTCAATCGAACGCTGACTATCAACGTCGAAATATTTTATAGAATCTATCTCATCGTCCCATAAATCAATTCTGACTGGTGTATCCTCTGTCATCGGAAATATATCAAGAATCTCGCCTCTGACAGCAAACTGTCCACTCATTTCCACCTGACTGACTTTTTCATAAGACATATTAACAAGTTTAGCCTGGACTTTGTCTAAATCAATTTTTTCCTCCATATTAATATGAATAAGATTTTCCTTGATAATATCTATCGGAATAAGTTTATCCATAAGTCCATCAATCGTTGTTACAATAACAGTGTCCTTATTCTCGATAATTCTCCTGATTGCACTAAGTCTTTCAGTAAGTGTCAAATTGCCATGAATGTCAGCATTAAAAAATATAAAATCTTTCGCAGGATACAGGATAGTGTTCTTGTTGTACAACAAATAGTCCTCATAAATCTCTCTGGCACGTTTTTCGTTGTGAGTTACGACGACACTGTATTTGTATTTAGAGGTAATTCCATTCATAAAATTGACCTGCTGTGAATCAACACAACCGGTTACACCTAATGCAATATTACCTTTCTTATCTTTATCAAGTCTATCCATCAGCTGAATATATTCACTATATTCTAACAAGGGTTCTTCAAAAGTTTTCATTCTTGAATCCTCTCATATATTAATTAAATAAATTGTATTGCTTCATTACTACGTTAATATTTTTCACAATTCAATTAATGCATTAATAAATTCATCATTACTATTATAATCCTATTATATTAATTAAATTTATTCATTGCTGCATTAATATCTTTTTCTATAATTATATTAATTGCTTCTGATGCATTTTTTATGCCATCATCGACTAATTTTCTATCTGCTACACTGAAATGTCCTAATACATAATCTGCTAAGTCCATTTTATCAGGTTTCTCACCAATTCCGATTCTAATACGCTTGAATTTATCAGTACCTGTATGTGCAATTATGCTTTTAATTCCATTATGTCCTCCGGCACTTCCCTTGGCTCTTATTCTTAATTTGCCCTCAGCAAGACTTATATCATCATAGATAATTATAAGATCATCTTCAGGGTTAATCTTATAAAAGTCCATAGCTTCCCTAATTGCTTCACCACTATTATTCATAAATGTCTGTGGCTTCATAATAAGCACTTTCTGACCACCTATTATTCCTTTTCCACACAATGCCTTATGTCTGTACGTCTCAACTAGTATATCATTATCTTCAGCAATTCTGTCAATCGCATCAAAACCAACATTATGCCTTGTTCCTCTATATTTATCAGTTGGATTACCTAAACCTGCTATAAGTATCATATATATTTTCAGCCTCCTATATATCCTCTACAGCCACTTGAATTTCCTCACTCATAGATTGTATACTTTCGCTTTGAGCTGAAATTTCCTCTGTGGTAGCTGCGATATTTGTAACTTTACCATTCATTTTTTCAATACTCTCAAGTAACTCTGTAATCGACCTTACACTGTCTTCTATCTTAGGAATTGTATTCACTGACTGTGTTTTATTTTGTTCAATTAATCTCTTTGTATTATCAGATAAATCCCTGATATTACTTGCTACTACCGTGAAACCTCTACCGGCATCTCCAGCCCTTGCCGCCTCTATTGAAGCGTTTAGACTTAATAAATTAGTCTGACTGGCTATATCTGAAATTTTTTCATTACTACAATTATATTCTTTTATAAATTCAGAAAAGACCTCTAATCCACCTCTGATTATTTCGCATTTTTCTGAAATATCAGCTACTGCCTGAGTAATTTCAGTAGCATCCTCCGCTGTAATTTCATTAGCCTTAGCTAAATCTACTATACTATAATTAAGAAGATTGAACCTTTCAACTACTTTAGATAGTTTTTGGTTATGTATATCCTGTTCCTTAAGATTTTTCTGATGTAGCTCCGCTACCTTCTGTCTTTCTAAATCGGCTACCTTTTTGTTATAATATATACAATTATCTTTATTATTTACACCATTGTGAATTGCCTGTGCCATCATACTACAAGTGCTGTAACCACAACAGCCGCAATTAATACTTCTATCTTCAATATTTTCTTTAAGCAAACTATTAAAGATTTCATTTTTCTCAGCTTCACCAGGCACTTTCATATGCACAGACTTATCCTTGTAGTTTCTACTAAAATCTTCAAGTTTTAAATCCGAAAACTGCTGGTCTAAAGCTTGCCATCTTTCCTCATAAGTAAGAGATTCGTTCCAAGGATTAACCGTCCCCGATTTATGGAAAATGCCTCTTTTTTCCAGTTTATTAACAACTAAATCCTTTGATTTATAAACAGCAAGTTCAACAGATACATCATCAATATTCTCATCTACAGCAGTACCTCTCAGGCAACCTTTACTACAATTTAATATATCTACAAGAAATGGTTTATCTCCCTTCATATCCGTATAAGAATCAAGAAATTTATATGCTTCTGACGTACCTTCTACCTGTAATACCGGTACATTGCCAAGAAAGAAGTTTACGTTTTCCTTAAGTCCACCTGGATGCGGATAAATACTACCCAAGCCATAATCAATAACCTCATCATATTCCTTGGACGAATAGTAACTTTCTTTAATAGCAGCTAATAATTTCTTAAATGTTACATTATACTTCACAAATCCCTTAGTATTTTTATCCTTTATCTCATCACCCTTAGCAATACATGGACTGATAAAAGCTAAACTCTCTGCTACCTGCTTATATTTTTTAAGATATATTGCCTCACACATCATAGGACTTTGTAAAGGCATCAAATTTTTAATAAGTTCAGGTCTGTATTTCTCAATATAATTAACTATTGCAGGACATGGCTGAGATATAAGGCCCTTTTTACCCGTTTTCTTGATATACTTAATGTATGACCATGTACAAATATCAGCACCATGGGAAACAGAATAAATATCAACTACCCCTAAAGACTTGAGATAACCATATATCTTTTTATAATCATTTGGATAATTAGCAACAAATGCAGGAGCTACTAACACACTTATCTTCTTACCTGCTTTCAGATCCTTTAGAAATTTCTCCGTATCATCCTCATACTCTCTGGCACTATGCTGACACTCCTTAAAACAGGCTCCGCACTTGATACAAGCCTCATCGTTTACACTAATTGAATTCTCCTTAGAAATATTTGCAATTAATACCGGACAACTCCTAATGCATTTATTACAATCTACACAATTTTCATTAGTAAATATCATTGTTATAACCTACCTCTCTATAAGATTTATTAAAATATTTTCTAATACATTTTAAATGTATATTACCTGTCACAAACTGTCTTACCTTTTTAATTTATCAAAATAATAGCTGTCCATACTATTCAAACAAAGGACTGCCGCGCTGCGGCAGTCCAATATCATTTCCTAATTCTTACTATGCTTCAATCTCTTCAAGTTCCGTTTCATCATATTTCTTAAGAACTACACTCTGTATTCTGGCTCTTGTATCCGAATTAATAGGATGAGCGATATCTCTGTATTCACCATCTGATGCTTTTCTGCTAGGCATCGCTATGAATAAACCTTTCTCGCCCTCTATTACTTTTATATCATGGATAACGAATTCATTATCCAATGTAATAGATGCAATCGCTTTCATTTTACCATCTTTTGAAACTTTTCTCACTCTGACATCTGTAATCTGCATTCTGTGTCCCCTTCCCAACGCATTATTATAGTTTTCTATAGGCTATATCTTTCGTTTTTCTCAACTACTATCTTAATATCGCCATTATTTCCTATATATGTTGCGTTTGCTCTGATTGTATCGCGGCTTTCTACAATACAGTTCTCGATATATGTATTGTCGCCAATATAAACATTATTAAGAATAATTGAATTCTTGATTGTACAATTATTTCCTATATATGCTTTCTTAAATAAAATAGAATTCTCTACAACACCATTTATGATACAGCCACTACTTATAAGACTGTTCTTAACTATCGCACCAGGATTGTATTTCGCAGGTGGTAAATCATCAACCTTTGAATATACATCAGGATATTGTTTGAAGAAATAGTCTCTTACACTTGGTTTTAAGAAGTCCATATTTGTCTTAAAATACGAATCAACTGTAGCTATATTGCTCCAATATGTACTAAGCTTGTACCCATATATTCTCTTAACATTCTTATATCTTACGAGAATGTCATTAACGAAATCATATCTATCCTCTGATGCGCTCTTCTCAATCAGCTCTATAAGTAACCTTCTCCTGATTACATAAACACCCGTTGAAACTGTATTAGAATTGCATACAAGAGGTTTCTCTTCGAATTCAATAATTCTGCTGTCTTCGTTCATCTTAACGCAACCGAATCTTGTTACGTCTGTTCCTTCCGGAAAATCTTTACAAACAACTGTAATATCTGCTTTCTTAGCAATGTGGTACTCAAGCACCTTATTATAATCTAGCTTATAGATTCCATCACCTGAAGCAATTACTACATATGGCTCATGACTATTCTTCAAAAAGCTGATATTCTGGTAAATAGCATCTGCTGTTCCCTGATACCAGAAACCATTCTCTGCTGTAATAGATGGTGTAAATACATACAAACCACCTTGTTTTCTACCAAAATCCCACCATTTTGATGAGCTTAAATGTTCATTAAGTGACAATGCATTATACTGTGTAAGTACAGCAACTTTCTGAATATGTGAGTTAGACATATTACTAAGTGCAAAGTCAATACTTCTGTAACTTCCTGCTATCGGCATGGCTGCTATGGCACGTTTATATGATAGCTCCTTCATCTTGTTATTATTACCACCAGCTAGTATAATTCCTATCGCTCTCATCTCACGTCACCTGCCTTAATAATAAATTCGCCACTTTGAAGAACTCCATCCGGATAATCTTCGGCTGTTGTAATACCTGAAATCGCAATATTCTTACCTATCTTAACGCCGTTAGGTATCACTGTATTCTCACCAATTGTTGTAAGACCACTATTATATATCTTAGGATCAAGCTTACTTGGTGCTTCTTCTCCGATACCTATCTCTACATCATGTCCAACTTTAACATTCTCTGCTATGATGCTTCTCGTTACCTTACTGCCTTTTCCAATTACAGTATTCTTCATAATAATTGAATCTCTTACTACTGCACCCTCTTCAATGGTAACTCCTGCGCCAATAACTGAATTATATACTTCACCATAAATGTCTGTACCTTCACTGATAATACTTCTTTCTACCTTAGCATATTCTGAAATGTACTGTGGTGGAAGTGTATCACTCTTAGTATAAATTCTCCAGAATTCCTCATAAAGATTAAATACAGGAATTATATTTATCAATTCCATATTAGCTTCCCAATAAGAAGAAAGTGTTCCAACGTCTTTCCAATATCCATTGTATTCATATGCAAATAACCTCTGCTTATTACCATGAACATAAGGAATAATATGCTTACCAAAGTCACAATTGCTCTGGTTCGACATTGTAATAAGTGCTTCCCTTAAAACAGGCCAGCTAAATATGTAGATACCCATTGAAGCAAGATTACCTCTTGGATTCTCAGGTTTCTCTTCAAATTCTGTTATTCTGTTATCCTCATCTGTCAGAACAATACCAAATCTGCTTGCCTCTTCATAAGGTACCGGCATAGTAGCAATAGTTACATCTGCTTTATTAGCCTTATGATAATCAAGCATAACTTCATAATCCATCTTATATATGTGGTCTCCGGATAATATAAGAACGTAGTCAGGATTATATGAATCTATGTAATCCAGGTTCTGGTAAATAGCATTAGCTGTACCAGTGTACCATTCACTATTACCACTTCTCTCGTATGGTGGTAATACTGTAACACCACCAATATTTCTATCCAAATCCCAAGGTATACCTATACCTATATGAGCGTTAAGTCGCAGTGGTTGATATTGCGTTAAAACCCCCACTGTATCCACACCCGAGTTAATACAGTTACTTAATGGAAAGTCAATAATTCTATACTTACCACCAAAGGCTACTGCTGGTTTTGCTACCTTTGATGTAAGAACCCCAAGTCTGCTTCCCTGTCCGCCTGCCAGTAACATGGCTATCATTTCTTTCTTAATCACGCTATCACCTCGCTGTAGTTTTATGCAATTATTATAACATATATCAGAAAAATATTGAACTGATTTTACATTTTTTCTTATTAAATTTTCGTTATTTTTCTACAACCTTCACTTTATTCGTCGAAATGTATAATTTTAGTAAGATTTTTTATTGATTATGTCAAATCATTCTATTAAAGAAGTTAAAAAAACGAATACAATTCTTATAAGCAATCTCACTATTTACATACACATTACTAAATTTCACTACCTGGAAGTACGATGGAATTTAAAATTTTATTTTTTATTTGTATACAACATATTTTCATTGACATTAATATAATAATATTCTAAAATAAAATAGGATTGATTATTAATTTCATAAAATATATGATTAGTATAAAAATGATGTTGATACACTTATTTTTCACACTACGATTTGTGTCGCAGGCACCACAAATCGCATCTATCGCAGAGCCAAATTTAACATTTGGCTCATGATTCCTTTGGTACTTTGTGTCTGCAGAAAGGAGATTATTATGGCAATAACACGAACTTTAAATAAAAGCAGACAACGTGATGCGATTCTTAATTATTTATTACCACGAAAGGACCATCCTACTGCTGATACAATTTACAATGCTGTAAAGGAAGATTTTCCTAATATAAGCCTTGGAACAGTCTACCGTAACCTTTCTCTGTTGGCTGAACTCGGCATAATCCAGAAGATATCATGTGGTGATGATTCAGAACATTTTGATGGCAATCCAAAGCCTCACAACCATTTTATATGCTCTGAATGTTATAGTGTAATTGATTTAGAGATGGAGAATATTGATTTTATTGATACCCTTGCCGCTACTAATTTTAACGGCAAAATAAGCGGTCACAATATTTACTTCTATGGTAAATGTCCTAACTGCCTTAAAGAAGAAGTTAATTAAATAATTGAAAATAATTATCATTTTCTTCTTGACAAACAGAAATTATATGTTATACTAAAGCAGTAATCATTATTGATTTTAATTCAAATTGATAAAATGTAATTTACGTATATTAATTTGAAAATATAATACAATAACAGCATGTTATTAAATAAAAAAATATTTTAGAAAAGGAGATTGAAATTATGTCAAAATTCGTATGTTCAGTATGTGGTTATGTTTATGAGGGAGATGCAGCTCCAGAAAAATGTCCAGTATGTGGCGTTGGTTCCGATAAGTTCACAAAGGTATCTGAGGGTGAGAAAACTTGGGCAGCAGAACACGTTGTAGGTGTTGCTAAAGGCGTAAGCGAGGATATCATCGCTGATTTAAGAGCTAACTTCGAGGGTGAATGTTCAGAAGTTGGTATGTACCTTGCAATGGCAAGAGTAGCTCATAGAGAGGGTTATCCTGAAATCGGTATGTATTATGAGAAAGCTGCTTACGAAGAAGCAGAACACGCAGCAAAATTCGCCGAATTACTTGGAGAAGTTGTAACAGACAGCACAAAGAGAAATCTTGAATTACGTGTAGAAGCTGAAAATGGTGCTACAGCCGGTAAAGTTGACCTTGCTAAACGTGCTAAAGCTGCTAACCTTGATGCAATCCACGATACAGTTCATGAGATGGCTAGAGACGAAGCAAGACACGGAAAAGCATTCGAAGGATTATTAAAGAGATACTTTGGCTAATCTAGAATATAATTTAACTAAATGATTCATTTTTAGAGCAATAAAACAGGTGTGGAAGTTCAACATAATTTTCACACCTGTTTTAAATACTAAACTTTCATTTTCTAAAAATCAGCGTAAGCATTTACAATTACATTTTACATTAGAATTTAAAATTATATTTATATATTTTTATTTGCATATATCTTATATTACATTATAGTCCTGATAACGTTCTCATTACCAAATCCACATCTTTATTCTCTAATTCCTGAATAATATGAAGATATGTTTTCTGAGTAGTTGTCATACTGGCATGTCCAAGTCTCCTCGCAACACTTGCAATAGATACACCCGCAAATAAAAGTAATGATGCATGAGTATGTCTAAGTCCATGTATGGAAATCTCTGATATTCCACATTCTCTGCAATGTCTTGAAAGAACATCATTAACTGTTGAATTATAGATTTTGGATTTACCCACAAATATAGGTTTATCTTCCGGCATACCTTTTACTAATTCAGAGAATTTAACAACTATCTGCCAGTCAATCTGAATCTTTCTAACTGACGAACTATTCTTAGTTGGCAAAAAGCCTCCATCTCCTTTGTAATCCCATGTTTTACTTATCGAGAGTGTCTGCCTTGAGAAATCAAAATCCTTAGGTGTAATGGCAAGTGCCTCCGAAAAGCGCATTCCTGTTTTGGCAACCAGCATTATAAACCAATCCCAATTCGCTTCTTCTTTTATATCAAGATTCGCTATTAATGTATGAAGTTCAAACTGATTCAGATATTTTATCTTCTTTTCTCTTGGTGTTTTGCCTTTTATAATTGCTTTTCTAGTGGGATCCCTTTCTATAAGACCTTCGTCCACAGCATCTAATATAGCCCCTTTTAGCTGATGATGAAAGTCAAGCGTCGTCTGCCTTTCGTGTTCTTTTGCATATTCATTCAAAATCTGTTGATATGCTGTCCTTGACATCTCACAAACCTTTAATTCCGGTGCAAGTCTTTCCACCCATTTCTGTGTCATCTTGTACTTTGACATCGTAGCTTCTCTTATTGCATCTTTCTTATATACATCAACCCATTGTTTATAATAATCACAAAATAGTGAATTTCCGTTCATATCATTTAGCATTAACTACCTCCATTTCTCTGTAATGCTTACGCTGATATAAACGTTTTTAAATGTAATTTTATAAATGTTGGCAGTTATTAAAGTCAGTTTAATTATTAAGAAGTGGTTTTATCTCTTCATCTAAAGTCTTTCTAAGTTCTTCCATTACCTTATTGTAATATTGAAATTTGTGCAAAGCATTCTCCTGCGATGCCCTGTAGCTTTTATAATCTATTGTTGTCGTTATCACAGTCTCATTCGGAATTATGCCATTTCTATAATGTGTAGCAGCATACATAACATCTGACTTTGAAGCATACCATGTAATACAGAAATCCGTTATTACCTTATCTATGCATTCCTGTTTCATATTGTCTACAATATTCAGAATTGATTTACCTCTATATTTGTTACTATCTGATTCAATTTCATATATAAGATTAGACATAATATCTGCAACCTTCGGGTTATCTTTTCTAAGCTCATCAACATATTGTTTAACTTCATCAATCTGTTTCTGCCTCTGCTCAGGTGTAAGTTCCTCCCCATCATCTGATGTTACGATATTCTGGATAAGATTAATAATATACTCGTAATCAATTTTTGTATTACTATATGCCATCAATTCATAATCCATATCCATAGCAATATCATCTTCTACTTCTGACAGCTTATCCCTGTCTGACATAATCTCTTCTCTGGCATTCAGATAATGTCCTGCATAATCTATGTACTCCTGCTCTGTGATTTCATATTCTTCAAGCATATTATCCTCATATTGACTAAATGACTTCAATTGTGCAAATAATTTGTCAAAATTCTGAAACGTTTTAACAAATATCTCTTTCTCCTTATGTGACAGTCCCGGAACATCTTCTGGTTTCTCTGCCGATATTCTAAGTGCCGAAAGAGCCTTTCTAAATGCCGGTTCAACTTCGTCCCATTCTGCTACAAGTGCAGTTTCAGTACTTCCTGCTGAGTAAAGTTTTACCGCTTTATCAACACTTTCCTTAAATAAATGAGGTGCCTGAAATGTGACAATCTGTCCATATTTTTTATTCTTTTCATAAATTCTATTTGTTCTTGAAAATGCCTGAATAAGATCATGTGGTCCCATTGGCTGTCTGTCTATATATATAGTCGATAAACATGGTGCATCGAATCCAGTAAGTAATCTGTCAACAACAATAACTAAATCCAACTGCTCATTTCTACTCTTATACCTTGAATCTTTTCTCGCAAGCCTGTTATTAAGATTCTCATTGTATGTCTGTATTTGAGAAAGTTCGTATTTCTTACCAAACATTTCATAATAATCATCTAGTGATTCTAACATTTTATTTTGATTTACCTGTGAACTTTCTTCATTTTCAGATACAGAATATGTTATGGCGAATTTAGGAAAATCCGGTAATACCTGTTTTATCTTATCGTCTATTTTCAAAGATGTCTCGCCATTTTTTACCTTTTTCAATAACTCGTAATATTTCTGTGCTATCTGAATCGAGCTTGTGGTAAGCATTCCCTCATATGTTTTTCCTTTGCCATTTTGGAATCCAAGCTTATGATATGATTTATTTAAAATAATATCTAAAACTTTTAGCATATGAGTTTCATTGTCATATATACTGCTATCTGTTTCATCTTTAATATTCTTCGGTCCATTATGTTCTACCTGAAATCCTAATACAGCATTATCATGTATTGCATTCTGAATAGTATATCTATGTAAGCATTTACCATATAACTCTTCTGTTGTACGTGGCAAATCCCCCATCTGAGGATATGGATTCTCTGCAAATCTTGGTGTCCCCGTAAATCCATACCATAATGAATTACCAAAAAATCTTTCTATATCCCTCTTCGTATTAGGTGTTACAGCTCTATGACATTCATCTACCACAAATGCAATTTTCAAGTTTCTTATCTTATTGTATTCAGGAGTATTTTCCTGTAATCTCTTAGTAATAAGTCTCTGTAACTTCTGAATTGTTGTAACAATTACCTGTCTATCATCTGATTTCAATTTATTTTTCAAATCATTTACATTATCTGTTTCATCAACATCTATCAAATCGTTATTCGCATATGCCTTAAATGCAACAGTTGTCTGTGTATCTAAATCTTTTCTGTCTATCAGAAATATAGTTTTATCAATTGCCGGAATGTCCATCAACAGATTTCTTGTCGCCTTATATGAAGTTAATGTTTTACCCGAACCTGTAGTATGCCATACAAACCCCGATTTACCAGTTCTTGAGGCTTCTCTTATAGACTCAATTGCATGAATCTGATAAGGGCGAAGTAAAATAAGTCTTTTAGCTTTTTCATCAAGAACTGTGTATCTTGCAATCATCTCATGTGCCTGTGGAATACTAAGTACACCTTTCGCAAAATCAATATAATCTGAAATAGGATTATTCTCTTTATCCAGCCAGCCACTGATGAACTCTGGATTTAATTCCGTATCACTTGCTGCTGAAAAGTATTTAGTATCGACACCATTACTTATAACAAACATCTGGACAGCCGAAAATATACCCGTAAATTTCCCCTCACCAATATATTTCTTTATCTGCCGGAAACCGTCCATATACGAATGTTGCTTATTCTTCAACTCAATATGTATCATAGGCAGTCCATTAATCATAAGTGTCACATCAAATCGTCTGTCTCTATCATGTGCATTAATATCTTCATCTGTTTTTAATGCATTATATTGATTAATGACTTCATATACGCTGCTTCCTCCTGCAATATGTTCATGATTCATTACTACGAGATGTAATCTCTCTGTATCACGCTGCACATGAACCTGGACTTTTCCATTCTCTCCCACAAGCCACTCGCCTGCTTTATAAAACGAAGAAAATTGTAACTGGTTCTTTACCTGTTCAAACTCGGCGTCGGATAATTTTTCACCATTTAATCTATCCTTATTATTCTGCTCAAGAATATACTTAAAATTCTTCCATAAATCTTCTTCTGTTTTCAAATCTTCCCTGTATGTCCATTGAGAATCGCCATAAATCAATTGCTCAATAAGTTTCTTTTCTATCATTGACTCTAATTCCATTATAAATATCTCCTTTTCTATCGTTTATTAATTATAAAATTCATTTAAAACTCGTTGTTTTTCGTGTGAAAATGTGGTTAAAAAATTACTTATGCTGGTGAAGAGTGATGAGTTGGTCGAGGGAACTAAAATACTCCGCAATTTTTGTTTGTTCTTCCACTGATGGAATAAAAAACCGAATAGTAGATAATGCTGGATATTTTAAATTCCATGTGTCAGAGGTTAACCCTTGAGACCATCTTTGGAATATTTGCAAAGTGGATTTCTTTTTAAATAACTCCTCGAAAAACTTACTATTTGATTCATCCGTTGGAACTAATACAGTGTATGCAGGACTTACTATTCCTTCATATTCTGAGTTTCCGACAGCACCTTGCCACATTCTCATAGAGTTATATGGTAAATCTCCTTTTCTTACCTTTTTATAATTACTTTTATCTTCAGAAGCTGTATTTCTTTTATCTGAATCTACTTGCTTAATAACGCCATTACCAATCGTTACAGATAATAATTCTTCATCACCAATTGCTCTTTCTGAACGTTCTTTTAAAACCTCCCCCAACTTACGCTGTTCCCAAACATTTGTCAATTATGCTAATAATTCTCCAGCCTCATAGGAACATTTTATATAATCAGGATTTGAATAGTATACATTTGAATTAAAATTTGATATTTCATCACTAATAAACGAATTATATACTCTTCTAATTGTAGAAATAAGTTCTTCATCTGACTCACAAACATTTGATATTAATGTCTGATAGACTCTGCCAATTGATGTTTCGGTCGGAACATTATATTTACACTCTGATATATTTTCAAATTTACCATTTTGTATATGGAATTTTTCAATCCACTCATCGCATATCTGTTCAAATGACAAACAATGATTAACACTCGCAACTTTTAATTCATGTATCAATTCACTATCTGATATTTTCGCTACAATATCCTTAGGTTTATTATGAGTCGTTCTGGCAACACATTCTATCATTGTACATACAAAAAATAAATCATCTTCATTCTTCATATAGTTTTACGCTCCTTTCAAATTCTAAACACTCCAATGCACGCAAACTATGAAAACTTATCTGGTGTGTTGGATGTTTAAATTTAGCATATTCCCAAAAAACACTTCTGCTTATATTTCCATTAAGAAAATCATTAACAAAATTCCAAATTGTATCATCAGCCATAGGTCCCTCAACTATATCATATTCATGAACTTTTCCCGCACGACAATCAGCTATAAAATCAAGCCATTCGTCCGTCATTTTTTCAAACTTTTTAATATTTAATTCTTCATTTTCAGTATATCTATATACATTAACCACACCATTACTATGTTTTCTTTCCGCCCATCTACTAGCTTGTTCATAATTTTTAGTACAGTAAAAGCCCCATGAAAAATCTTTTGTGTATTTTGTTTTTCTTACTTCAGGAAAATAAATAATTTCTCCACTTCCATGATACAATTCTATACTTTCTTTTTTCATAAAGTGCCTCCTTCCACGACATTTTTTATATTAATTTTATTTTTATTACCAAAATTACTTATGCTGGTGAAGAGTGATGAGGTGGTCTAATTGTTTAAAATACGCTCCGATTTTGGTCTGTTCTTCCTTTTTAGGAACTTTAATTTCAAATTCTGCATATTCCTGTGCATTTACTCCTGGTTGTCCAGAACGTTGAGAAGTTACAGCAATATACTTGTTATATCTGTCTGTCAAAGTATTCTGAAATACAAATTCCGCATCATATTCTTCTTTAATTCTTGCTCGAATCAAGAATCCTGCATAGTAAACTAATCCATCAGAATTCCTGTAAATATAAGATTTTCCGACACTTGCACCTGTTCTTGCAAACAGAATATCTCCTTCAGTTAGTTTGTAATTATCTGCACCAGTTAAATCAATATCTGGAGAAGTAAGACTATCTGTTAAAAACTCATGTGTGTTATCGTCAATATCTGTAATTCTAATATATTTATTTTCGTCATCATATTCTTTTGCTGCTGCATTCAATCCGTATTCAAAAGAAGCTGCAACCTCCCCCAACTTACGCTGTTCCCAATCTATAGCCATTATTTTAGCTTATTTCTAACCAACATTAGTGAATATCCCAGTAAATTTTGCCCTTTCCATTCGTTTATATCTAATCTTTTAGGGTCAGTCATAGATAATCCGATTCCCCAAATGCAATCCCTTACTGCACATTCTGCTAATATTGCATTTTTTGTATCTTTTAAATTTTTATAAAGATTTTCATTCTGTGTAAATTTAGCAATTAATCCTTCATAAACAATGATTTGTCTAATACCATTCCAAATATTATCATTGTAGTTTGATACAAGACGACCTAAACCTTTAATTTGTGCTACATCTTGTGTTTCTAAAATCTGTTCTGCAATATCATTATCATTGAAATAAATTGCCTTTTGATACATCATATACTGTTCCATTGATGTGTATTCTATTTCGTTTACTACAAATTTAGAAAGATACCAATTACTTAAAAATCCATTTTCTTCATCAGGGTTATGAAAACATATTATGTTCACTATACCTCACCAACTTTCTGAACCGCCAAATCTAAATCAAGGTCATGAAGTCCGTAATATGCTTTCTTCAAAAAATCAATTGGTATTTTTTTTACAATTTCATCACTAGGCTTATTATAATACCATTGATAGTATGCATAAAATTCGCCTACCCAGTCTGGCAAAAAACCATCAAGTGCTTTTCCGGGTTTTAATTTATATTGTTCATTTTCTTGAAAATATTTCCATAATTCCATAGAATCCATGGTATTAACATATGCTTTCGCTTCATCTATGCTTCTTCTGGTTTTACTTGCCATATATGTTTGTATGAAATCCTCAGTATCTTTATCAGGATATTCCTGTGCCACATAATCAAATAATTTTCCTTGATTCTCTACAACATCTCCTAAATATACATCTGAGTATGCTCTCATTTTCATCACCTCTCGAACAGTGTACTAAATACTTTAGTTACTTTATTAGCATCAGAATTCACTAAATTTCGCATATTCTTTCTAGCTTCAACATCTCTCAGATTATATCTATTATTGAACTCATTGTAATTTACCAAAAGCAAATCTTCACAAATTTCATGCAATTTTGAATATGCTAATTCTGATTTTATACAATACTGAATTCCCAATCCACCAAGAGAAAGTAATTCTTCAAGTATATCCATATCTATGTTATCTCTAACAAATTCTTTAGCAATATAGAAATATGATGCATTAGCACGCCATCCCTTTATAACATCATATTCGTTGGTGTCTATTCCATATTTTTCAATAAATTTTTTTGCCAACATTCTATATCGTTTCGTATCTGCCGCATCACGATGTTTCATCAATTCTGCAAGCCATGACAAAACATCTTTTTCCTGAAAATCTAATATTTTTAAACCTTCGCAATCTAATTCATACTTGTGAACCCATCCATTAGTTTCATTTGGTCTGCATACCGCCCATTCCTTAGCGAGCTCTATATTTTCAGTCAAATAAAATCCTTTTCCATAATCATGTTTATCATCGCCACCACCAAATATTGGTTCAACAACCTTGTTAGGAGTACCATGATATAAAATAATTTTGTTCATTTTGCACATTTCCTCCTATACAAACATATTTTGCAACATAAATTTCTTGATTTTTTTCATTTCATCGCACTTTCTTTGGTGAAGAGTGATGAGGTGGTCGAGGGTCATAAAACATAAACCGTTTTTACCTTGTTCCTCTATATCTTGCGGTATAGGCATTTCTGCATTTTTTACAACATCTGAATTTATAGATTCGAAAGTTGATCCAGCAGCCATCTTTTTCCAATAACCATCGGAATCCATTTTTACAAGTGATTGATATACAAACTCGTTGCCTTTAATCCCTGCCACGCCCCTGCCAAGTACTACATCATAGGCAGTTTTACCCATTGTTCCTGCTGGTGCGCGAACACTCATAATCAAATCTCCTGCCTGTGCAGTTTTTGTCTTTTGTGTAGTCCAAATTCTTGGTTCTACCCATCCATCTTTTAAATCAGCATTCCCTTGAACTAAAATATAATCACTTGGTTCTTCACTATATGTTGAACCATCAGGAGATTGTCCCATTATAACTTGACATATATCCCCCAACTTACGCTGTTCCCAATCGTCAGTAAATCCATCAAATCTAATCTCCGGAATCTTTTCACCATTTTGTGGAAACATTTTTTGTAGCATATATTTTTTTAATTTTTTAGCTTGATTACACTTTCGCTGGTGAAGAGTGATGAGTTGGTCGAGGTTATCAAAATATTTTGCTAAACAGTCTTGTTCTTCTCTGCTTATAGGAATATTAATAGTAAATTTTCTAATATTTTCCATGCTTAGTGCTGGCTGTGATGAAGTTGCAATTAACGGAAAAATCACCTTGTTTTTAAAATTATCTGTCCTCATATAATGGCTAATGAATTTGGGTGAATCATCACTTTTAACTCTAATTCTCGAAACATTCGGTGCAAGATAAAATCTATCATTTTCCTTGATTATAGCTACTTCACCAACAGTACCGACATAGGTAAACATGATGTCATCTATAAATAACTTACTACGACTTAGTTTAGAAAAATTACTTCCATCTATATACTTAACATCATCTAAAATCAACTGACCATTTTTTATGTTCAATCCTCGCAATGCGATAATATTGCCCTCATCTGAATAGACAACATGTTCAGTAAATTCAAACCCCGCAAGTTTTGTTACATCAGCTATATCCCCCAACTTACGCTGTTCCCAATCTTCCGTATAACCTTTAAATCTAATCTTTGGTTTTTTCATACTCATCACCTCTCCATCATACTAATATAGCGTTCCAAAGAAGCCATAATATTTTCATCCGAAGTTGTGAGTTCCTTAAGAAGTGACACAAACTCCGTCTCTGTCTGTACAATTTCTTCATCGGTCTGCTTCATTTCATCAAGTAATGCATTTATATCTATTTCTTCTTCCTTTTCGAAATTATCAACATATCGTGGAATATTGAGATTAAAATCATTCTTTTCTATATCTTCAAAGCTTGCCAGATAAGCTTCTTTCTCGACTGTTTCTCTGTTGTTATATAAATTAATGACTTCTTCTATGTGTTCATCTGTCATTGAATTCTGTTTCTTGCCCTTGTCAAACTTTTTTGATGCATCTATGAATAACACATCTCGTCCATCCCTATGTTTCTTTAATACGACAATACAGGTTGGAATAGAAGTATTATAGAATAAATTTGCAGGAAGTCCGATAACAGCATATATATTCCCTGCTCTAAGTAATTTTTCTCTTATTTTGCCCTCGGCTGCACCTCTGAACAACACTCCATGTGGTAAAACAATAGCCATAGTTCCGTTATTCTTAAGATGATATAATCCATGAAGTAAAAATGCATAATCTGCTTTTGATTTAGGTGCAAGTACTCCGTAATCACTAAATCTTTCATCTTGTAGGAAGCCTGGTGCTGCACTCCATTTAGCAGAATATGGTGGATTCATAAGTACCATATTGAAATCTGTCTCTTCTCCTGTAGGCCAATCTCCATCAAGTGTATCACCATTACGAAGAGTCTGGTTCTGTGGATCAACTCCATGCAAAAACATATTCATTCTCGCCAGATTGTATGTAGACACATTTAATTCCTGTCCGTAATATCTGATATACTGTGGCTCTGTCGAGTATTTCTTAGCATTTAATAAAAGTGAGCCTGAACCCATACATGGGTCGTATATAGACAGACCTCTCTTTGATTCCTGACCTGCAATTGCTATTTTCGTTAAAATCTTTGATACCGCCTGAGGTGTATAGAATTCTCCTGCTTTTTTTCCTGTTTCAGAAGCAAATTGTCCAATCAAATACTCATATGCATTTCCAAGCACTTCTGTATCAGAATTAAGTAAATCTGCTTTATCAATCTCCTTAATCAGGTTAGATATTGTATCACTCTGTTTCTGATCGCCTGTCCCAAGTCTGTTAGAATATAAATCAATATCCGTAAATAAATCTGCAAATAAAGGATCACTCTGCTCAATATTGTTAAATCCTTTTTGTAGCTGTTCACGATTAAATGCATTATTTTTTGCCGCCTCTGCAAAACTTGTATATGTCAATTCGGGTTCTATTATATAATGACATCTTGACTTTATCTGTCCTTTTAATACTTCTGCACTCTCATATTCTAATGCCTCTTTATATGCCTCTAATGCTTCTTTTAGATTTTCAGGTCTTTCATCATATATTAAATCATATACTTCAATCAGAAAAGAATCTGATAAATACTTATAAAATACTATTCCTAATAAGTAATCCTTATACTCATTTGCATCCATTTTAGAGCGCAAAATATCTGCTCCATTCCATAATACGCTAATTAAATCTTTGCCGTTATCTGATTCTGCCATCTTTACTTACCTCCGCAAATCCCTGTGTAAAATATTAATTTTATTATAGCAAATCCACCCTATATTTACAAATGCTTTGTAACGACTCAATTAACGATTACTCTCACTCCATCAACATATGTAATCGCAGGCCAATGGCCTGCTATCTATTTAAAGCACTACCCACTTTTGAAACTGTATAATGGATAAATGCGAATTTTATTAATCTTTTTATGATATATTTTATTCACGTAGCTTTAAATAGTTACTCAATATTTAGGTGTTTTATAATTATATTGATTCTTAAGTCAAATGTTTGATAATATTTTGTTTTTAAATATGCATTTTCAATGATTATATTTTTATGATTACATTTTTTATGATATTACATTTTCATTATGACAAATAATCCAATGGGTCACATGGTTCTTCTGCTTTAGTCAGCTCATAGTATAAATTACTTCCCTCATTTGAATAATATCTTGTAGGATTAGCCACAACTCCTATACATGTATCTTCATTTACCATATCGCCCTCTTTAAGTTCCACATTTTCTAACTGTCCTAAAGTTAATTCATAATCATTTCCAAGGGCTAAGACGACATAATTACCTATTTCGTCGTTAGAAGAAACTTCTTTAACTACACCTTTAACGCCTGCTAAGACATTTGTTCCTGCCTCACTCTGGATAACTATTGCAGGATTGCATTTGTAAGAATCAAGTGTAGGAAAATAGATTGTACTATCCATACTGTAATCTAATATTATACTTCCTTCAACCGGCCACCCTAATTTACTGTCTGTGCCAAATGATAATTTAGAAACCATTCCTGCCACATCTTTTACTTCGTCATCAGAGCCTGTCTGTGAAGTGCCGTCATTTCCATTTTGAGTATTACACTGATTATTTTCTCCACTATTTTTTTCATCATTTTGTGAATGTTTGCCTGAATATGAAGATGAATCTGTCTTTATTCCCGATGTATTATTGTCTTCAAGCGTTTCTTTATTTACCGAACCATCAACTGCAATATTTTCCGTTGTTTCTTCTTCGCTGTCTCCTTCTAATCTGTTCGTTGTCTCATTCAGATTTACAATATTACTTGTGTCTTTCTCGGTTTTATCAGATTTCTTATTAATAACACTTGTTCCTATTGCAATTGCCGAAAGACAAATACAACATGCAAATGTCACAATGATAAATTCTTTGCGTTTCTGATTCTTTTTATAATTATCTCTCACCATTACACCAATCCTTTCAAATATTCTATATGTTTGTTTTTAAGATATTTGTATAATGGTATTGTTCCCACATTGAGGCTATTTATTCTTTGCATTTTTCATTTTGATGTAATATAAATTTGTTGTAGCATATATAATACCTTTCTCTATCTGATTTCAACCTCTGAATAATAATATTTCAAAATGTCCCTATACCCTTTTCCATCTTTTGCCATTTTTAATGCACCATTTACACTTAAACCTTTGCCGTCACCTATTCCCTTAGAACTCATCTTAAAGCCACCCGAGAAGTTCTCCACTGCAAATGCATATGATGGCAGATTAAAGATTTCTGACCAGTCTTTAGCAAGAATTATATTATCTCCAATGCTTACAGTTCTTACATATTCGCCATTTTCCTCGTAATTAACTTTGATTGAGCCTGATAAATCTTCATCACTTATATCCGGATTAATGATATTCTTTAATTTTTCTCTTATTTCGTCCATTGTAAAATATGCGATTTTATTGAAATTCTTATTCTCCTTATCTGCTGATGAATCAACACTTTTTAAATATGGTTCTTCACCTGTATTCGTTATACCTGCACTTAATTCGTGATAATATGGACAAATATTTTTTCCATCATAATAGATAGTTTCACGATTAGTTTCTACTAACAACTTCATTGTATAATTGTAATTTTTCTCATACTTTTTGCCCCATTTTTTTTCTAATTCACTGTATGTAGTATATGGTAGTGTAAGTTCGTCCACATCTATTGAATTATTATCTCCCATTTTGTACAGAATAAATGTCCTTATTATTACCATCTGGGCTTTCAAAGCTTCTTTTTCATATTGGACAGGCATCATTGAATAGACTACAAGCGGCACAAACATTTCTACATCTATTTCCATAGTTTTATTATTATTTTTAATTACCACGCTTTTACCATATGTTTCAGGTTCATATACTACACCTCTGGTTTTGCCAAAATTTATCATTGTTACAGTATATGGAAACATAATAAAAAAGAAGGCTATTATAAATATAATGCCTATCTTTCTTCGATTTCTTATTAAATATTTTCTCATAATCCCTCCAATTAATGTCACGTTAATTTATTATGCCTGATTAGAGTATCAAAAAATTTATATTGTGCATATTTGGTACAACGCACCATTTTGACGCCCTAATATTATCCTATCGCTTAATACTCAATTCAATTCTGTTATTCACCGGATAGCTGCTCATAATAATGTAGAATTTTCTTGATTCAAGATTGTTCCAATGGCTTTTCTTAAACTGGCTCTTATACATACAATATACCAGCTTTAATTCCTTACTTTCGCCAGGTTTTACTTCAATCGAATTTTCATTATAATCATTTATTTTTCGATACATCTCAAGATTCCAGCCATTTGACCAGCCTCCTGACTGTGCAATGAAATTAGTAAATACAAATCTGCTGATTTTATCACCGTTATTTTCAACATTAAATTTTACAACCATCACTTTCATTTCCTGATTCATTAATTGTTCATTATCAGGATTTTCATCAAATTCAGCATAGTTTTTTTCAAAAACTTCCTTGTCCATTATATCGCTATCCACAACTTTTATCTTCAGATTACTCCCCTGAATATCTTCTCCCTGCTTAAATACTACTATTGGGGGATTAGGATATTTATTATTAATATATGTGATACGCTTTACTGATAGAACCACAACCACAATCCCTATCAGACTTCCTAATATAATTAATATTTTCTTCAATCGTTTATTCATTACTTCAACCTCTTTTCTGGCACTTATATTTTTCAACCTCTATATCTTTATATTTCTCATTATGTATAAAACCTGCTTTCAGACATCTTATATCTATTGCAATTTTCCTTCTTTTATTACATATATCTCATCTGACAAATACTCTAATTGCTCTTTATCATGACACGCAACTATCACTATGCAATTCTTTTGCTTAAGTCCCTTGATAACATCACGTATCTGCAGCACACCTTTTTCATCAAGTCCATTAAATGGCTCATCTAAAATAATAAGCTTAGGTGTACCCATAATTGCACATGCAATACCAAGCCTCTGCTTCATTCCAAGAGAATATTTCTTGTAAGTTCTTTTGTCATCAGGCTTTAACCCTACTTTTTGTAATGTTTTTTTTATCTCTTCTTTATCAACTTTTCCCTGGATATCTGCAACTAATTTCAGATTTTTATAACCTGTATATTTAGGAATAAAAGACGGGTTCTCAATCAATACACCTATGTCTTCCGGAAATGAAATATCTTTACCAATAACTTTACCATCAATGGTTATACAGCCCTCGCTTCCCTTTATAAGACCACATATGCCTCTCATTAACATAGTCTTGCCCGAGCCATTTTCGCCCTGAATACCATATATCATTCCATCATTTAATACCATATTTATATTTTCCAAAACTACTGTATCCTTAATTTTCTTTGAGTAATTCTCTATTTTTATCATTTAATTCACCCATCTGCCTTTCTTAACATTCTTATCTATATTTTTAACCTATTCTCTTGTGCGTGTTTCAGCATTTCTGAAATCACATTTTTCTATATAAATATTCCCTATAACAATAACTAAAAGCACCAATATACAATATGTAATATAACAATGATTAATATTAATTTCGCCCATAATACATATGAAATTTCTTAAAATCATTGTATTGTTACCAAGCAAATATGGTGTAGTATAATAAAGTGTAATGACATTTATAAATACACAGACCACTATTGCAATAATCTCATTAACCGTTATGCTAATCAATGAAATAAACAATGTCATAAACATTGCATTTAATATCTGGGATATTACAAACATCATTATAAAATCCATATGACTACAATTTTTAAATATTATTCCATATGACTCTTCCCACAATGATTTATTTATAGTGTTTCTGCAGCCGTAATAATTTATGAAACCAAACGCATATATAATTCCGTAAATCATTAAGACAAATTCACATATCCACAGACACTTTTCATTCCACCATAATTTTCTACTTCCTGATTTAATAAGTGTCTGATATCCCATCTGATATAAATCTCTCTTTAGATATGAAATTACAATCAGAACCGGAAATATCTGTAATATAAGCCAATCCATTTCTATTTCAAATCTTCCACCAATTTCAGGAGTATAAACTTTCATTCCTCTGAATAAATATACATAAAAGTCGAATATACCTATGTCTTTTACTGAATAACCCATATCCGTAAATGTATTTCTCAGATTCATATTTTCCATAAATAAGAATATTATAAGAAATACGATAAATATTAAATTCTTTCTGAATACTTCTTTTGTATCTCTTCTAATCAGCCTTAGAAATATCCTGTTACGCATTTATGCACTCCTTTTTTCTGCAATACAGACTTCCAATAAATATGCTTAATATCACTACAATTGCCAGATACATAAATATCCATTCCGTTCTCATAAGCAATTTATCATAGGACAGATTATATGTATTAATTATTCCTGTGACCTGTACGATAATTACCAGAAATATTGTTACAATCAAGGATATATGCTTATTTATTTCTAACCAGTTCATTAATAAATTAATCATTCCAATTGCCATAAACAATATAAATATGTATATACTACTTACACATATAATATATGATAATTTTATATTTCTGTCGGGCATTTTACCCTCATTTATATAATAGAATATACTTCTTGTACTATTGAAGTTACAATTATTCCCGTCTGATAAATTTATTGCAATAATGAATTCAGATAACATAAATATTAATGTAAAGCATAATGTTTTCACCATTAATGCAACACATTTACATATCCAGATATTATTAAAATTCCTAAATTTAAGCATCGCACTTCTTTCTATATTGTTACGATTATAATTAATAAATATCAGATACACGAATACCGCCAATGCCAGACTATAGTAACCATTGACTGATAACATAAATACGTCAGCCTTAGAAAACTCAAATGACATAAACGATATATTTTTCTCGTTATACATAAATGAATAATCTGACATCATAAGTGCAACAAAAGTAATTATATATATCTTCAGATTGAGATTCATAAACAACTTAATTCTGCTAATATATTTCTTCACGTTTTGCCTCCACTACTAACATTCCCAATGAAACTATAAAGAATAGCATACATTTGCCAAGGACAAAGCCTATTGAAATGCCTGCTGCCGGCTGGTCGATTCTGAAAAACTGTTCAAATGAATATATAGTTTTCCAAAAATACAGGCAAATATAATTTTCAACAATATATATACAAATGGTTTACTATAATAAATATCACTAAACATTGAACCATCATTAATTGAGAACATCATAGTAGATGCATCCGGTCGTAATGCCGGTACAAATAATGCTGTCAAAAACAAATTTAAAATTAGTGGAATTACAACGGCTGTTCCACCGCTCAGAAAAGCAGCAATAATCTTTGATACAAAATACTTCTTCTTACTAACTTTTGTAAATATGATTTTCACATATCCACTTTTTATATCCTGATATAAACTTCCCGCATACGGAAATATTGCAATAAGCGGAATTAATATGGTATATAATACAGCATGATATGTATATCCAACCCCGCCTATCCACGTATTAAACAACGAGTCCGGATATTCCGCCTTTCCATATAACTCATATAATTTAAGAGATTCTATTGCCGGTATACTACATTTAATCACCTGCATTACTGCAATTACGCAGCCTATAAAGACAGCTATAAACATATTCCTATTTATAAATGCTCTCTTCATCTCATTTTTAAAAATGCCTTTCATATCTTTCACGTCTAAACATTCCTCATTTCTCTTATTTATTTCTGTATATCAATCTTGAATGCTTTTATATCTTCAGAATTTATATCTGTTCCATCCAGCATATAATATATACTATCTGATTCTGCCATTGATTTGTTACATATATAAGCTATTGTTACTTCTATTTCTTCTTCTGGTTTTAATATTATTCTAAAATAATCTTTAATGCCCTGTTTTGATGTATCGTAAAGACTCTGGTATCTCGCTTCGTTTGTTGAATCTATAACTTTCATTTCATCATTTAATTCAATAAAGTTTCCTGAGTTTAAATACTATACCACTTCATTTTGACTTTCATTTTTTACTGATATATTCATAAATATGTATTGTTTATTTAGTAGTGTACCATTCTCATTTGTTTTTTCATCAAAATAATTCACTTGTTCTTTCGTAATTCCTTCTGGCAATTCCGATGAAATTGTTACGTTATTTATTTTAAATTTCTTTATCCAAGTAACTCCATAAATATCCATACAATTTATAGATACTTCATCATTCATTTTATAAATATTGGATTTATTAATTTTATATTCTGGTCTTGGAAATTTACTTTCTTCTTCCTGAATAATGTTACCTGCCTCATCTGTGCTGATTTCTTCTGTACTTGTATCTTCTGTATCTACTGATTCAAAGACATAACTTGTATTTTCTGATTTACTCTCATTCTCTTTTGATTCAGTTTCAGATTTATTACTACAAGAGGATAATAATATCAAAACTGTAGAAAATACAATTATTGTTTTTATTTTACAATATTTCAGAAGCAATCTGCCCTGAACTGCAATTCTCATGCCCTGAACTGCAATTTTTTATATAAAAAATAGGCTTCGCCTATTCAACTCCCCTGCCCTCAATCTTAAGGGGGCTTTTTCTTCATTTTCCTGCATAATAGACATATGAATATATTACAAAGAATCTTTACAGACTATTATGAAGAAATTAAATATACTCTTCATCCCAGATTTTATGAGATGGAAAATATCGAAAAAATGATCAACTGTGGTAATCCTTCTTTTGGCGGTACTATGTATGGCTGCCCACAATGCGGAAAACTTAAGTTCGTTCCTTTTCGTTGCCATAGCCGTTTCTGCCCCACTTGCGGTAACAAGTATTCTATGGAACGCACTACATCTATGTCTTTTAAATAATGTCCACCACAGACACTGTGTCTTCACGATTGATGAAAATCTTCGTGATTTTTCCTTCAATACAGAACTCTGCTTAATTGTCTTTTTCATTCTGTTGCCAACGTTGTTTCACATATGTTCTTTAAAATCAATAAATCCATGAACTTCACTCCAGGATATATCATGGTTCTCCATACTTTTGGAAGAGATCTCAAATGGAATCCTCACATTCACTGTCTGATTTCCGAAGGTGGCTACAGCGATAATGGGGGTTGGCACAATATCACGCATTTTAATTATACATACCTCCGAAATGCTTTCCGTACCGCTTTACTTAATGAAATGGAAAGCCGGCTTGACCCCTCTTTCAAGAAAATCAAAGCCTTATGTTATTTAAAGTACAAACATTGTTTCTATGTTTATGCCAAACCTAATAAATGTGATTCTAAAACCGTAGTTGCCAAAGATGCGCCGAAGATATCATGTGGATAAGATACCTGTACATGTTAAAAAACGTACCCGGCTATTCTTTGGATTTAAAATAGCAGCATTAGATTTTCAAAAGCTATTAGATTATACCAATAGCTTAGATTCGTATACTTCAAATAAGAAAACAGCATAAAATCAATGAACCACGGTTTCAAAATATCAATGAATTGTAGGCATAAAAATCATATCTTTCACAAATTCGTGTTAAATTTTCAAAGTACAAGCAAAATCAAATATTAAAAGGTGCTTTTGACACCCTAATCCTATAAAGTAAAAAATAAGCAGCCACACACCATAGTGCATAACTGCTATGTGAAAAGTTCGGAAAGGATTTTTGCAACCTGACACAGTTTCCTGTCCCTTAATCTCCATCAACATAAAAATATCTCCATCATTTCAAAAGAGAATGACGAAGATATTTCGCCTTGTTTATTCTTGTAGCAACCAATCAGCTATATCATGAATTTCGATTCCTTCATAGCTATATTTTGGATGTTTGGTTCTGGCAATAATCATTTTCGGATAAGCATCTCGGATCTGAAGCAGAGGAGAGCATTCTCTCTCAAATGTTTCCTGTCCAGAAATGTTGTCGCTGACCTGAATATAAATCTTCTCATTGCCTCTCTGAGCAACAAAGTCGATCTCCTTTTGATAGAGCTTGCCGACATAGACATCGTATCCACGGCGAAGAAGCTCGATGCAAACGATGTTTTCATATACTCTGCCGTAATCCATATTTCTGCTTCCCAGTATTGCATATCGAATACCACTGTCACAAAGATAGAACTTTTCAGAGCTTTCAAGGTATTTCTTGCCTCGGATGTCGTATCTCTTAATATCATAAAATACAAAAGCATTACACAAATACTTAATGTACTTGCCGACGGTTACATGATTGGTTGGAGTCTCATTTGCTGTCAGCAGCTGACTGACCTTATTAGGAGAAGTCAGGTTGCTGATATTATCCATAAGGAACTCGCTCAGATGTTGTAAAACTAAAGTGTCCGGGAGTGCATATTTCTGCACCAAATCCCTTGTAACAATCGTTTCGTATACCTCTTTGATATAGTTTGTTCTGTCTTTTTCGGTTCTGTAAGCGTAAGAACCTGCTAAACCGCCCTTGATAGCGTAATCATCAAAGAGTTTATCTTTGTCACTAACATCATCATAATATTGGCTATATTCTTGGAAGCTGAAAGGAAACACATGAATTTCAGTATAGCGTCCGGTAAACAGAGTTGCTAGATCCGCACTCAACAGAAAAGCATTGGAGCCAGTTACATAGATGTCGTATTTTCCCTTAGAGTACAGGCTGTTGATTGCCAACTCAAACTTTGGACACATCTGAACCTCGTCTACAAACAGGTAGTTCGTTTTACCTTCCTGATAATGTTCTTCCACATAGGCGTGTAAGGCATGGTATTCCTTGATTTCTTCATACGCCAAATCCATGAAGTCAATGAAGATGATATTGATATTTTCAAAATGGCTTTTCAGATACTCAATATACGCCTGCATCAGCTTGGACTTACCAGATCGACGAATGCCCGTGATGATCTTGATGTCAGGAGTACCATTCAGTTCAATGATTCTGTCGAGATACTTTGCTCTTGTAATTATTTTCATATCGTCACTCGCTTTCAAAATTCGAAGATTTTTCATTTCTTGAAACTGCTTCGATGTACTTATTATACTGTCTACTAATAGTATATGCAAGAGGTTGATTTCAAAAACACAAAATATTTTATTTTTCGAAAGTGGAGACTATGTAAAGGCAATCCGAAGACTACCCCAGGCATTATGCCTGTTCTTTGTTATACGGGTTCGTTGTCCTCATCATCAGCGATGAAACCCACATCATCGTCCTCGTATTCCTCACTGTAACCATAGTTCTCGTCATCAATCTTCTTTTTTCCGCTTATAATCAGGACAAACTCTTCTTTTTCGTCCCCGAGAATTCCCAGCATCTCATTAAAGAGCTCAAAACCTTTTCTCATGTTGTATAGAAACCAGGCATCCTGAATATATCCCTCCGGATGATCAATTCCTTCAAAGAAATCTTCATCAAAATTACAGTTAACGATAGCTTCTCTCATAGTAATATTTTTGATTGCAGGTTGCGATAGCAACATTTTCTGTTCCGCGCAGTGCGCTCCTTGCGGAGCGTTTTTGCTTACTAAGACAATTTCAACGAAATTTCCTAGTAAGTAAAAAATGAGCCATATACTTTTCATTAATTGAATTGTGTATAGCTCATTTTATATATTTATGACGATATACCTAAAAATCTTAAGTCATATATTTTAAATTGTCTTAAAAATAACATTATATATTTCTTACAACTAAACCTCAACTTTTACTTTATCAAGTTTCCAGATATCCTGAACATATTCCTCAATTGTTCTGTCTGATGAGAATTTACCAACATTACTTACATTGATAATTGCTGACTTAGCCCAGCCTGCTTCATCTCTGTAAGCTGCTTCTACTTTCTTCTGTGCTTCATCATATGACTTGAAATCTTTAAGAATAAAGTATCTGTCTGCTCTGTCTGTGTAATTAGTATTTAATAATGAATCATAAATAGGTCTGAATCTGTCAGGATCCTGTGGTGAATAGAAACCATTGATTAACTGCATAAGCACTTTTCTGATGTCCATATCGTTATTAAAGATATCCATTGGATTGTATCCGCCATTGTTCTCGTAATTGATAACTTCATCAGAACTCATACCGAAGATAAATGCATTTTCCTTGCCAACTTCTTCTACGATTTCTACGTTTGCACCATCCATTGTACCAAGTGTAAGCGCACCATTTAACATAAATTTCATATTACCTGTTCCTGATGCTTCCTTACTTGCTGTTGAAATCTGTTCACTTACATCTGCTGCCGCAAATATAATCTCAGCATTTGATACTCTGTAATTCTCTATAAATACAACCTTGATTTTACCATCAATTGATTTATCATTATTAATTACATCTGCTACGCTGTTAATAAGCTTAATTGTAAGTTTCGCAATTCTGTAACCTGCTGCTGCTTTTGCACCAAATATAAATGTTCTTGGATAAAATTTCATATCAGGATGTTCTTTAATCTCATTGTATAAATACATTACATGAAGAATGTTGAGAAGCTGACGTTTATATTCATGTAAACGTTTAACCTGAACATCAAATATCGAACGTGGATCTACATCTATTCCATTGTGCTCTTTAATATATTTTGCAAGTCTTACCTTATTCTGGTATTTGATATTCATAAATTCTTTCTGGCACTTCTTATCATCTGCATATATCTCTAAATTCTTAATATGTGCAAGATTTGTTACCCAGTCATCACCTATCTTACTTGTTACCCAGTCAGCTAATAATGGATTAGCATGTAATAAGAATCTTCTCTGTGTGATACCATTTGTCTTATTATTGAATTTCTGTGGCATCATTTCATAGAAATCTTTTAATTCCTGTTTCTCAAGTATCTCTGTATGGAGTTTTGCAACACCATTTACAGAAAATCCTGCACAGATTGCAAGATTAGCCATCTTAACCTGTCCGTCATATATAATTGCCATCTTAGCAATCTTCTCCTGATTACCAGGATATTTATTCTGAATCTCAAGTACAAATCTTCTGTTAATCTCTTCAACAATCTGATAACATCTTGGTAATAATCTTGAGAATAATTCTATAGGCCATTTCTCAAGTGCTTCACTCATAATTGTGTGGTTTGTGTATGCACAACATTTAGTTGTTACGTCCCATGCCTCATCCCAGTTAAGTTCGTATTCGTCCATTAATAATCTCATTATCTCCGCAACTGCTATAGTTGGATGAGTATCATTCATCTGGAATACAACTTTCTCATATAACTTCTTGACATCATCATGATTATCCATATATTTCTTAATAGCTGTCTGTACACTTGCTGATACGAAGAAATACTGCTGTTTAAGTCTTAATTCCTTACCTGCATAATGGTCATCACAAGGATATAATACTTCAACAATGTTTTTAGCAAGAGTTTCCTGCTCTGTTGCTTTCTGATAATCACCTTTGTTAAATGAATCAAGCATAAAATGCTGCATTGGTTCAGCATCCCAGATTCTAAGTGTATTTACCACGTTATTGCCATATCCTACGATTGGTAAATCATATGGAATAGCCTTTACAGAGCTATAATTCTCCTGAATGAAATGCTCTCTTCCATCTTCTCCACGTTCTACTCTGATATATCCACCAAATTTAACTTCACAGGCATATTCTTCACGTCTTACTTCAAATGGATTACCATTCTTTAACCAATTGTCAGGCACCTCAACCTGATAACCATCCTCTATCTTCTGTTCAAACATTCCGTACTTATATCTAATTCCGCAACCATATGCAGGATAGCCTAAAGTTGCAAGCGAATCCAAAAAGCATGCTGCAAGTCGTCCCAGACCACCATTACCAAGTGCTGCATCAGGTTCCTGATCTTCAATAGCATTTAAGTCAAGTCCTAATTCTTCAATAGCTTCTTTAATCTCTTTTCTTGCTGCAAGATTTATAATAATATTTCCTAATGCTCTACCCATAAGAAATTCCATTGACAAATAGTATACTGTCTTAGCGTCCTGTTTCTCATATTCTTTATGAGTTGCAATCCATTGGTCAATGATAAAATCTTTCAGTGCATAAGCAACACCCTGATATTTCTCTAACTGTGATGCTTCATCTAATGTCTTACGTGAAGTAATCTTCACATAATCATTTACTTCTTTTTTGAATTCTGCTTTGGAAAAAGTATCCATTATAATCCTCCATTCTGCAACCACTCCTTGTTGCAACTGTAATATATAATTCGCAAAATCCTTCTCTTAATACATAATATTTTGCTAATTCCCAATATAAGGTATATTATATCGTGATTTTTTATTATTTTCAATCATATTAGGAGATAAATTATACAATTGGTCAGTTTTTCACTGATATTTGATTTTCCAAAAACATATATTTAAGATGATTTTAAAGTAAATGTTTATTGTTATATCTTATCAATCACATAATACCACTGCTTTACAATCGGTACCTCATTTCCATTTTCATCGACATCTGACACTCCGGCATGATAATCTGTATATTTTATGTATATCTCATTTTCAACATAATAGACATATATTTCCTGGGAATATGCAGTTTTTATACAATAATACTGCTCACTATCTTTAAACTGTTCCTTTTCTATAGGTTTCGCCGTTAATAATGTATTATATTCACCAATTGCTTCGTTTTGTGTAAATTCTATTCCTTTTGCACTGAATTCAACATCTTCATCTGCTTTTATTATTGGCAAAGCTTTTCCGCAATACTTTAGCATATCCCTTATTTCATCTTGTAGTTTTCCCTCATCTTGAAAATAATATTTCCTGCCATTATATCCTGCCGATTCTCTTCCTATAACCAGCCCAATATGTTCACCACCGGCAGTATAAATGCCTATTCCATAGTCACTTGTTGAAAATTGATGTTTCTTACCATTCTTTACTATAGTTTCAGCATTAATTTTGTCTATTATCTCTTGTATTGTTTCTTTATTATAAATTGTATATTTGTGTCCTCTGCCTGATACTGTTGCATATTGTATATCCCCGGTATCAACATCTATATGTATATCTTCCACTTTATCCGTCTTATTACCATTATATTTTCTCACGAAAATAATGGCTGCCACTAAGATTACGACACCTATCACGCATATAAGTTCTTTATATTCTTTTAACTTAATTCTCATACCGCACCTCCGTTAATAAATAATTATTTATAAACATGCATAAATTTTATTCCATAAGACGAATGAAGTCTTATATCATCATATGCTATATATTCAATTACACCTGTATCCCAACTATTAGCAACACATAGGAAATATTTCGAAGAATTATTCTTTTTTGACTTAAACCGCAAATATCCATATACTGTTACTGCATGTCCACAAATTTCCCATCTTTTATTATCATCACTATAACATTTTGTAGATATTCCCAATATAGATGGATATTTATTATTTACTGCATCTACAAAAAATGCACTTGATGGATTATTCTGTGCAGAATATGGCATATTATTAATTTTTCCATACCATTTAGCAAATGTACTTACAACATATCCTATATTATTTTGATTCATTACATATTCTTGCCCATATTTTTTTACACCTCCCATTGAATAAATTGTATAATATGCCCACAATATAGAATCTTTATCCCATGTCTTAAAACAATTATAATGTGCTAATACATTTAGTATAGCAACAGCCGCACAACAATATTCTTTATTTATTTCATCACAATAATCCTGACCAAATTTGTATACTCTAGGTATATATCTTGATAATGCTAATTTATAATCATTTAATATGTATTGATAATTATCTAAAAAAATACTAAATAATTCATTTGTTTTATTTATTGATTTATCATAAAACGCACCAACTTCATCTGTAGAATTTTCATAATCAACCAAGTCATATGTAAATTCATCCTTAAATATAACTTTCTTATTTTCTAAATTCTCTTCTGGAAAATATGTTTCTACAAAGCCTCCATGATAACGTTCTACCATAAATTTTATCAATTTCTGATTTGAAATATCATATATAAAATATCCATAATTTATATCATTTGCTGATATGTTAATAGCATATTGTATAATTTCCCCAATATTATTATAAATCGGTGTTATATTTGATATTTTCCATTCCAAATCATCATAAAACTCTTCAACCACATCCCCAATTTCATCTTCTATCGTATAAGCTTCCTCATTTACCTCTGTTGCCTGAACATAAGCTGCTTCCCCAAACAAAAGTAAAAACACTACACTAACAACTAAAACACTACTTACTACTCTCTTAATTTTTTTATTCATATAAACCTCTTTTCTGAGCGATTACCTATATAAATGGTAATTCATATGCTACAATACTTCCCATTTACCTCTCTACCCTATTTGCCTCGCTCACCTCAAATAGAGCTGTCTAAAATTGTAAATTATGCACAATTTTTAAACTATTTTGTCACTACATATATACAATATATCATAACTATTATCAACATACAAGCATTATTGCTCATACAATTGTTTTGTATCTACAAATAAAATTTCTTTTTTTAATATTGCTTTAACAAAGCTTTATCGCATTATAAACCATTCTTTTCCAATTAAATGTAATTTATTTACCCATCCCGTAAATACACCTTTTTAATACATATAATATACATTTTTCCCTTTTAACATAGATTAATTATCCATTCTTCCCAGAACTCAATATCAATTTCAACTTAATCCACACTTTTAACTTCACATTTCAACTCTATATGGTCTGTCCATCTGTATATCCAATAACATTTTAACAATTGCATTATATTCTTCCCTATCAATCTCCATTGGTTCCCATTCAGCTAATCTTTGAAAATATCCCTCTCTCAATATGTCGTTCAATCTCTCATAATCCGGAATACATTTATCAAAATCGAGGTCCCAAAGCATTTTACTATCGTGTATCATATCTGCGATAGTCCCTGTCTTAATTATAAAGTGTCCCTCTTTTCTGTCATATTGTCCTTTATAATCAGCTTCCGGTAATAAATAATACTCTATCTTCATCTAATTCCTCCTTTCTAAACGCCTTTCTCATTATTCTTCGCTATTAATAATTTCATTCAGAAGTCTTCCTTAAAATGCTGTTTAAATAAATAATAACGTTCAGGATAAATAATATTATTAAGTATATAATAACGAAAAAAACTGCTATGTGCAAGAATTTTGCCACACAGCAGTTTTTATTTAACTTAATTATAATTCAATGATAAATCAACGAAACTCAACGAAATGATGTCGGGGACAAAAGCCCCGGCATCATAATGTTTTTATAATTAATTTTTCTTAACGCCCATTACAACGTCTTCGCCATTGATGTTCCATTCTTTCTCATAGCCCTCAACTGAACCAATAACTAAGTCAGTCGCCATAACTTCTGAAATAATGCCATCTTTATTCTTTGTCATTATGTCTGTAACCTTATCATTGCCTTTAGCATAGATTGTAATCTTATCCATAACTTCAAAGCCGGCTTCTTTTCTCATTGTCTGAATCTTACTAATGATTTCTCTTACAAAGCCCTCTTCAAGAAGTTCAGGTGTAAGATTTGTATCAAGAACAACTGTTATCTTGTTGTCGCTCTGTGATACATAACCCTCAGTCTGGGCGATGTCGATAAGTAAATCATCTTTTTCAAGAACAACTTCTCCACTTGGTAAATCAAGTTTCAACGAACCATTTGCATTAACTTCGTCCATTGCTGCATTTCCGTCTAATGCCGAAAGTGCCTGTCTGATTTCTCCTAACTGTTTACCGAATTTTGGTCCGACAGTCTTAAGCTGTGGTTTAAAGCTGTATGAAGAAAATGCTCTTACATCATCTGTAAATTCAACATTTTTAACGTTAAGCTCATCAGCGATAATATCTGTATAGAATTCTGATAAATTGAAGTCAGCTTTAACATACATCTTGCCAATTGGCTGTCTGTTCTTAATATTAGAAGCATTTCTGCATGCACGTCCCATAACAACCACCTCTAATAAATCTTCCATATCTTCTTCTAACTTCTTATCGATATGTTTCTCATTTACTACAGGGAAGTCGCAAAGATGGATACTTTCCTTAGCATCTTTATCAATACTTCTTACTAAGTTCTGGTAAATGTCTTCTGTCATAAATGGAATCATTGGTGCAGCGGCTTTACAGATTGTTACTAATGCTGTGTAAAGTGTCATATAAGCATTTATCTTATCCTGCTCCATTCCTTTTGCCCAGAAACGTTCTCTTGAACGTCTTACATACCAGTTACTCATTTCATCTACAAATTCATCTAATGCTCTTGCAGCTTCAGGTATTCTATATTTATCAAGGTTATCATCAACTGCTTTAACAGTTGAATTCAACTTAGATAATAACCATTTATCCATTACACTTAATTTATCATAATCAAGTGTGTAATTCATTGGATTGAATTCATCAATATTTGCATAAAGTACATAGAATGCATATGTGTTCCAAAGTGTACCCATGAATTTACGCTGTCCCTCAGTAACGGCTTTATCATGGAATCTGTTTGGAAGCCATGGTGCACTGTTTGTATAGAAATACCAACGAATTGCATCTGCTCCATGTGTCTGTAATGCATCAAATGGATCAACTGCATTTCCCTTTGATTTAGACATCTTCTGACCATTTTCGTCCTGTACGTGTCCAAGAACGATTACATTTTCATATGGTGCTTTGTTAAATAATAATGTTGACTCTGCCATTAATGAATAGAACCAGCCTCTTGTCTGGTCAACAGCCTCTGAAATAAACTGTGCTGGGAACTGCTGCTCAAATAAATCTTTATTCTCAAATGGATAATGATGTTGTGCAAATGGCATTGCACCTGAGTCAAACCAGCAGTCAATAACTTCAGGAACTCTGTGCATATCTTTACCACATTTTGGACACTTAATTGTTATCTCATCAATGTATGGTCTGTGAAGTTCAACTGTCTGAGCCTTAGGATTACCACTCATTTTCTCAAGCTCATCACGACTTCCAATAGCATGCTGGCATCCACATTCACATTCCCAGATGTTAAGTGGTGTTCCCCAATATCTGTTACGTGAAACGCCCCAGTCCTGGATATTCTCAAGCCAGTCGCCAAAACGTCCTTTACCGATAGATTCAGGAATCCAGTTTACTGTGTTATTATTTCTTACAAGGTCATCTTTAACGGCTGTCATCTTGATGAACCATGATTCTCTTGCATAGTAAATAAGTGGGGTATCACATCTCCAGCAGAACGGATAATCATGTTCGAATTTTGGAGCATCAAATAATTTTCCCTCTGCATCAAGGTCTTTTAATACCTCTGGATCTGCTTTCTTAACAAATAATCCGGCATAAGGAGTTTCTTCTGTCAAATCACCTTTACCATCTACAAACTGAACAAATGGTAAGTCATAATTACGTCCTACCTTAGCATCATCTTCACCAAATGCAGGTGCAATATGAACGATACCAGTACCATCTGACATTGTTACATAAGTGTCGCATGTTACGAAATGAGCTTTCTTATTCTGTTTCTTTGCTGCATCTCCTGCACATTTATATAATGGTTCGTATTCTTTATATTCGAGGTCTTTTCCTTTATATGTTTCAAGAACTTCGTAATCCTTACCCTCTACACCTTTCTTTTCAGCAAGACCGCCTAAAACTTTATCTAATAAAGCTTCTGCCATATAATAAACATATCCGTCTGCTGCTTTAACTTTACAATATGTCTCATCAGGGTTTACACAAAGTGCAACGTTAGATGGCAATGTCCAAGGAGTTGTTGTCCATGCAAGGAAATATGCATCTTCACCTACAACCTTAAAACGTACTACTGCTGAACGTTCTTTAACTGCTTTATATCCCTGTGCTACCTCATGGCTTGATAAAGGTGTTCCACAACGAGGACAATAAGGTACAATCTTAAAGCCTTTGTATAATAACTTCTTATCCCAAATCTGTTTTAATGCCCACCATTCAGATTCGATGAAATTGTCATCATATGTTACATATGGATTATCCATATCAGCCCAGAAACCAACAGTACCTGAGAAATCTTCCCACATTCCTTTGTATTTCCATACGCTTTCCTTACATTTCTTAATAAATGGATCAAGACCATACTCTTCAATCTGTTCCTTACCATCTAAGCCTAATAATTTCTCTACTTCAAGCTCTACAGGGAGACCATGTGTATCCCAGCCTGCTTTTCTTGGAACCATATAACCTTTCATTGTTCTGTATCTTGGAATCATATCCTTTATAACTCTTGTAAGAACATGACCGATATGTGGTTTACCGTTTGCTGTTGGAGGTCCGTCATAGAAAGTATATGTCTCTCCCTCTTTACGGTTTTCCATACTTTTCTTAAAAATGTCATTGTCTTTCCAGAATTTTCCAATTTCTTTTTCTCTCTCAACAAAATTGAGATTCGTAGATACTTTCTTGTACATTCTAAAATTCCTTTCTTAATTTATTTCCTATACCGATTAGAGTTTCAAAGGAGCTTTTGATGCCCTAATCCTATACACTAAAAAGAGAGCTTATCCTGTAATAGGACGAAAGCTCTCTAACGTTATACCACCTGTTACAGACATACTATATCAGATATAATCTGATGTTTATATGCGTTCCCTTTAACGTTGGAAATACGTCAGTCTCTACTCTTCTTCTGATTCGTATCTATTAATTAATAATATAAATCAGATACGATAATTTCGGACTGCAGCTCCGGAGTGATATTCGGTCAATGCTTACTCATATCCCTTTCCACCATACGGGACTCTCTAAAACTTTCTGCATAGACTTACTGTCTCTTTCATAGCCTTTACTCATTTGAAAATTATTATACTAATGCTGTTTGTAAATGTCAATTATTGATTTTCAAAAAATTATGTTCAAGCAATTTCTATACAATTTCACAATCAGAATTATTATATTTCAAAATACGGAACATATTTAATCGAATACTTTCCTTTCGGAAACAGATATTTATACAAATCTATAAAATAATCATCTGTCATACTTGCCAGATAATCTACCACAATATCATCTTTATTCTCATTTGCATAATCTCTTCCATCTTTATAATATCCTCTGTTCAAATTAACAAAATCAATGTGATGTGTATAGATGACTGACTTTTTATTTTCCTCTTCTAAATCTTTAATCATCTTATCATATATTTCATAGAACATCGGCTCAATATTTTCAGAATATAATCTGTCTAACTTCTCGTTTAAATAGATTTTCTCATAATTTTCCCTTTTAGCTATCTTGATTGCCTGATAATATTTCTCGTCCATATATAGATAATCTTTGCCATAACTGTTCTCGATAATATTTACCACCAGATTATTAGTCATATCCGCATTTTCCACACCGATTCCATTATCCTCGAACTTAACACTGCTGTCTATGAAGCCGGCTTTTCTTGCATCCTGTCGGTCTTTACCCAGATAAGCAATCATATCGCAGATTCTTACCACACAGCCCTCAAGTGTCATCGGAATAAGTTTATCAATTTCATCTTTATCCGTATAACATCGCTCGACCATTTCATCGTACTTATCAAATGTAAGTCCTTTCTTAGGTCTGTATTCCTGCATCTCAAATTCACCGTTATGACATATTATTCCGTCTAAGGTCTGTAAGCTTATATTCCTCGCAAATAAATTGTCAAGCACACGTACACTATGAACATTATGATTAAAGTATCGTCCTGTTCTGCCATTGTATATTTTATTAAGTATTCTCTCTCCTGCGTGGCCAAATGGTGTATGTCCTATGTCATGTCCTAATGCAATCGCTTCTATTAAGTCGATATTCAATCCCAGAATGTTTCCTATATTTCTTGCAATTCTTGATACTAACTGAACGTGTAAGGCTCGCCTTGTAATATCATCATTTTTATAAAATGAAAATACCTGCGTCTTATCTGCATATCGATTATAATATGGACTATGTATAATCTTCTCAATATCTCTTACAAATGCAGGTCTCCATAGATTCTCCTTATCCATATCAGGGTTTCTTCTTATAATATCTGTATTTTTACATGCATATGGGTTCTTATAATTATTTTCTCTATCATTAGTAATTCTTTTTACCATTTCTTCGGATAACTTTTCATACTTCATAATTAACCTCATTTCTTACATAAACTATATAACAAATAGCGACTCTCAAACCCGCACTTTGCACTTGTGTCAAGTAAGTACCAAATAATCCACTTACTTGTATAAAGTAAATACCAAATAATTTACTTTCAAGAAACATCGAAAACCGACAGTTTCTGAAAGCATTCCTTGTATATAAGTATATCATTGAACCTGCATAAAGTCATCCACATTCCACTCAAATTGAATGCTCCATAGATTTCTATAATTCGAATAACATTGATTTAGAACGCATAAACTACTATCCATTATAAGTTTTTTGTTGTCATTTGTTTAAAAAGATAGTAAAATATATTACAAAATTATTACATAACGAATAGGTGAACGTATGAAATTAATAAAACACTATAAATATATAGGCATATTAAGTATAGTTCTCTTAGTTTTTATTCTGATTATTTTATTTAAATCTGATATTACTATATTTAAGTCTGACAAGAAAACTTCATCAGGTTCAGACAATCAATCCATAAATACAGCATTAATTATAGATTCTGAACTTCATAAGGAAGAAATCTCCCAGTTGAAGCAAAGTGTAGCTGATTGCTCTGATAAATATGATAAGAAATATTCAGTTTTCAAGACTGATGACTACAATGGTTCTTACGAAAAAACAATTGATAGTGCCATTAAGTCTGGTGCAACACTTATTATCTGTCCTGACTCGACATTTGAGGAAACTGTTTATGATATCCAGAATTCATATATCGGTGTATACTTCCTGATTATTGATGGTATACCACATAATAGTAATGCATCGGATGCAACACTTAATTTTAATTCGATATCGCTAACTTTCAGTGAGGCTGAATTAGGTTTTCTTGCCGGTTATGCTGCTGTATATGAGGGATATTCGAAGTTGTCATTTGTTGGAGTTGATAATGATATTAAGTCGCTTCATTATTATTATGGTTTTCTGCAGGGTGCAGATTATGCAGCTAAAGATACTAATCTCAAAGATATACATATTTCTTCAACTTTTACTGCTATCGAAGACTACGATATATCATTAAATAAAGCTTACGCAACTAAGCCTGATGTAATGATAATATGTGATGAAGAACTAGTTAATAAATCACTTGATTTTGCTACCGAAAATGATGTGAAGGTAATAGCCTGCGATGACAGCTATCCTAAAGACAGTGAAAATATAATTGCCAATACATTTAAGAATTATTATCTGCCTATATATGATTATCTTACTAAATTCTATAAGAATAATTTTGAAGCAGGTAAAGTTATCGAATATTCAACATCTGAAGAGGCTGTATCTCTCATTTACAATACATCATCATTTACAAAATTTGATTCTAAAATATATGATTCAATATACCAGAAGCTTGCAAGTGATGAAATTCAGATAATAAGTGATACAACCGTAAGTCCGGAAGAAATTGGTTTAACTAATATTAAATTAGACTAGAAACATTTACATATACAAACTTTAATATATCATCAACTCTTCATATTTAACTGTACCGAAGTATTCACTTTTTTAGCAATTCCCTTTCCGGAATTAGGATATTTACTTGAATATATCTGGTCGCTTATGAATAAAGTCAAAAGCACTATGCATATGATTATGGTGAATTTTGCATTAACTCTTCTGAACAGACTATCTATAATAGGAGCAACGATATAGACAAGTGCCATTCCTCCCACACCGAATACGAATAATCCTTCAGCGCATATACGTCCGTTAAGGTTAAGAAAATATCCGCTGTAATCCCACCATCTCATTCCTTTGGTTAATTCTAGGTAATATGAAGTGAAATATTCCACCACTCCACATATAAGAATCGTTGCTAAGAATTCTAATATAGGCCATTTCCTTAACCTGTAGAGCAATACAAGAATTAGTATTCCTCCCGAACCATATATCGGAAGCCATGGTCCATGCAGAACACCTCGGTTAATAAAGATTCCACGCTTGAATAAATGTATGCTGACTTCCCATGTCCAGCCGAGGAATGAGAAAATGAAAAACATAAATATTAAAGATGCTACCGAATAACGTCTGAGATAATGTATTTTTAATGGTCTTTCCTTCTTCTGTGTTATCATATTAGGCGATAATCTATCAGGATATGCCTTTCCTTCTACCGCTGCTTCTGCTGCAATAACCGCCAATTCACGTTCTTTCTCAGTCTGGAATCTTTCCTCATCAGGTCTGTTATGCAAAGTAATTCCGAAATTCTTCTCTATAAAGCCACGTAATCCCTTGTACTGTGGCTCAATTTCAACCTCTTCTCTTATCTTGATTACATCTGCATATTTCTCTTTTAAGAGATTTGTATCAGCTTTTTCAAATAGATAAATATCATTAAATATTGATGTATTTTCGATATTATTCTCTATTGCGAGACTTCTGATTTTCGTATAATATTCGGAAAAAAATGCTGTTTTGTATGCATTTGCATAGAACAAATCAGTTAATCCAAGTGTGACGATACCTAATATGTCCCACCACAGAAATGTAAGTTCATAGACAAAACATTCGAATTTATGTCCATTCATCATTTTTCTTGATAAATTTATGCAATCTTTCCAATGTATATCAGGATTCTCGGCTACAATATAAGGCACCATATAATATGAATATCTCTTAACCACTGCACCCACAATCGTTAATGACCACAGAAAATAAAATATATACTGCATAAGCATATTGACGCACACATTTATCCATTTTCTTGCCTTGATAAAGAATAGAAAACGTTGTGGTGTAACTCTTTCATAAGTACGACATTCCAGAAAAATTCTTCTGGCAACAGCTTTGTAAGTATTCTTAATGAGAAACCAGAAGCCGACTATGATTGTCATTATCACAATCACGACTATACCAATAATTGCATCTTTAGACAGCCCTATCTGATAAAATATCCTGACTATTTTTACAAATATAGAACCACTCGTAACTCCATTTACTATTTCTGCAAGATGTCCTCTGCTCCTGCCAAGTACTTTATTACCAGATTCTTTTGAACTTTCCACAGCATTTTTCTTAATTATATTTGCTTCCTGTTCGCCCTGCTCTAAATTACCTTTCAGAACTTCCTTGACAACGTGTAACAGTTCATTGCCCTGACTTTCTATTGTATTGTCTATCAGAATTTTTTCATGAGTTTTTGTCTTAGACTTAGTAGACAGATTCACAAAATCAAGACTGTCTGCGAATTCTGTTCCAAAAAATGCTGCCAAAAGACATACCGCCAGCAGTATTCCATAATGATGCAACACTGTACTTCTGGCTCTTTTTTTCATCTCTTTCCTTGTACCCATAGATTCTCCAATCTGTTTTGAAGTATTTTTTATTTTGTTTTAAAGCATTTGCAAATTTATTTTAAAGTATTTTTCAATTTATTTTGAAGTGTTTACAAATTTATTTTGAAGTATTTTTTATTAACTTTTAAAATGTATATTAACCACGCTTATCTCTGATTTTGTACCAACTCTCATGTTAGGACCAAATAATCCAACTCCTGATGTAACAATATTATGCATTTTTCCCTTTTTCAAATATCCATATGCATTTTCCCACATTAATTTTATTGTCAGATTGCCGGGAAATAACTGACCATCATGTGTATGTCCGCACAAATCCACGTCTACACCGGCTTTTGCAAGGGCTTTCAACTGGCTTGGTTCATGGTCAATTACTATTATAGGCTTATCTTTATCCATTGATGCTGTAATTTCTGATGGTGTCTTTCGCTTAGTAATACCTCTTCCAGGGCGTCTTGCATCCGGTCTTCCATAAAGATATATTTCATCATCTATCATTACTGCTTCATCTTTTAATAATTTAATTCCAGCATTTTCAAGGAACTCGTCCATCTCAATGCTGCTTTGCTTCTTATCTTTGCCGCCGAATGTAAATCCTGCGAGAATGGGTTCTTCTATATCATGATTGCCGTAGCAGGCATAGACACCATATTTTGACTTAATTCCACGTAAGACTCCGGCGAGTTTGTCAGGTTCTCCAACTGCTTCCCATTCATTGTCAAAGATATCTCCTGCAATTACAACAAGGTCGGCATCCTGTTTATTAATTTTATCCACCATTCTCTGCATCTGCGATACACCAATGTTATATCCTAAGTGTAAATCCGCTACAAGAACAACTTTCATGGAATCCATATCTCCAGCCTCTTTGTCTATAGTAATGTCGTATGATGTAACCCTAATAATTCTTGCATTGATAACACCTAATATTGAAGTTGCAATTATTACTACTGAGCAGAATATTCCCACAAATCTATGTATCTGGTTTGAACGTTTTGAGGTGAATTTTATCTTAAGTACACGCACAATGATTATTCTTGCCAGATCTACTATAATTATCGTTAGTGCAATGTATAGTAAAACTCCAAGCCAATAGTTTCCTATCAATTTCATTATTCTTCTGAAGTGTCCTGCCGGCAGGAAAAATGCTATCAGAAATGATAATGCAAAAAATACATATAGAATCGTTGGCAGTATCCAATATTTCTTCTTCTCAAATGCCGGAAACCACGATTTAAACCACCACATAATCTTACAAAATAAATATGCATTTACCAATATATATAGTGGTGCTAAAAATACAGCAATCATTTTGTTCCTCCACGTTTATGTTAAAGTTGTATTTGTCCGTTCGCATTATAATACATAATGTTTTTATTTGTCAAATAATAGAATTAAGAATGTCGCTTGCGACATTCTCCGCCTGCGGCGGGTTGCGATAGCAACATTTTCCGTTCCGCCGCAGTGCGATCCTCGCGGAGCGTTTTTTACTTACCAGGACAATTTTAATAAAATTTCCTGGTAAGTAAAAAAGCCGGAGGCAGAATACTTTCCGTCTCCAACTTTATATAAATTGAATTTACTTATCTATGATTATACAGTCTCTACCTTAAGCATATTTGTTGTTCCTGAAGTTCCAAGAGGTACTCCGGCAGTAATAACAGTATTATCGCCATCTTTAAGATACCCTTTGGCTTTAACCTCCTCAACTGCATGTTCAAATAATTCAAATGTATCTTTTTCTTCTTTAATAATAATAGGTGTTACACCCCATGACATATTAAGCTGTCTTGCTACATTATCGCTCATTGCACATGCTATAATTGCACAATCAGGTCTGTATTTAGATACCATTCTGGCTGTTCTTCCTGATTTAGTAACTGTAACGATTGCCTTAGCTCCGATATCATATGCTGTAGTACATGTAGCATGAGAAATAGCATCTGTTATCTCAATCTTTCCTGTTCTTGATAATGCGAAGAATCTCTTTCTGTAATCAATATCTTCTTCTGTTCTCTCAGCAATTCTTGCCATTGTCTGAACTGCTTCTACCGGATATTTACCAGCAGCACTTTCACCTGATAACATTACAGCACTTGTTCCATCATAAATAGCATTTGCAACGTCTGTTGTCTCAGCTCTTGTAGGTCTTGGATTCTTAATCATTGAATCAAGCATCTGTGTTGCTGTTATAACCTGTTTACCTGCATTGTAAACTTTCTTAATGATCATTTTCTGCATAACAGGAACATCTTCATTAGGAATCTCTACGCCCATATCACCTCTGGCTACCATAATACCATCTGAAACTTCAATAATTTCATCAATATTTTTAACACCCTGCATATTCTCTATCTTAGAAATGATGTTAATTGACTTACAATTATACTCATCTAATATCTTTCTTATCTGAAGAATATCATCTGCACATCTAACAAATGATGCTGCGATAAAATCAAATCCCTGCTCAATACCAAATATAATGTCGCTTCTGTCAACATCACTTATATATGGCATTGACAAATCAACGTTAGGAATATTTACACCTTTATGGTTAGATACAGGTCCACCACATATTACTTCACATACAACATCAGTATCTGTAACTTCTAATACTTTTAATTCAATTAATCCATCATCAATAAGTATTCTTGTTCCTACTTCAACATCCTTAGGAAGTCCCTTATATGTTACTGAAGCAATCTCCGAATTACCCATTAATTCTCTTGTGGTAAGAGTGAATTTATCGCCATTCTCTAACATAATCTTTCCATCTTCGAAATCTCTGACTCTGACTTCTGGTCCTTTTGTATCAAGCATGGCTGCTATCGGAAGGCCTAACTCTTTTCTGAATTTCTTAACTTTATCTAATCTTCCTTTATGTTCTTCATGTGTTCCATGAGAGAAATTGAATCTGGCAACGTCCATACCATTCTTCATTATTCCCTTTAAAACTTCATCATTATCTGTCGATGGTCCAAGTGTGCAAACAATTTTCGTTTTTCTCATTCTTATACCAATGCATTATCGTGGATAAGTTCCTCGAAACTGCCCATAAAACAGATGACACAAGGCAGTGCAATAATCCTTTCTTTATATTCTCTATGTCACACTAGAAGTATAATTCACTTTGTCGATTTAATCAATTAAATTTTGATTCAATGTTTACGTCATTTTTTATTAATATTGTATAATTTTAATTAATCCGTCAATAATCCTATCATCAATCGAAAGGAATGAATTTAGTTATGAAATCAAGAAAAAGAACATATTCTCTGCCAATTTTTATTGTCTCAATTGTTATAGGACTTGCATATGCTTACATAACTTCTAAACCGAACAACGATATCTCCACAATACAACAGGGCATCTCTCATAAAATAATTCGTTTTCACGTTATTGCCAATAGTGATTCTGATGCTGACCAGGCGCTCAAGTTAAAGGTCAAAGAAGCAGTTGTCAATTATACTGCAGAACTTCTTTGCAATTCCAAAAGTATTAGTGAAACAGAAGATTTATTATCATCTCATACCAACGACATAATCTCAATTGCCAACAACGTTATCTCCGAAAATGATTATGATTATCCAGTCACTGCCGAGATTACTGATACTTATTTTCCAACCAAATCATATGGCAGCTATACATTTCCTCCCGGAACATATAGAGCCTTCCAGATAAAAATCGGCGAGGCAAAAGGTAAAAACTGGTGGTGTGTTCTATATCCTCCACTTTGCTTTATTGACATTTCACATGGCACAGTTAATCCGGAAAGTGAAGAATTATTAAAAGAGACACTTACAACCGATGAATTTCAGGCAGTTTCAGATGAATATACAGTAAAATATCGTTTTAAATATCTGACATTTCTGAATTACTTTATCAAATAAACTCTTGAATTTTTTGTTAATTGCATTAATTTGTCGATATTGTTTGTTCTTGTAGATTCTTTATATATTCAATAAACAAATTCTTTGAACAGAGTATCCGTCTATGACACTCTCTTTCATATTTCTTAATCTGGTGTGCCTAAATGCCATCATCTGCAACGTTTATTACGGTACAGTAAATTAAACGCGCTCCGCTTGAACGGTAATTTACTGCACCGACCTTTTGTATCTGATGGCATATAACGCACACACACGATACGTCATAAATCAAGAGAGTGTCATAGACAGATAACTCTGCTTTAAACGTTACAGGCATTGAATTAAAACCAATACTACAATGTAACTAAAAATAATATTTGGCAAATTAATGCAATACCACAAAATATGTCATAATTTATATACTCAAATTCACTACTGCAAATATTTCTAAAGTACATCAGTTAGCATAAAATTCAGCTTATTCTATACAAGTTTGTACTCCGTCTGTATTACAAACTTAATTTTCTCGTATAACTTATGTCTGTCTTCGTTATATTTCTTATATATATGCCTGTCTGCTGCACTCAGATATTTATAGACATTTATGAGATCACATTTATTTTCCTCAAGTAACGTCCGTAGATTATTATAAATTACTACTTTTATTAACTCATTTGCTTCATTTTCATCTATTGTAGAACCATTAATCGGTGAAATCATGCCTCTATATATAATTCTAACTTCTATGTTGTCATTATCTGATGTGCTAAGACTTATGTGGTAGGAATTTTTATCTATATGAAATTCATTTTCATTTCCATTTCCATTTCCATTTCCATTTCCATTTCCATTTCCATTTCCATTTCCATTTCCATTTCCAAGGACAATATACATCCCCTCACTTCCATTCGCAAGCCAGATATAATCTGCCATTTCTTCTTTGAACTCTCCCTTTACTCCCTCATCATTCATTATTATCATTCCGTCCTGGTATATCTCTTCATTTTTAATATTAAATATACTGATAATACATGTTTCTTCAGTTTTATTTATTACCTTTCGCACATCTTCAATTGTTGTTTTGCCATATTCTAAATTCTTGTCTGTCATATCGCTTATATATTTCCCCGGTAAATTAACACCTCCCACGTCACTAAATCTTTCCACCGGCTCATCTGTCGCATATATATATACATTGTCTGAAAGTTCTGCTTCATTATTAAGCATTTTCACAATCTCATAGAATTTCTGATAGTCTTTGTATACATCAACATTCAGAATAATTGCCTGCACATTTGAGAAATCTATTTTCTTGTCCGTACTTTTTTGATATGCCTCGTTCAGACCACCTATATTTTTCATTTTAAAGTTTCTGAAATCACTGTCTTTTTCGCCATTATTAAATGATAATATAACCTCATATTCTCCGTCATTGACACCAACAAATATACTGTCAACATATTCCCTGCTATCAATTTCCACCCGCTTTTCACCTGATGCCATAACTGTTTTAAATTTATTGTTTTCGTTAACAACTGCAACTATGCCAAAAGTTACTACCAGACCCGTTATGACATATTTTATAATGTTTATTCTTTTTAACTTCATACTTTCATATGGAAGATTCCTGTAATTCTTATTTTCCACATTTTCTTCATTTTGTTTACTACATTCTTTATTTCTGCTTTCAACATTTTTATTACCAATGTGGCATAACCCACACATCACATCCAACAGATTAAATATATTTCCAAACAAGCCTGTCAAGGTAACGATAAGCGCCATAATAAAGAATACAAGATACAAACCCCCCTGTTTTTCCAGAATCAAGCCTGAGATTTTAACTGTATCCATTAATTTCACAGTTGACTCATCGTTTTGCAATACAGTATTCAGTCCCAGATTGCCTACATTTAGTGCAAATATAATTATGTTTATTACGATTGCAACAGTAATTCCACTGAACACGTATTTTCTAAAAATAACATAATCCTCACTATCTTCTATAGAGAAATGGCTGCTTTCTAAAAGCAATATCTCTGCAGGTGCGAAAATCAGAAATAATATTACTGCTCCTTTGAGCGTTCGGCTTATACCTGATACAAATAATGGTGAAATGTAATAAATATCGACTCCCCTTATTGCAAATATAATTAATAATATAACAGGTATCATAAATACCATATACAGACACTCTGCTAACCGCCCTCTCGCTTCTATTCCCTTCGCAGCCCCATATAACGCAAGCAACAGAACCGGTACAAATATAAATACATAATTTAATTCATCTATGACCTCGATTTTGATTAACTTCGTAAAAAAAGCTATTGTCATTATAGCAAGAATGAAATATTTAATAAAAAATAAAAATGCAATTATTTTACTGCACAATTTGCCATAATATTTCTCCGTATAATCCCAGAAATTCCACTTAGTATACCTGCATATCCAGAGTATTACCGCTGTATATGCGTATGACAATATTCCTGCGATTAAAATTGCAAATATTCCATCGTGTCCGCTGTATTTTGCTGCAATATCTGTAGAAATAAGACTGCTGACAGCCAATACCTCTACAATAATAAGCCTTTTTATCTGTCGTGCTGATATCTTGTTATTCCCATACATTCTACTACCTCACTTAATTCTCTGTTTTCTGCGATTGTCTTTTCTTGCAAATACCGGCCTGCTCGTAAGATATTTAAAAGGTGCACGAATTATAAAATCCCTGCCCCTCTCAGCTCTGTTAATTTCTCCGCCTGCGACAGGTCCGAGATATGGAAATGAATAGCTTATCAGACCGCTAAGATGAATAAGTACACACATAATGCCTAATATATATCCGTATATCCCCCAGATTGCCGATGTGAGAATCAGAAAATATTTTATAATTCTAAATGAAGATGAGAATTCATTATTAGGAATAGTGAATGAACACAATGCTGTAAGTGCCACAACAATTACCACTATCGGGCTTGCTAATGAAGCATCTACTGCTGCCGAACCAACGATAAGACCTCCTACTATCCCGATTGCATTTCCCATAGCTCCCGGTATTCTTACTCCCGCCTCTCTGATTAATTCAAATGAAATCTCCATAATTATGACTTCGACAAATACCGGATATGGTATTCCCCGTCTTGCATTTATGAATATCATCACAAGATTTACCGGTAATATCTCCGGGTGAAAATTAACAACTGAAATATATAATGCTGGAAGCGAAATTGCGAAAAACACAGCTATATATCTCAATATCCTTGTAAATGTAACAAGTCCCCAATGTTCAAAATAATCATCTGAGGTTTTCATAAATGACGAAAAATTAACAGGCAATACCAGTGCAATTGGTGAATTATCGACTAATACTACAACGTGTCCGTTTAACAGAAATTGTGCTGCCCTGTCAGGTCTTTCGGTTGTCATATATTGTGGAAATGGTGACAAATCATTGTCATTTGTAAGTTGTTCGATTACACCGCTGTCCATAAATCCATCAATCGTAAAGTCATCTAACCTTGATTTAATCTCTTTTAATAACCCTTTATCCACAATTGTATCCATATATAATAATGCAATTCCTGTATTGGTCCTGACTCCTGCGAATTGCTCTTCGATTTTAAGTTCATGACTTCTTATTCTCTTTCTCACAAGCATTTCATTAGTTTTATATGAACTCGAAAAACCTTCCTGTGAACCTCTTATTACCTGTTCATTTTTTGCTTCCTGAACTCCCATTCCGGGATAGCCGTCTCCTCTTATCTTTAATGCCTTATCTTCACCCTCTAGAATCAGGATTGCATTTCCTATCATTACACCCTTTATAGCATTTTCAATTGTATCAACTTTTTCTACATCTGTAAGTCCATACAGAACTTTTTTTATCGTAATGTCGCTTACCGTTTCCTCTAAGAAATATATACGTCCCCTGACCTCATCTAAATATTTCATATTTACATCAAGACATTTTACATCATTACAATTTTTGAATATATCATCAAGCATATTTTTGTTTTTCTCAAATGATTTAGACAAAAACATTGCACACCCTCCTACCCTGTTACATCTGCTACATAGGTATTAGTGTGTGCAATTCATAATCACTTATTCATAATTAACTTAAACTTCGCATATAAGAAATCTTATTAGCTTTTTTTCACTGCCTTTTCTGTTGTCAGATTATCTATAATTGTTTTCTCCTGATTATTAATATGAAGCTTGATTGCATTCTTTGCCTTATCAGGGTTTCTCTCAGATATTGCCTTTACTAAAGTATCATGTTCTGCTACAAGTATCTTTCGTTTATTCTCGTCCTTAATATATTCTAATCGATATCTGTACATCTGCTCACGAAGATTATTAAGTATCTGTATGAGTCTCTTATTACCTGTTGTTTTATATATTACATCATGAAATGTCACATCTGCCTCTGCCATTACTGTAAGGTCATCTGATAAGAGTGCCTTTTTAAATGCTTCATTGCATCTGCACATTTCCTCTATATCTTCTCTCGTAGATTTCTTGCAGGATAATACAACTGCTAATTCTTCTAAATTCTTTCTTACCTCTAAAACGTCTGTCAGATCCTCTAAAGTAATCTCAGCCACCACAGCACCTTTTCGCGGTGTCATAACTACCAGCCCCTCTAATTCTAACTTTCTGATTGCCTCTCTTATAGGTGTTCTGCTTACGCCTAATTTCTGGGCAAGCGCTATCTCCATAAGACGTTCTCCCGGCTCTAAATCACCTTTTAATATCGCCTCTCTAAGTGTATTAAATACAACATCTCTTAGTGGCAGATAGTTATCAATTGCCATGCTTAACTCTTTCATAAGAACCTCCATTCTTCTTTCTCGTTGTATTCGGTATATACATATATGTTACATATGCCTGTTTCGTATAACCCAATGCCTTAATTCTCTCTTTCGCTCTATAAGCATCTTCTTCAATTCTGAATAAACCAAATACTGTCGGACCACTGCCACTCATAATTGCATTTATTGCATTTTCTTCCATCATTACCTGCTTTAATTCCTCAATTACAGGATATTCCTTAGCTGTTACCGTCTCTAATACATTTCCAAGTCTTGCTGCCACTCCATCAAGGTCCTTATGCTTAAGTGCCTCTATCATTCCATCAATATCAGGGTGTTCATTAATCTCATCTAATCTAAGATTCTCATATACAAATTTAGTAGATACGCTGATAGGTGGTTTGGCAATTAATACCGGACATTTAATCATATCAGGTAATTTTGTAAGTTTCTCACCGATACCCTCCGATAAAGCCGTTCCTCTCATAAGACAATATGGGACATCAGCACCGATTTTTACACCTCTGTCCATTAACTGCTGTAAAGTAAGTTTTAAATTAAACATTTTATTTATTCCAAACATTACAGTAGCGGCATCTGTACTTCCACCAGCCATACCTGCCGATACAGGAATGAATTTCTTCAATACTATTTTCACGCCATCTTTAATATTAAATTCATCAAAAAGCATTTTTGCCGCCTTATACACGATATTATTCTCATCAGTTGGAAGATAGAATAAGTTTGTCTCTATTTCAATTCTGCCCGTATCAGTCCTGGTTATCTCTATTCCATCGAAGATACCGACAGTCTGCATTATCATCCTTACATCATGGTATCCATCTTCACGTTTCCTAAGTACATCTAATGCTAAATTAATTTTTCCATAAGCTTTAAGATACATTTGTTCCACAACCAAATCCTCCTTTTTCTACACGTAACACTTTGTATACATTATACTTTACACAACTTAAAAATACAAGTTAAGTATTAATATTTTATCTCGTTTTGCCGATATTATTTAAAATAGATTAAGCGTATTACGCAGAAATGAGGTTTGATATGGACGTAAATGGAATTACAAGTGTAAGTACAAATTCTGTTGAAACTTACACATCCGGCAGTTCTTCTGCTAAAACCACATCTACTAAGAGCAGCTCATATGGTACGGATGCCGCAGCTGTATATGAGAAATCAGATGAAGCTAAAAAGGCTTCTTCTAACTCAGCATTAATTAAGAAATTAAAGGCAGATACCGAAAGCAGACTTAGTCAGATGCAGAATCTTGTTAAGGAGATGATGCTTAAACAGGGACAGACTTATACTAATGCAGACAGTATGTGGAAATTCCTTGCAAGCGGTGATTATACCGTAGATGCACAGACTGCTAAAGATGCAAAAGATGCAATTTCCGAAGATGGTTACTGGGGTGTTAACCAGACTTCACAGAGAATTTTTGATTTCGCAGTATCACTTTCAGGTGGTGACTCTGAGAAAATGGATAAGATGCTCGAAGCATTCAAAAAAGGATTCTCACAGGCTACAAAAGCATGGGGTAAAAACCTTCCAGATATTTCAAGCCAGACTTATGATGCGGTAATCAATAAATTCGATGATTACAAGAACTCTAAGACTGATACTGAATAAGATTAAACGCCTATAAGGTAAAATTTAAGGAGTGCCTCACTAACATTGGCACTCCTTATTTATTTTCAAATTTTCTTGACTATCACAAGCATCTGTCCGCTCTTTAGTTCATCGGTTTTCAAATCATTGATTTGTCTTAAGCTATCCACAGTTGTATAGAATTTCTTAGCTATGCTCCACAAAGTATCGTCATTTTTCACAACATAACCCACAATTCCCGGAAGTTCACTTATCATTTCCATATCATAATCTTTTTCCTCTAAGTCAATAATTACATCTTTCGTCATTTTATCAAATACTATACAATCTAATAGGATTACTGCTTTTACCTCGATTTCATCGGTTCCTGTCATATTCGCCTGTATCTGTTCTGTTGCAGGCTTAATATTATAAATACTATTGTTATTAATGTTATTTACTTCTATTTTCTGGCTAAATGGAATGGTGTCTCTAAGACAGCATAATGGGTTCATATCGTCCGAACAAATATACAATATATCCGTTTCAATAACACCCTCTATAAGCAGACCATCTTCCGCAACGGATATGTCATCGATTTTAACATTCCCTATGCAACTGCATATCTGTAATATATGTGTACCGTCCATATTTCTTGTTTTGAGTTTGTCGACAACCTTACATTTAGAAACATTTTTCATAAGAAGATTCTCATAATCTGTAGATTTCTTCTTAAGAATAACGTCCTTCTTATGCGAATAAGCATCTTTAACGATATCAAACTGCTGCTCTTCATATAACTTAATATCAATATTTACTATTCCATCTAACTGCAACATTCTCTGCTCGCCATCATAATCTGGTCTTGCTTCTATGTCAGCATTTGCAAGTTTTAGCTCGATATTTGGTATCATATCTTCACTACAACCCGGCACTTCAATTATTCCATTAAAAGGCACATTTGCATCTACCCATTGCAGTGGTCCATCATCTGCTGTATACAACACGAAAATGTCGATTTCACCGGAGACTCCTATCTTATCCTCCATAACCTTAACTTGCTGGCCAAACAGACTCGATGTACACCATATTATCTCATTTATATTTAATTTACCCGTACCAAGATTGATTTCCTCTCTGATTCTGAGCAAATCTCTCTTCCTTATAGCAATCTGGGTAAGTTCAATGCTATCCTTTATATATTCGATATTATCATCATCTATATCAACAGCAAACTCTTCATCACAGATATTTTCTGCAAGTGCAATTACAGTAATTACTGCTTTCACGCTAATTTTTCTGGAATTAATCACACTTACACTTAAATCATCGATAACTAAATCAACGCTTATCGTATCTCCCTCTTCTATTCCGTCCATATTTATAACCTCATCAAAAGGCATACTTCCCTCTAACTTATGTATCTCGACTGATGGATTCATCGCCTTATACATCATTACGAATTTAAGTTTTCCTTTAGTTAAAATCTTGTTCTGTGAAACCTTAATTCCATCTACTACGATATTTCCTGTCTCTGTAATTTTATTCCCAATATCGGGAAGTCGGTCAGCAACATTTACATCATCATCTAACGTAATCTGACTTACGATTTTCCCTTTCATTTTATTCATATGAATATTTTTCCTTATCAGTGACATTACATTACCTCCCAGCATAATTTTCTTTTTTGATTTTGCTTTATACCACACACTCAGTATTTCTATCTGTTTTTATTCTATTTAAATACAACAGATTTATCAATATAATCTAATTTTATTACAATATAAGGATAGGTTACCATCTGGCTGACCACCTCATTCTTCGATGGTCCAAGAAATTCTGTCTTAACATATATTCCGTTCTTCGTTTCATATAATTCGCTTACACCAATGCTATATCCCCCTGTCGGCTGACTTCCGTATCCGATTATTATGTACAGACTATCATTATCAATAAATGTCGTTTTAAACATATCCTTCTTGCGTTCATCGATAATAGTCTTTAATTCAACCGGAATACTCTCCTCAGGCACTACCGTAAAATCAACCTCCCCTAACTTCTTTTCATCATTTGATTCTATACTACACCCGGTCAGAACATTAGCACACATAAATATCCCAAAACATATCAGGATACCTGTAAGTACTCCTTTCCATTTCTTCACTTTTACTCCTCCACGCCTTAATTACTACTTTGCAAATGCATGCACATAATAATTTGCGGCCTCACTCGTATACTTATAATAATGTATGCTGTAAACTAATGGAAAATACCTTTAATATTTACAATTATCTGTCATATTTCTCTGTCTGTATGGTCTGGTAAAATATTATTAATCACATACTAGTTTCTCTGTCTGCAAAATCTTATAAGATATTTCTAGTTTCCCGCTAATATTTCTCTGCATACCGTAAGTTTGTTACATTCATCAGGGCTTACGCACCACTTAACTAACATTATCCTTCCTCTTTCTATTTCAATTGCGGTTATACATCTTGGGTGAATCAGGCTTCCCGAATTATAATAGTAACTGCCATTTTCAGGATAAGACGGTCTGTGCGTATGCCCTGCTATTGTGCTTATCCTGTGATAATCTGCCCATTTCTCCAGTTTCTCATTCTTACGTGCCTTCTTATAATTATCTGCCGGAGGAGTGTTCGGATTATTAAAACCCACAAGCTCTAATGGTGACCAGATATTTCTTACAAGCCACCTGCCCAACCTCCAGCATTTATCATTAATAAATGAACCCTGATGACCATGCAACAGAAATATATCCCTGTCATTAACTGTATCTTCCAATACGTAACTTTGTTTGACCTCAATATCTTCTAACATCGGAACAAATCTTTTCTCACGTATGCAATAATATTTATCTAAATGTTTATCAGTGAATTTCTTATTTCTTTTGACAATATCGTGATTTCCATATATCATTTTAAGCCTGCCCTCTTTATAGAACTTAGACATCAGCCAGAAAATCTCACCATAACGGTTAATGATATTGTCATAATTCTTATTCTCCCATAATTCGTCACCATCGCCCAATTCTATATAAGTAAAACCCTTTCTATAATAATATCCCAGAGCCGCAAATGTTATCTGTTCATTTCCCGCAAAATTATCATTCCATCTACCTGTTCCCCTATGACAATCACTCATAATCACTATTTTAGACGTGACATTTAATTTCATTCGTTCAGACTCCTTGTAAATGTGGTTTATCTTCCTGTCATAACTTCCATTTGGTCTAAAATTATTTGTACTCATAAATTTCCCCATAAACCAGCTATATTTCTCATATAGCCTTATTTATAATCTGACTATATTTTTTTGATATCCGACACATAATTTTATTAATTATATCTTCCAATATTGCAAAGCTTTCATAACTATCCGTTGATTTTCTTCCATATTCCAAGTGTCTGTACGCATATTCCATATAAATGTGGTGCTCTATACTTAATATAACCTATTTTATCTAATGTGTATTTGTATCTTCTGGTATATCGTCTGAATATCTTACAATTCTTCTTATTAATCTTCATTTTGAATCTGCTTCTTATACTCTTCTTAGAATCAGACTGTCTCGTAAATGGTTTCTCAAATCTTATTCTTACGGTATTTCTAAACACCGACATATTTCTCCTGTTATATCCTAATTTCCGAAGTGCATTAATAAATTGTATACACATCTGACCGTCTGGGAATACAATCTCTGCAATCATTGTAAGTTCAGCTGGCTTAGAATACTCTCCAAGCATAAAACCTGTTAGCCACCAATGGGTATCGTGCCGCCTTATCAGAACGTCTCTGTTCTTAATAAGAATAAAACTCATAAACAATTCTTCATCTTCCCTCGCACTGTCATAATGTCTGCCGTCCTTTGACGTATACACACCTATCTCCGCACCTGTTGTAATTCCATACTGACCTTTCCAGAATTCTATAAGCCATTTCTTTCCACCATAATCGAATTTCACAGGCTCACTGTCTATTATCATTCCAAATGATTCCGCCATCTCATCATATATATTTCTGTAGCCGAATTTTCTCTGCCACGCATTGTGCTTCGATATAAATATTTCCTGTTTCGGTTCGAATTCAAAACCTGAACCCGCAATCTCCTTATTAATACTCTCCACTTGTGCCATAGAATTATATTCAGGATAAAACTTTCTTCCTCTGCGAATATATACAAACCGTCTGATTATCAGGACAAACAATACGATAATTATTACACTTAAAAGTAGAACATATAACATTTCCTTTAATAACAACTCCAATAAAAAAACTCCCCTCTTAACATATTTTATAGTGAATATCTATAGCAATTATGAGTGTACTTCTACAATGCATATCACTAAATAATAAGCTCATTATACTGTAATATTATACTGCGATAGCAGCTTCATAATTAACTATACTTTCTATAATATATGTTATGAAAGAAGTCCTACTTTTGAGACTAATATATTCTATTTTAGATAATATAAAGTGAATATAGATTTATAACCCGGTTTTGCACATACAATTATAAGAAAATCGTCTGTATGGTAAATCAGCATATATAAATATTGAAAATTGTGTTTCAAATTGCTAATTTGTCGGTGTTGTATTTTTGCTCTTATGATTATTTGTATTCATTCAACATTCAGACAATTAAACAGAGATGTCCGTCTTTGACACACACTCGATTTATGACGAACCGTGTGGGAGTTAATGCCGGCATTAACAGAAGGGCGGTACAGTAAATCACCGTTCAAGCGAAGCGCGTTTGATATACTGTACCGTAATAAACTTTGTTAATGGCGGCATTTTACTCCCACTAGGTTAAGGAATATGAGAGCGTGTGTCATAGTCGGACATCTCTGCCTAATTGTCTGTCTGGTGAATATACACAAAATTTGAGCAAAAATAACAACACCTGACAAATTTATGCAATTCTTACAATAATTTTCAATATTTATATATGCTAAATTTACCTGAGCAGACGACTGTAAAATATATTTGTATGTGCAACTGGGTTATATAATCTAAATCTCAACTGTATTATCTAAAATAGAATCTATTAGTCCTATTGGATTGTACAATATGAGCTTGAAATATACCCTATTGTATTTGCATCAAGATATATAGCAATCCAGTTTGAATTACATTTATCAGGTGCAATTGTATATGTCGCTCCTGCTTTTGCTGTGCCTACCACATTGGCACCGACATCTGCGCTGAGTCTGACATTACAACTGCTGCTGATAACTGCTATTGTCCCATTAACTGTATTTCCTGCTGCCTGCTGTGGAGTCGTAGTCTCCTGATTCGATGATGACTTACCCGTAGTCGCAGCACCTGATGGTTTATTATATATGTATGGCTGTGTTTCTGTTGATACCTGTGACTCTATAACCTTCGTTGAAGTCTCTTTTGTAACTGATGTTTCTTCCATAATGTTTTCAGAATCCATGTTATAGTCTGATGTAGTTTCATTATCTATAGGAGTCTCATCTTTCTTTATCTCCTGACTCATTGAACTTTCAGCCTTAGTTTTGTTATTAGTATTTGTTTTATCATTATCTGTTAATAATACAATGCATAAAGTAAGACATATTGTCAGATTGACTACTAATGCCATTAATATAAAACTCTTTTTACTCATATTAACCTCATTTCTGAGCGACCTATCGCGAAGTGGCGACGAAAATCACTGATTTTCGTCTGCCATAAGCGCAATTTAATTTCGCTCTGCGAACAAATTGCTGTGTAAAAAATCAAATTATCATTTTGATTTTTTACACTAACCTCATTTCATTTAATCTTCATCATCATGATATTCTATTTCTTCGCCACGTTTGTAGACTCTCATATTGCCTACTGACTCGTGGAAGTCTGAAGTATCTGCTTCTTCTAAATATAAATCATCATTATATACGTCATCTTTTGCCTTAGAATTCTTTCTGCCCGCTGCCATATCCGGTGTCAGTCTCGAAATGTATTTTACACGCTTATTTGAACCGCTTTTCCTCGGATTACGCAAGCTCGGATTACTTAAATCAAGGATTCTGTCAGCATCTTCTAAAATCATCACGCCAAAGCCTATTAATACACAAAGTGCCGCAAATGTCAGTGACAACATTGCATATTTGTAATCCTCATTTTTTATCATAATTCCTGTCGCTGTAAATGAAATTATAATTAACAGCATTGACACAACATCTTTAACTGTTATTCTTGAATTCATTGATAATCGTTTCCTTTCATTTTATACTGTATTACGGGTATACACTATACCTGTTAAATCAACTGATACAATAACTAACTCAAAACATTTCATATGTATTAATGCCACCCTATTAAGGTGGCATTATATCTACAAAGGCGACATCAAGCACCTTTTACATTGTCAAATTCTATAGTTTCGTATATTTCCATTACCTCATCTTCCAGATTATCAAAATCATCTTCATCAGCGGCAAATGTAAATACATATGCATTATTCCCTATTACTGTAAAATACTGAAGAATACTGCAATTAATTCCTGACTCCTCACCTGAAACTTTACAGAAATATCCTTTTGCACCATCTATTGTTTTCTTATAGATATCATCAACATTGTAGTCTAATTCTGCATACTGATCCATTGATAAATCTTTATAAGACTCTAAGTCTAAGTCATAACCTTTTAAATCCTGTACAACAACATTTATGTTTTCAGCAAAATCACCATTCAGACCTGTACCATTATATGTGAATGCTATATCTACTACTGATGAACCCTTTGTCTTAGACCAGTCAGAACTTAATTTAACAGAATATCCATCTCCTGAATATGATTTCCATGATGATGTATTAGATGTTGAATTATTTTTCTTTGATGAATTATCTTTTGAAGAATTATCCTTCGAAGAGTTATTTTTTGAGGAATTGTTCTTTGAGGAACTGCTCTTCTTTGTTGTCTCTTCTTCATCATCTAAATCATAATCCGAATCATCATCTATGTCATCATCTGTTATGTCAAATATTTTATCCTTTGATGAATTCTTATCTGACTTCTTATCCTGTTTATCACTATTAGCACTTGTTCCTACTTTAACACTTCTGCCACAACCTGCCATCAAAAACATTACCATTGACAATACTAACATTGTAGCAAGTAATTTCATTCTTTTTCTCATATCTCTCTTTAACCTTTCGCCTTCTTAATTCATATTGTCATCATCGTCATCATCATCTATATCTGCTGACATATATTCACGACCTGAAACTCTCTTCTTAGTTCTCTCTTTTTCAACTAAGCCCGAAAGTTTATTTCGAACTTCATCGGCATTTTTAACTTTTTCAATGTAGAATACCGGAGTTGATTTATCAGCAGAATTAACTTTAATACTGCCTAATCCGAATATTCTCTGGCTTAATGGTTTCTCTAGAGTATTATCCATAATTCTATACAATCTGACTTCTTCCTCTTTCTTATTAAGAAAACCTGTACAAATAATCAGCTTGTCTTCATATAACTTATACTTTGTAAATGTCCATGGTAATCCGAAAATTATTCTTTTTCTGTCCTGCCATACTATCTTCTCTGCCATTTTCATATCCTCCTTTATCACATTGTTTACTATTTTAACATTTCATTTATCATATCTACTACTTCTTTACCAAGTTCATCAGATAATTTGGTAGCATCTTCAAGAGATGTTCCTTTAACACCATAGTAGAATTTAACCTTTGGTTCTGTTCCTGATGGTCTTACGCAAAGCCATGCATTATCCTCTAAATCATAATATAATACATTTGATGAAGGAAGTCCTGTAGGTTTTACTTCACCTGTAACCATATCTTTAATTGTATCTTTCTTATAATCTCTTGCTGACAATACCTTGTATTTACCGAATTTCTCAGGTGTATTATTTCTAAGAGTATCAAGAATCTCCTGAATCTTTGCAAGTCCCTCGATTCCCTTTAATGTAATTGACTGTATGCCATCTTTATAATAACCGTATTTCTCATACATTGCAATCATTGCATCCCATAAAGTCATATTCTTTGTCTTGTAATATGCTGCTGCTTCACAAAGTGCCATTGTAGCTACAATTGCATCTTTATCTCTTGCATGAGTACCGATTAAGCATCCATAGCTTTCTTCGAAACCGAATAAATATTCACCTTTACCACTCTGTTCGAATCTTAATATCTGCTGTCCGATATATTTAAAGCCTGTTAACACTTCAATTAACTTAACACCATAATATTCAGCAATTGCATCTGCCATATTAGTTGTAACGATTGTCTTAATTAATGCACCATCTTCTGGAAGACCATTTAATTCCTTAATCTGGCTTATCTCATAATCGGCTAAAAGGCATCCTGACATATTACCCGTAAGCGTAATATATTCACCTGTTTTATCATCTTTAACATATACACCTAATCTATCTGCATCAGGGTCAGTTGCAAGAACAAGGTCTGCGTCTTTCTCTTTAGCAAGCTTTAAAGCAAGTTCAAATGCTTCTGCTGCTTCAGGATTAGGATAGCTTACTGTTGGGAATTCGCCATCAGGAAGTTCCTGTTCAGGAACAACATATACATTTTCAAAGCCTAATTCTCTAAGAATTCTTCTTGCAGGAATGTTACCTGTTCCATGAAGTGGTGTATATACAATCTTTAAATCTTTCTGAACTGCATCTATGCAATCCTGATGTTTGACCTGTTTCTTAAGTGCAGCAATATATTTATCATCAATATCTGCACCAATAACATTATATAATCCTGCTTTTACAGCTTCGTCTTTATCCATTGTTTTAAGTGTAGCAAAATCTGTAACAGCCTTAACCTCTGCCATAATTCCTGTGTCATGTGGAGGTGTAATCTGTGCACCATCTTCCCAATATACTTTATATCCATTATATTCTGGTGGATTGTGACTGGCAGTTACATTAATACCTGCTATACATTTTAATTCTCTTACTGCAAATGATAATTCAGGAGTTGGACGGAGGCTTTCAAAAACATATGCCTTAATTCCGTTTGCATTTAAACATAATGCTGCCACATCTGCAAATTCAGGAGACATTCTTCTTGAATCATAAGCAATTGCAACACCTTTATCTGCGCCGCCGACTTTTAAAATATAATTAGCAAGTCCCTGTGTAGCTTTACGAACTGTGTATACATTCATTCTGTTAACACCAGCACCAATTATTCCTCTAAGTCCTGCAGTACCAAATTCTAATTCCTGGTAAAATCTTTCTTTAATCTCATTTTCATCATCACTGATGGCTTTTAATTCTGCCTTTGTCTCATCATCAAAACAAGTGTTGCTAAGCCACTCTTCATAAAGTTCTTTGTAATTCATCTTTTACCTCCTGTAACGCATCAATATATTTAATCGCCAATTAGCGAACCTATCAGTTTTGAATAATCAATCGTCTGATATGTAGTTGTCTGTGCTGTACTATTAGCTGACTTCTTAGAAGATGTCGTCTGCTTCTGATTTGATTTACTATTCGTATTATTTTTAGACGATGTATTTTTAGAAGTCTGGCTCTCACTTTCATCTGTACTGTCTTTCTCCGACTTAGTATCAGCCACAGATGTCTCAGTAGATTGTGTTAAGGAAATATTATATTCCTTAAAAATGTCCTGAACGTTTATTATCTGACTGTACGTATCATAACCCTTAGCTGATATCACTATCTTATGTGTACCATATGCCACATCAATTATATCCGAATAGTCCTTGACTACTCCGTCTATCGTAAGTTTTGCTCCTGCCGGTGTTATCTTAAATGATAATGTACCAAGCCTTACGGCATCTGATTGAAATTCTATAAGATTAACTCTGATTTCCTCATTGCTTTCTACTGAAATATCTTTAGAACCAGAGGTCTTATCCTTAGTTACTGTTAATGTATAATCTCCAACGGGTACCGGTATAACCATATTCTCCGTGATAAGTTGTACTATCTTCGAGCCTATCTCGACAAAACCACCCTCGAAGAAGGTTGTGCTGTCAAGTCTGACATAACCATGTCCTGTGGTAACTATTATCGAATCAAGCTGCTTATCCTTACCCTTTAGTGTAACTACATCAATACCTTCTAATTTATCAAGTGTTGTCTCCCTGTACTCATCAATTATAACTGTGTTGTCTGTATAACTGTATACAGAACTTCCTACAGTAAGTAACTTCTTCTGTGTATCGATTTTAAAATCTGTCACACCCTGGTATTCCCAGTCACCATCTGATACTTTTATCTTAGATAATTTCCTGTCAGCAGCAAATTCAATATCTACTACCTCTCCAATCTTTAATTGATTTACGGAAATCGCCTCATCATAACGGTTAGACACTTCCGTACCTCCCGTATAACTATATGTTATCTTAGAATCTGTACCAGTCTGTTGTAGAATCATAGTATGTTTATCCTTATCTACATCAATAACAACTGCCTGAAGTAATTTATCCGATTTGGAATCTTCACTTTTATCTGTCTTAGCAGTAGGCATAACCGGAATATCCACACCATTAGAGATAGTAGCTTTTTTACCACTTTTATCTCCTGTTGCAATCATAATTATAACTACAACAAAAATCGTTCCCAGAAAAACCATAATATATTTGAATGTTTTTTCCTTGATGTTCATCAGTTATCTCCTTAGTTATCAACTTACATAATCCTATTTATTATATAATATTCGTCTAATAAAGTCAAAAAAAACAATAATATTATTTTAAATTTAATAAACTGTTAATAAAATCTCTTCTTCTATCCTGATGTTCTATGACAGATTTAAGCTTTATTACGTCCTTGTCAGGTATCCATGCCTTATTATTATTGTTGTAATGATTGAGAATCTTCCAGTATTTCTCAGGATATTTAAACTTAAGAATAAGATACTTAAATTCTTCGGCAGTTATCTCCCTGTTTCTCCTGTATTCATTCAGAAGTTTCATTCCCAAATCCCTGTTCCAACTATGCTTCTCCATTACTTTTCGCATAAAATCATACAAATCCCTTATCTGTATACCGCATTTGCAATGCTCGAAATTAGTAACCATAAGCCTGTTTCCCGTAACTACAATATTATGATAGTTATATGCTCCATGAATTATTCTGCCTAATCTCATGCTGTCATCGATAAATTCATGTATTCTCTCATTATGCATCTGCTCTTCAACCTCGATGCCATCTTGATAAAATTTATCAAAACTAGATAAAATCAATAATTCGAACTCGTTCTTTCTTCGTTTATCCCTTATAAATGTTCTAGTTCTCTTCATTTCTTTATTATGCTTATCAAATTCGGGCTTCAACTGTCTGTACGATTCCTGAATATTAAAACATTCATTCAGATATTTCATATCATAAGCCATTTCATTCATGAGCAAATGAAGTTTACCAAGAACACCTGCTGCTTTTATTAAAAGCATAGTGTCTTTCTGTTCTAAATCTTTAGAGGCACACCATTTATGCATTACATATTTTCTGCCATCATCACTTTCATTAATAAGGTTACCATCAGAGTCTCTGACGATTTGTTCTACTTTTATCGATTCATTTTCACTTAATCTGTTTAATAAATCTTCTTCAAATTCCAAATGCTTCTTTGTCCCTTTGAATTCACGAAGCAGATAATATCCCTTATCGGTATCCAATAATGTAGCCCCTTTAGCTCTACCTGTCTTATTAACTATAAAATCATATCTGCATATGATTCCATTCCCCTTTTCACTCACACACAATCCTCCATTCCTAATACAGCCTCATATGCTATCTTATGAAACAGATTTCTTAAATATGTTAATAAGTGTTTCTTTATCATTTAACTCGTTATCCTCAAGCACTTTGTATAAAAGCATTTCTAATCCTGCGCCTACCTCTGCGCCTCTGCTCGCTCCTAATTCCATTAAGTCTCTTCCATTTACAGCTAAACCTCTTAGTGAAACACAATCTCCTTTATCATAGATATCTTCCCGTTCAGCCTGAATCTCTCTGATTCTATCACTATTTTCATCATCATATATTCTTCTGAATTCTAAATACATAGGATATATTTCTTCACCAATTTCATATATATCTCGTCTTATCTCACCACGATTTGACGGAATTTCTCTCTTCATGGCTGTTACGAGTGCCGAAACATTATTCACTGTTTTATTGTCGAACTTAAAACCTCTTAATATGTTTCGACATTCCTCCCTGTCAGTGTGTATCAGCACAGTAGCCCATCTGTAATAATGATTTGGTGGCATTTCACATAATTTACCAATAGTATTATCAAGCTCATCCATTTTCTCAAGCCTGTCTATCTCTTTAAATATAACATTTGTTATGCCTGTCTCGTAAGCAATTTTAAGTTTCTCAGGATGCTTTGATATGAGTAATTTCTCTAGTTCTGCCTGTATTCTTTCTTTACTGATTTTATTAAGATTCTCTGCCAATGTTACAATTGCATTCTTCGTCTCTTCTTCTATATCAAAGTTAAGTGCTGCAGCAAATCTGACAGCTCTTAATATTCTAAGTGCATCTTCATTAAATCTGTCAATCGGATTACCTACGCATCTTATAAGACCTCTTTCTAAATCGCCCACTCCGTCGAACTCATCTACGATTCCCTGACGGTCATTATACGCCATTGCATTTATAGTGAAATCTCTTCTCTTCAAATCTTCTATAAGGTTTCCTGTAAATTCGACACTCTTAGGATGTCTGCCATCTTCGTATTCTCCATCTATTCTGTATGTTGTGACCTCATAGCCGACACGCTCTATCATTACTGTCACCGTTCCATGAGCTATTCCCGTATCAATTGTCTTATGAAACAACCTCTTCACATCACCCGGCATCGCTGATGTCGTTATATCCCAGTCGTTAGGTTCTCTCCCGATAATCGCATCTCTTACGCAGCCCCCGACCGCAAATGCTTCATAACCATTATCTTCTAAAATTTTAATTATTATCTTTACACTTTTGGGTACGTTTATCTTAGTCAAATTATTCTCGCCTTTCTTACTAATTTACAATAATGTGTATAAACTTTAGTTTATAAGTTACTTGCGTACATTAGTTTATATGATACTTTCATACATTAGTTTATATATTTATATAATCGTGTATTAAAACACATTGTTACGATTAAACTGATTGTTATTTTATATGATATATGGTTTATTTTACTAATAATAGGTAGATTTTTCAATGCAAAGATTTCTTTTCTAATTCTCCTGTTTCATCAATGTATCTATAAGCACATAAGCAATTGGTCCTGTCACAATTCCAACTATACCAAATAGTTTATATCCTACATACATTGATATCAGGCTCATTATAGGAGAAATTCCAATCTGGTCGCCCATAAGCTTCGGCTCTGCAAATTCCCTTACCAGATAACAAATCACAAAAACTATAAATGTCACTCCAGCCTTAAAATAATTACCCAGAATAATGTAAATGATTACAAACGGAATTAATAAGATACCAACTCCAATTATCGGCAAAGCATCTAAAACGCCCACAAGTATCGCTATGAATAATGCATAGTTGTTCTTCATAATCATAAAACCAATAAAGCATATTACTGACGTTATAAGCATTATCACAAGCTGCGTTTTAATATAGGCAATGCATACTTTACCAACGCTTCCTGAAATACGTTTTAAATCTGTTATAAGGCGTTTGCTTTCCATATTTGAATTATCTGATTTTTTTCCCTCATTCATTAACATAAAATACGAAGTAACTATGGCTGTCAGAACAATAACAAACCATTCACCAAACATTACCACCGTACTTAATGATTTATTCATTATTGCATATCTGACATCGTGTGACTTGCTCATATCCGTAATTCCATCAATTCCTTTATTTATAACACCCTCGATTTTATCTTTATCAATCCCCGAATATTTTTCTGCCATACAACAGGTTTTATCCATTACTATATCCATTTTTTTCTCGTATTTGTCATAATTAGTAACCAGATTCTTAATCTGCCCTGTAGTCTTAATAACTATAATTGCAAGACCTATTCCGATGATGCTCACCACAATTGTAAGCAGAATTATTATAGCAACCCGTCTGTTAATTCTAAATCTTTCATTAACATATTTAACCATCGGTCTTATTAAATACGTAAGTAAATATGCTAATAAAAATGGAAAAAAAAGCGGCAACAGATACTTAAATGAAAAGTATGCTATTGCCGTAACCAATACTAATTTCAAATAATATTTTCCCTTATCAGATACCTCCATCTTCTCACTACCTCCATTATACTACTGTTAGTATGTTGTACGGATTAGTGCATTTTATTCTCATAATCCTGAAGTTCGTGAAAAATATTCTTAACATTTTATACCTTAAAGCGGTAGCCCACGCCCCATTGACATATCAGCTTTGCTGATATGGGCGCGACGTAGTCTGCGCATCCCCTGCGAAGCAGACTATATGGGGCATCTTTTATTCTTATACCTTAAAGCGGTAGCCTACGCCCCATATAGTCTCAATATACTGTGGTTTCGCAGTAGAGAATTCTATCTTCTCTCTTATCTTTTTGATATGAACTGTTACTGTTGCAATTTCGCCTACAGAGTCCATATCCCAAATCTTTTTAAATAACTCTTCTTTCGAAAATACACGATTTGGGTTCTGCGCAAGAAATGTAAGCAAATCAAATTCCTTAGTTGTAAATATCTTCTCTTCTCCGTTCAGATATACCCTTCTTGCTGTCTTATCAATCTTAAGACCACGAATTTCTATAATCTCATTTTCCTGAACGCCTGAGCCGATTAATCTTTCATATCTTGCTAAATGTGCTTTTACCCTGGCAACCATTTCGCTTGGGCTGAATGGTTTCGTTATATAATCATCTGCGCCTAATCCTAATCCTCTGATTTTATCAATGTCATCTTTCTTAGCAGATACCATAAGAATCGGTGTATTCTTCTTCTCTCTTACCTGCTTACATATTTCAAATCCATCAACTTCAGGCAACATAAGGTCAAGTAAAATCAAGTTGAAATCTTTCTCTAACGCAACTTTAAGTCCTGTATCTCCTGAATTTTCAATCTGTACTTCAAAACCACTTAATTCTAAATAATCCTTTTCTAATTCTGCAATGCTTTCTTCATCTTCTATTATAAGTATCTTACTGCTCATTCGTTTCTACCTCCGGTTCTACATATTTTCTTATTATAAAATGCATTATTGTTCCTGTGTCAATCTTACTGGTTGCCCAGATTTTACCGCCATGAACTTCGATAATCTTCTTAACTATCGCAAGACCGATACCACTTCCTCCCTGATTAGAATTTCTTGAAACATCAGTTCTGTAAAATCTGTCAAATATATACGGCAAATCTTTAGTTGCAATTCCTTTACCATTGTCTTCGATTTCAACGTGTATAAAATCATTGTCATCATTAATTCTGATATTCAAAGCACCTTTTTTATTACCTATATATTTTACCGAATTACTGATAATATTATTAATAACTCGCTTCAACTGTTCAGGATCCGCAATTATTACCGTATCTTTATCTACATAATTAAAATAATTAAGGGTAATATTTTTCGCCTCAAGCTCTATTGATATCTCCTCTGCACAGTCAGAAAAATACTCATCTACATTTACCTTTTTGAAATTATAAGGTATTCTGTTCGTATCAATCTTAGAATACATTGTCAGCTCACCAATAAGTCTGTCCATATCATTAGCTTTATTATAAATAGTTTTAATATATTTGTCCATTTTCTCAGGAGTATCCGCTACTCCGTCCATAATTCCCTCAACATAACCTTTTATGGCTGTTATCGGTGTCTTTAAATCATGGGAAATATTACTTATTAATTCCTTGCTTTCCTCATCATCTCTTATCTTATCTTCCGCCGATTCTTTGAGACGTTTTCTCATATTCTCAAAGTCATCACACAATGCACCAAATTCATCTTTACTTTCAGACTCTAACGTGAAGTCTAAGTCACCCTCGGCAATCTTCTTCGTTGCCTCGCCTAATTTATTAAGCGGTGTCATAACACTTCGGTTAATCCATAATGCAAGCAGGATTCCTGTCAATATTATAATTATAAATATTGCCACAAATACTTCAATAATCATTAATTTAACCTGTGGCATTATCCTGTTAAGTCCTGTCACAATGTAGGCACTTCCGCTTGTGCCATCATTAAATGAAAATGCTAACTGCTTAACAAGATATTTATAATCTCCATATATAAATGACGTACCAACATATGTTGCATTGCCTTCAAGACTTCCTCTATAATCAGGTAATTGTTCAATCAAGTCCTTATCGCTGGCCGGCTGGCCATTGAATATAACATTTCCCTGCTTCTTCACTATTAAAAATGAGTATTTCTCACTAAGTTCAGTATTAAGTCTTCTTAAATATGCTTCATCAGCTATTTTATCTTTATCATCATGAATTTTAGCGACAATATTTTCATATACGTCCTGTGTAAATTTACTATACAACCTTGTAGGATTAATAAGACTCTCAAATTCTACATTATCAATATTATATTTATTCTCAATACTCCTTATCTGAAAGCTGCTTATGCAAAAAATTACTCCTATCATAAATAAAATAGGAATAATCGTAATCACCGCAAAAGATAGTTTTATTTTACTCTTTAACTTCATACTATCTGATTCCACCTTAATTCTTTATCACATTTCTATTATTCACTACTAGGTATTGTATCATAGAATTAGTATGCTTACTAATAAACAATTGTGCATATTTATTAATTTTTTATAAAAAGAAGCATTTTATATACAGATTAAAGCATCAAAATGGCGGATTGCACCAACCATATTATCTGTCAGTTAATTTTCAAAGAATCTCTTATACACCTAATTCTATATATTATAAAACAGCTATCTGCTCTGCGTAAATTCATATTATTCATTCTAAATACTGACTAATATGAACAGCTCTAAGCAAATAGCTGTCTGTATATTCATATTTTTATTAATTAAAATATTTGTCTAATTCTTAATTAATATCATTTTAAATACTACTTTAATATTCTGAGATATTTATATAAAAGTTTTATCTCATTATAAATATTTCTTAAGTGTATCTACTCTGTCTAATTTCTCCCATGGTAAATCAAGGTCGTTTCTGCCAAAATGTCCATAAGCTGCTGTCTGTTTGTAGATTGGACGTCTTAAGTCTAACATCTTGATTATTCCTGCCGGACGTAAATCAAAGTTCTCTCTGATTATCTCAACTAATTTTGCATCCGATATTTTACCTGTTCCATATGTGTCTACCATTATAGATGTTGGCTGTGCTACACCGATTGCATATGAAAGCTGTATTTCACATTTATCAGCAAGTCCTGCTGCAACAATATTTTTAGCAACATATCTTGCTGCGTATGCTGCTGAACGGTCAACCTTTGTACAGTCTTTACCGGAAAATGCACCGCCGCCGTGACGTGCGTATCCGCCATAAGTATCTACGATAATCTTACGACCTGTTAATCCACTGTCTCCGTTTGGTCCACCGATAACGAATCTTCCTGTTGGGTTAATGAAGAATTTTGTTCTCTCGTCAACTAATTCTTTAGGAAGAACCGGATCAAATACATATTTCTTGATATCTTCATGTATCTGTTCCTGTGTTACTTCTGCATCATGCTGTGTTGAAAGTACAACTGCATTTAAGTGAATTGGCTTGCCATTTTCATCATATTCTACTGTAACCTGTGTTTTTCCATCAGGACGAAGATAGCTTAATGTTCCATTCTTACGAACTTCTGTAAGTTTAAGTGCTAATTTATGTGCAAGTGCAATAGGATATGGCATATATTCTTCTGTTTCATTTGAAGCATATCCAAACATCATACCCTGGTCTCCTGCACCAATTGCTTCGATTTCTTCATCTGACATTGTATTTTCTTTAGCTTCAAGCGCTTTATTTACACCCATAGCAATATCTGTTGACTGCTCGTCAAGTGCAACCATAACTCCACAAGTATGTCCATCAAAACCTTTTGCTGAATCGTCATATCCGATTTCGCATACTGTATCTCTTACGATTTTCTGTATATTTATGTTTGCCTTTGAAGTAATTTCACCCATAACAAGTATTAAACCTGTTGTTGTACATGTTTCACATGCTACACGACTCATTGGATCCTGCTCTAATAATGCATCTAAGATTGCATCTGATATCTGGTCACAAATTTTGTCAGGATGACCTTCTGTTACTGATTCTGATGTGAATAATAATTTTTCCATTTGTTTATCCTTTCTTTTTCTTGTTTACGACTACTAAAAGCAAGCTTTATGCCGTTCACCTCGTAACTTCCGTTACTCGCTCACGGACCCTCGCCCTTGCTTCGCTTTACGCCGTTCGCCTCGTAACTTCCGTTACTCGGTCACGGGCTTGCGCCCTATATTTCTAACGAATCACTCTCATTTAAAAGCAAGCTTTAATGTGAGTGATTCGTTAGAAATGCACGGCTTAAAGCTGACGTGAAAAAAGTCCACGCAGATGGTGGACTTGATTTATAGTCAATCATCTACTTATTGCTCGATTACTCGCTCAGGTTAGCACCTTCCTCAATGGGGGGTTGCTGTGGTTTCGCAGATCCCTGTATCTCCACCACTCTGAATAAGAGAATTACTCAATATGAACTTTTTAACAAGACATACACTAACAAATGTATAAGATATTGTCAATAGTTTTTTTGTAAATATACATAATTTGTTAATTCAAATAAAAATTTTATCTACTTTCTATAATATGACCTAAACTTTTCTTCGTAATATTTGGTTTCTAGTCTCTTGAATCTCTTATTATGCCATATCTTAAAATAACTCAACGGAATATCAAATATTAATAAACTAAAAATTATAAATGGCGATAATTCTACAAACGCGTTAAAATTAGGATTTATAATTTTAATATATAGCATTACAACTAAACAAATTTCATTAATAGACGAAAGCATTATAATAGCTTTCACACATTCAATACGTTGATTATCAAGATATTTATATCCAAATATCTCCTCTGGCACTTCTTTAATAAGCAAATTATATTCCGCCTCTGTTTTTAATGGTGCTATAAATAGCATTAATACTTCCATGTATATAAATACTATATATGCATATGGCAGAACATTACTTATCCCCATTAAATGTAGTAGATAAAAAATCACTACTAATCCTAATGCGATTCCTCTACACAACAAGTCAAACTTTAGTCCACTCATTTTTATTTTTTTAAATATTTTACATATATTTTTACTATTTGAAGTTTTGTTCTTTACAAATTCTACTATAATTCTTACCATTATAATTCCTATTAATAATGCAATCATTTCTACCATAATATTCTCACTTTCTGTAATATGACCTGAACTTTTCTTCATAATACTTGGTTTCTAGTCTCTTGAATCTTTTGTCATCATGTATTCTAACCATTAATACTAAAATATCAAATAATATTGAACTAAAAAGCAAACCATAAACAATTAAAAGTTTATATTTATTATAGTCTGCAATTCTTATATACAGCATCACCATAGGATATAGTTCTGATATCGATGACATAAGTACACACCCTTTTTCACGATCCAAACGTGGTGATTCGATATTGATTCTATATCCAAATATTTCCTCTGGCACTTCTTTTATCAAAAGACAGCATTCTGCCTCTACTTTCAATGGTGCTATAAATAGCACTACTATTTCCATATAGATGAATGCCAGATATGTATATGGTAATATCTTATTTATCCCTATTAAATGTAGTAGATAAAAAATCACTACTAACCCTAATGCGATTCCTCTACACATTAAATCAAACTTTAATCCACTCATTTTTATAGTTCTAAATACCCAGCTTATATTTGTACTATTTTTTGTTTTATTTCTAATGAAAGCAACTATAATTCTTGCTATTATAAGTCCTATCAAGAATCCAATCATATCTACCATAACATTCTCACTTTCTGTAATATGACCTAAACTTTTCTTCGTAGTATTGGTTTTCTAATCTCCTAAACCTCTTATCATCACGTATTCTTTCAATTAGCATCCACAAATCCAATATAATAAATATAATAATATAACTATAGTCCATAAATAATTCATATGTAATACTATCTACAATTTTTAAATATATCATTGACATTGGATAAACTTCCATTAAAGATGATATAAGTACACACCCTTTTTCACGATCTACACGTGGTGATTCAGGATTTATTTTATATCCAAATACTTCTTCTGGGACTTCCTTTATTAGCAGACAACATTCTGCCTCTGCTTTTAATGGTGCTATAAATAGCACCACTACCTCTATATACATAAATGCTATATATGTATATGGCAGAATCTTACTTATCCCTATTAAATGTAGCAGATAAAATAACACGATTAACCCTAACGCAAATCCTCTACATAGCAAGTCAAACTTTAGTCCACTCATTTTTATAGTTCTAAATACCCAGCTTATATTTGTGCTATTCTTTGTTCTATTTCTAATAAATGCCACTATAATACGTGCCATTATAGTACCTATCAATAATTCTATCATTCCTGCCATTTTATTTTCGCCTACTCTTGATAATGGAAGTCTCTTTTCACAGAGACTCCCATCTCTTTATTATCTTAATCTACTTAGCATACCATTTAGTGTTTTTATCATATTTTTACAATCCGCAATAATCTCTTTTCTATTGCTTCCTGCTCCAATACCAACGGTATCCCATAACTTATTAAGCCATTTGCTGCCTGATTTCTCCAGAGCAATCATTTCATTCTCGGCAAATATTCTTAATGCAATTATATCAATGTATTTACCATAGGCTTCTGTACTATTTTCATAATATGACCTTATTCCGCCTTGATATAAAGAGTAACCATAATCTGATTTATTTAATTCATCGCACATTATTTCTGGTATATATCCAGCCTCATATGTTCTGATTGCCTTTAGTGATGTATCGGAATATCCGGTTATCACATTAGACATTGAAACCGACACTATCGCTATTATTGCTGCAGGATTTAATTTAGAAGCCAAACTTGACATACCTATTTTGGCTAAATCTCCCCATGTGTTTTGAAATTCCTCCTTAAATGTCAACCACATATGATTATATTTATCTTCCAAAACATTATTCAGTTTTTTAGCTGCCGCTCTCATCGTCCATTCAGGTGCATTTTCTGATATTGCATTTAACAGGTCAAGATTTTCCTGCATTACATTAAGATTCTCCTGCATAGTAAGATAATCCAGATAACCTTCACCCAAACACCTTACCAATGAAGCTCCTTCACAAATCCAACCTATACTTGATATAACTTCTATAACATTACTACTACACATAGCTTTTGGTAGTTTAATTTTAAGTGTTATCTTTGTATTAATTGTATCCTGTATAGAACTTTCTTTCGCAAGAATATCATCTATCTTGTCTGCTATTCTTATAAGATTTTTATCAAGATGAGGTACTTCGACTCCCTCTCTTACTATAAAATAAGCATCTAACAGTTTATTGTATTCATAATTCAAATCAATTAAATCGTCTGTAAGTTCTACATATTTTGCCCCATCTCTTGTTATCTTCTCAACAACTGACTCTATATTTCCTATTGCATTACCTAATGTTAGGACACTTTCCATATTATCACTTACAGAATATCTGTCTCTATATGAGAAGTAATCAAGAAGCAAGTCTTCGCTTATTTCTTTTTTATCTAAATCTGTTCCATATATTGTTCTTCCAATCCATGATGTTATAGATTGGATTGATGCTCCGCTATATGCATCACTGTACATAGATGAATAATAATTACTGTCATCACGTAAAAACTTTATGTCATCGTCACCTAAGCAGATATTATTCTTGAATGCATTTGAATTGTATTTTTTTACTTCGTCATAATCTGAATATATATCCATATCTGACATTTTCTTAGTAGGATTTGATTTCATAAATACATATGTTCCCAGATGATTAGATACTACTTCAATTTCTTCACCATTCTTTAAACCGTCACCATCTAAATCATTATTTTCCTGAACCTGTTCATATGTATAACCACTCAGCACTTTATTTGCTTCTTTATTCATTATACAGTCAAATAACTTTATGCCTGTTCCGGTTCTTAACTTTCCTTCACATAATAACTTAGTATAATAATCCGATATTCCATCATTATTAGAATCTTTTTTATAATCTACTGTTTCTCCGCCAATCTGTTTATAAATATCTTCCAAATCAGTTGCAGCCGTTGCATGATAAAACTTTCCACCAGTCTGCTCCGCAAGTTGCGTTAGCAGATTAATATCCACATCACTTCCTAAACCTATTGAATATATCTTAATTTTCTTTCTGTTTGCCATATTTACTAATGTAGATATATTTTGTCCGCCCTCATTATCATATCCATCTGATAATATCATAATAATATTTCTATTATTTTTAATATCAGCTTCATCAAACTGGGCTATACTTCTCTCAACCGAAAGACACAATGCTGTTCCACCACTATTATAAGAACTGTTTATAGCATTCTTAAGAAGAGATTTGTCTGTTGTAACAGACTGCTCAAGATATGCATAACTCTCAAACAATACAACAAAACCGCTGTCTTTTTCATCCATTTTATCTATTATCAGATTAGAAACCGAATTTCTTAAATAAGCAGGATCATTCCATGACATACTGCCCGAACAATCAACTGCAAATCCAATCTTTAATGGTTTCTTCAATTCATCATCTGAATAATGTATTATTTCAGTATCCCATATCTCATCAAATTCTTTTGAATTAAGAACTATATATGATGAAAAATGTTCTAGTTTCGCTGTAATATTATTGCCATTTATTGTCTGGTTTTCTAATTTGTCTAAATACTGTTCTTCCTCATTATAATAATATATTGCAGGAACAAAATCAGGTTTGGACATTATCTCTTCACTTAATGTAAATGTTACAGTTGCACTTTCAAATTCGCCATCACAATTAAATTCATAAGCAGTCCCGATATATCCCGGCACATTACAATTTATTAATGTATCCCAGTCTCTTGTATCTATTGTGACACTTTCTAATACATTAATTGTACCCTCAACATTGATTGTCGGATATACATCTGTGTCATAATAGGTTATCATATCTTTTGCTGAATAATCCTTTTTGAACACTTCTTCATTGTCATTAATACCATTACCATCACTGTCTTTTTCAAGTGGATTAGTTCCGATATCAATTTCGTCACTATCAAGCACTCCGTCTTCATCTGTATCAGCTTTTAGAGGATTAGTTCCATATATGAAAATTTCATCATAATCAGATATGCCATCTTCATCTGTATCATATTTTGCCATATCAGTTCCATATATGAACTCTTCTGAATTTCTCAGTTTATCTCCGTCATAATCTTCATCACCATCTAATACACCATTCCCGTCAGTATCTGGATTAGTTGGCGAATAACCATATTCTATTTCATAGTAATCATTTAATCCATCGCCATCTGTATCAGGATTATTAATGTCTGTTCCAAATTTTATTTCATTATAATCCGGCAAACCATCACCATCTGTGTCCACCTCTAAATCAAATGAATAATCACTTTTATATTTAGTTCCACTATCATTCCAGCCATAGACTTTTACACAGTTTATTCCATCTTCGTATTCTTCACATGTAAGCTCTACTGAATAATTCCATAATGTTCTGTCATTACCTCTCCAGAATCTTAATTTTTCTGTTCCATCATCATTTTTAGATAGAATATATGCATAGATATGTTTTTGAACATTTACATTAACTAATCTTGGATTATACAGATTCTTATCTGCTGTAGCAATCTCTATGTCTCTTCCTGCATTACTATCCTTTGTCGCATCTGTAAAATTAGTATACATAAGTGCATTACTATTTTCCCAGTCAGTAAATGCTGATAAATCAAGATATACTATATCACCTGCACGAAAACGTATATCGTCCTCTATCTCTTTATTATCCCAATGTCCATATTCTGCACCATCTGCAAAGTATGCATTGTTATCATCTCTTCCACCTGCACTCCATGAATTCCATTGCGTATTATCACCAGGATTTAATCTGTTAAATGTAATATTATATGCTGTATCAGGAACATCCACACTCCAGCTTGTGTCATCATTTTTCTTCATTGTATAATGCTTATGCCAATTAGTATTATCAACTAATTCAATAATAGCATTATCATTCCCTATCCACTTCTCATTTGTATTATCAACTAAGTACAATGTTGTCATTTCTACATCATCAGAGGCTTTCGTCTCTATGTAAAATGCTTCCATATCCATACTTGTGCATAGCAACGCAATCATTAATATTAATGCTAATATTCTTTTCTTTAATCTTGTACTTTTTATACTCATATATACCTCCGTATTTCCTAATTAATATTGTTTATAGCTACTCTTTTGCACACTACCCTCCTTTTTTCATCTGTATGAAAAATAATCATATTGACATTATTTTCACACTCTTCTAAGGTAATATCTAGGAGTCGTACTCTTACGGAGCATTTCTGATTTATATTGATACAATGATATTATAAACATTCCCATAAAATCAAAAAATGCATAACATTATTGTTATGCAATCGTAATTTTCAGATATATTATCATAAACTCTTTAAGCCCAACATTCTACCAAACCCATATGATTGTACACCCGCAGATTCCCAAATTGCATCTACATATTTCTAAAAGTCCGCCTCTTGTTACCTTTAATCAGTTTAACATATTTTGCGGGTGTATTCAACAATTTTCGAGTTTATCTAAAAAACGCATTTCAACCTCATCAGTCAAAATGCGTTCTATTTTTATCTTATTGCCAACTTATCAACCAACCTTTAATTTGAATTTCTGTATCTCTTTTTCTGATGTAACCTTTTCGATACAGGCTCCAAGGCTTGTAAGTTTTCCCTCGAAATTCTCATATCCACGCTGAATATATCCGATATCATCTATTGTAGTAAAGCCTTTAGCTGTAAGTGCTGCAATTACAAGTGCTGCTCCCGCACGTAAGTCCGGTGCACTTATCTCTGCCCCTGTAAGCTGTTCAACACCATCAATAATGGCTGTGTTGCCTTCAACCTTTATATTGGCACCCATTCTCGCAAGTTCTGCAACATACTTAAATCTATTCTCGAAGATACTCTCTGTTACAATACTTGTTCCCTTTGATATGGCAAGTGTTACAGCTATCTGTGGCTGCATATCTGTCGGATATCCCGGATATGGTAAAGTCTTAACCTGTGTACTTCTAAGTTCTTTTGTTCCGATAACTCTTACTGCATCATCGTATTCTTCAATTGTACAGCCAATCTCTAATAACTTAGCTGTAATTGCCTCTAAATGCTTTGGAATTACATTTTTAACAAGAACATTTCCGTTAGTAGCTGCTGCCGCAAACATAAATGTGCCTGCTTCTATCTGGTCCGGAATAACTGAATACTCTGTCTTATGAAGCTTCTCAACACCTTTAATTCTGATAACATCTGTACCGGCACCTTTAATGTTGGCACCCATACTGTTGAGCATATTAGCTACATCAACTACGTGAGGCTCTTTTGCTGCATTTTCAATGATTGTGCTACCCTCTGCAAGTGCTGCAGCAAGCATAATATTAATAGTTGCACCAACTGATACAACGTCCATATAGATATGACTTCCAACAAGATGTTCAGCCTTAGTTTTTATCATACCATGCTCGATTATAACTTCTGCACCAAGTGCCTTAAATCCTTTGATATGCTGGTCAATTGGTCTTGTTCCAATATCACATCCACCCGGAAGGGCAACCTCTGCTTTACTAAATCTTCCAAGTAACGCACCAAGAAGATAATATGATGCTCTGATTTTCTTAATGTATTCATAATCAACTGTTACTGAGCTGATCGTACCACCATTTATCTTAACAGAGTTTTTGCTCTCCCTTTTAACGATCGCTCCAATACCCTCTATTGACTGCAATAGCACATTTATATCTCTTACATCCGGTAAATTCGTTACTGTTACTGTCTCATCTGTCATAATTGCTGCTGCTAAAATTGCAAGTGCCGCATTCTTAGCACCACTGATTTCTACCTCACCTTTGAGAGGAGTTCCTCCTTTTATAACATACTGTTCCATTTTGCACCTCATACAATTCAAAATCTATGATTTACTGTCAACATTCAAATTTCTTGTTCTAATTTGTTCTGTTTTGTTCTATTTTATTCTATTAGTCTATATTTATTATTCTATATTAATTTGTCAGTATCTATTAATCTGTGTTCAAAAATCAAATACTATTTTACGCTCAAATACACGCAACAATCCGTTTTCTATACTTTAAAAGTCTTATAAATCACATAAGTGTTGCGTATTCTATAATCTGATTTAATTGTCCAGCCATTAGCTGATTAATCAGATTATAGCACAAAGATTCTATTTGTAAATTACTTTTTATTTTGTTATCAATTTCTTAACAATTTTGTTATATCTTAATTAAGATAAGTGAATGGATTGACTTGCACTCCGTCCTCGATTATCTCGAAATGAACGTGTGGTCCTGTACTATTTCCCGTATTACCACTAAGTGCAATAACATCTGACTGTGACACAGACTGTCCCTCGCTTACTAAGACTTCACTCAGATGTCCGTATCTCGTACATTTTCCATCACTGTGCTTTAATGTAACACAATAACCATATCCATTCATCCAGCCTGCCTGAATAACAGTTCCATTGCACGAAGCCATTACAGCAGTTCCAATGCTACATGCCCAGTCTACACCTTTATGAACAGTTCCCCATCTTGCACCAAATGTTGATGAGAGAGTTCCTCCATTTATCGGTTTAATAAATGTTGGTGGAACAGCAGTTCCGACCTCTATAACTCTTGCCTCTGCCTGTTTAGTTATTGTTTCCTGTAAAATATCTCTGTTAGTTTCCTTGCCATTTTTATAAGTAACATTTGCTACAATCGTTTTTACACCTGCCGAACCCTCATTTAATACATTTTGCTTTGTATTATATAAGTTATCATTATACACGTATTCTACTGGTACACTGTATTCCACATCATAAGTCTGCTTCTCCGTTACAACAACCGACAATTCTGCTGATTTATCGTCTGCTGATACCATATTTATTGCTGAATTAAGTTCATTAATCTGGGATGGTTCAACATAACATGGGATAATTTCTACCTTTTCGCCAAATTTCACATCTTTAGAATCATCAATTCCTGATATGGTATCTGTTCCATTTCCTGATGAATTTTCTACAAGCTCATCATCACTACCATCACCACTTGCCATTACAGTAGGAAAATTCACACTGCTAATTCCCGCTTTAGAAATACTACAGGTAATCGTTGTATGTCCTCCTATATCATCAAGATGAAGATTCGTATTGAAATCTTCACTGTCATCATATTTATTCTTTACTGCATTGAATAAATATTCAACGTCTGCAAGTGAATTAAGTGTAATTATATATCCATCAATGTCTACAACATAAGCTTTCTGTTTTGTATCTTTTACTGACGATTCAAATTCATCATAGATTGAGGAACTAAGCTCTGACACTGAATCTGTCTTGCCAAATACTTTCTTAGACTTCTTTATATCTATATCTGCATCTACGAATTGTAATGACGCACTTTCATCATTAATCCGCCTTCTGGCTTCCTTTATGGCTTTCTGTATACTCTTATAGTTTAAGGAATTACCTGCCTTTTTTCCATTTATATAAACTGTATAATAATTATTTGTAAATGTATGCCCTGTTATTCCACTAACCCACGAAAAGTTCATTACCAAAATCATACATATAATAATAGAAGCAAATATAAATGTTAACATTATTTTCTTTGTTTTTTTTGTAAATCTATACATTGTTAATTCATCTCTTATTTCTGCAAATTTTCAACTAGCTTATCAATAGTTTTCTCCACATCTAATCCAGCTTCATCTACTACGATATCCGCATACTTCTCATACAATTTACATCTTTCATCATACAAATCTTTAAGTGTCTGTCCGTCTTTCAATACAACACCTCTGTTTTTAATGTCACCAAGACGGTTGATTAATGTATCATAATCTAATTTAAGATATATGACATCGCCTATCTGTTTATAATGCTCCATGGCTTCTTTGCCATATATGACACTTCCACCTGTCGCAATTATTGTCTTTTTACCATTAATTTCCGAATTAATCTTATTCTCGATTTCTATGAAACCATCCACGCCTTCTTCTGCAATAATATCTTTTAGCAAACGTCCATCTTTCTGTTGTATCACAATATCAGCATCTACAAAATGATATCCTAATATCTTCGCTAATACCACACCGACTGTACTTTTTCCAACACCCGGCATACCTACCAGTATAATATTATTGTTCTTCTGCTCCATCATCGCTGTCCTCTTTTCGTCTGTTTTCGAAATATACAAATCTGTCTATTGCATTTAGAATATTTGCAAAATTCTCTCTTGGTGCTACATCTATATATTTCTTAAGAATCTCTGTCTCAGCATCATTTCTGTATCTTCCATAGAAAATATCAAAAAGATTATGACCTCTTACAAATATTCTTATGTTTTCCATATTATTTTTTAAATCCTGTTTATTGGAAATGCGCACATTTTTAATTCTGCACATACGTTTCATACTTGGAAGTTTATAAAGGTAATCTTTATATTTTTTCCATAGAATATTATAGAAGTCTTCTTCGCTTTTGACAACACCAATTTTTGCCATAATCTTTGGATCTAAGAAATAATTTTCAAATGAGTAATACTTAAGTACTAAAACATTTCTCGGCGTAACTCTTGGTAAATTCTCCACATCCTCTTTGCCACGCTGTGCATAGTAACTACACAACTGTTTCACAAGATATCTTGGGTTCTTACCATCACTGTCTCTTATCATAAGAAACTGGTCCTTAAGATACAATTTGTTAATATATTTAAGATTAGCATAAGTCTTTATATTAGTACAACTATTAGTCGGTATTATCGATATTCTCTGCAGCATACCATCTTCGTCATATATCTCTGAATAGTATTTTTCAAGCAGTAATGGTAATCTGTTGCTATCCTGTTTACCCTCAACAATGAATACAAAACTTACATTCATAAGGTCATTTGCAGTATAACCTAAATCGTCTAGAATATCATCAATATCTACATTCTCATTTACGGTTGTATAGAACTCATCATCTAATACCACCTGTTTAATCTGCCTGCTCGAGAAATTAAATATCATATTAGGAGAATGTGTTGAAAAAATTACTTGATTCTTCTTCGATAATCTGTACAGAATCTCACTTGCTGACTTCTGAAGATGAGGATGTAAATAACTTTCTGGGTCTTCAATCATAATAATATTTGGAACTCTGCTGCTTTCTTCAATATATGCTTCAATAAGTGATAACAGATAGATACTCTTAGTACCGGCACTCATTGTATCAATATTATTCGCTGTACCCCTGTCCTTATTGCCAAGCAATGTATTAATCTTGAAGAAGCTTTCGAAATCACAGGTTGCCTTATATTCAATATACTGGGAATGTACTCCATTCTTGGCAAAATACTTATTAACCTGCTCTGCAAATCTGTTAAGATTCTGATTGTATAATTTATATTCGAGCAATTTAGATGTTTCATGTACACTCAATTCATGTGGTTGCTTCTTCTCTATAATTCCGATGCATTCAAAACATCTGTTACACTTCTTACTCTTATCAAACATACATATGTCTTCTCTTACATCAGCTAACTCCATATTGTCCTGAAGTCTCAATAAATCGTCCTGATATTCCTTAATATTTCTTTCGTTATCGATGAAATACACCTTAGGTAAAACCTCTTTGATATATTTATTGTTCTTTCTGAAACCGTCAGAATATTTTTCTTTTCCTTCTTTATTCATTACATATATAAATGTAAGTTTATTATCCTTGTATGATGGCAGTTTCTCACAGAAATCTCTGTGCCACACCTCATATTTCTTGTATTTTGATATTATTCCACGCTCATGCAGAAGTTCTAAATCTTCCTCTTCGATATCAAGTGTAATTCCTATTTCGATATTTTTTCCACTTTCATTAAAATCCTCACTTCGTATGTCATACATTCCTGCTATAGCACGAATCGCATCTAACACAACTGTTTTACCTGTGCTATTCTTGCCCACAAGGATAAATGCATTATCAATATCCTGTATTTCTAAATGTCTTACTGACTTGAAATTATCAATAGTTATTGAACTAATCTTCATTAAGTTCCACGCCCTTTTACATTAAATTTAATATATTACTTTTTAGCTACCGAATAACCGAATTTACCTAACTTCTTGCCCAATTCAAAATATTCTCCATGTGAATATGAAACAAGTCCTGCCTTATTCAGGTTAAATTTACCTGTTTTATCCATATATTTATCATCAATATTTACAGATACTACCTCTGCGATAAACATATGATGACTTCCAAGTTCCTTAATCTCTTTAACACAACATTCAATATTTACCGGACTTTCTTCAATTCCCGGTGCTTTCACTACTTTTGAAATGCTCTTATGCAGATTCATCTCCTTGAATTTATCTACATCTCTGCCTGATTTCACACCACAATAATCTGTAGCATATGCCAAATCACTTGTCACAAGATTTACAACAAATTCCTTAGTTTCCTTAATGATGTTATACGAATATCTCTCAGGTCTCACCGAAATAGATAGCATTGCGGGATTAGTACATATAGTTCCTGCCCAGGCAACCGTTATAATATTCGGTTTCTCATTTTCACGCTGACAACTTACCATAACTGCCGGTACAGGATATAACATATTGCCCGGTTTCCAACTCTGTTTAGCCATATATACCTCTTTCTATGCATTTCCTCCATTTATCGTCTCTAATAATGCCGGAATAAACTGTTTCTTTCTAGACACTACACCTTTTAGAATTACTGAATTATTCTCTATCTTGGTATTAAATGCTTCCTCAATTATTGAATCTGCACCATTTCCCACGAATATAACCTCTGTGGATTCTGAAATTATATTTGTAAACATAAAATATATTATATTAAGTCCATGTTCCTTATATGCTTTTGACAGATAGGTACTTAATTTCTCTTTAATATCTGCAAGTTCATCTGCATTTAACGAATTAATCTGACCAACACCGATATTCATATCACCGATTGTAAATTTCTTAAAATCCTGATAGAAGATTTCTTCAGGCGATTTGCTCTTTAGATTACTTCCCGCTTTAAACATATCTGTTGAGAATTTCTCAATATTAATGTTTGCAATTTTAGCTAATTCCTCTGCCACCATCTTGTCTATTGCTGTACAGGTAGGCGAACGGAACATCAATGTATCTGAAAGAATTGCCGCACATAACAGACCTGCCATATCAGCTGGAACATTAACGCCTGCTTCCGTAAATAACTGATATATTATGGTTGCCGTACATCCAAGTGGCTGGTTTCTAAAAAATACTGGTGATACTGTTTCTAATGAACCGATTCTGTGGTGATCGATTATCTCTAATATCTCAGCATTTTCAAGGCCGTCAACTGCCTGACTTCTCTCATTATGGTCTACAAGAATTATCTTCTTCTTGTCTGCATTTAACAGGTTACGTCTTGAAATCATTCCCACGTACTTACCTTTTTTATCTTCAACCGGGAAATCCCTGTATCTTTTCTTACCCATTACACTCTTAATGTCTTCTGTAAAATCATCAGTTCTGAATGTAATAAGATTCTCTCTGCTCATAAAATAGCTAATCGACATACTCTGGTTAATAAGACGTGCAACTGTGTAAGTATCGTGTGGCGAACTTATTACTGTACAATTATGTTCTTCTGCCATTTTCCTTATGGTCATCGATACATTTGCACCCTCGCATACTACGATACAGCCAGCGTTCATCTCTATTGCGCATAACTGTGATTCATATCTGTTACCTAATATAACTAAATCTCCCTCTTCGATATAGTTCTCCATAAGGTCAGGATTAGCTGCAGCAATTAGAACCTTGCCCTCTGTATAATATGCTTCTATATTTCCACATATCATAGTTCCGTCAACTGTATCTACTATATTACTATATGCAGTATGGGCAGTAGATAATATCTTACTGTCTCTTACATCCATATATGCTTCTGCTATATCTTCAGTAGTAATTACTCCTTCTAATCTGCCATGATTCGTTATAGGAAGTGTAACTACATTTAATTCCTTCATTAAATTCCATGCTCTCTTAAGAGATATTTTACGGCTTACCCCTTTCGTCTCCCTTATTTCAATATCTTTTACCTGCGTTCCGATATCATTTACATATCCCGGTATCTCTATATTGAAATAATCTAAGACAAACTGAGTCTCTTCATTAACCTGACCTGCTCTTTTAGCCACATACTCCCTGTCATCTATCTGGTTTTTAAGATATGCATATGCTATGGCGGAACAAATAGAATCTGTATCCGGATTCTTATGACCGATAACATATATCTTATTATTTCTCATTGCCATAATCTTCTCCATTCCGCAGACACAGTTACGATGCTGGTTTCATCGATGTCTCTATATTAACATTGTCTGCATTTTTAGTATCTGTTAATGAACCTGATGAACAACTCTTAAAGTCGAAGCCAAGTCCAAATATAATTCCTAACATTATCAATGTGTATACAAGAATAATTGCTATCCATATTACAGCTGCCTTATTATATTGCATCCACTTCTTTATTCTGTTATTTTTTGCCATAATTAGTTGTGTGCCTTTCTGCTATCTTATTTCTTTTTGCTGTTTTTATTTTTCTGTGGTTTAGCTTTCTTCTCTTTCTTACCATTAACTAAACGATTAAGACCAAATGGCTGTCTCTTATTGTGCTTACGTTTTAAGAACAGATATCCTGTAAATTCACCAAATAAGCCCAACACTAAGTAAATCGCCGCAAACATCATATAATGAAAATCTCTATACAATATTATTACCGTTGGTATGTAGAATATTGCAAGTGCCAGCGGAATAAGTACACTGAAATTATATTTCTTAGAATGTATAAGGCAGGCAATAAATACAAATATTGTATTTACATTTAATAAAATCATCGGGACAAGTACCTGTGCCAGATTACCTGTAAACATACATGCAAATGGAAGTACATAAAAGAAAATGACTGCCAGACCTAATATTATGTACATTGCTTTTATGCTCTGTTCGAATTTCTTCTTATCTTTATCACTTAAATTACTATAATTCGTCAACATATCTGTTTAGACTCCATTTCTTTTTAGTTTCACTTATAATTATTCTATCTTAATTTACCTTATATAACAAGTAAAAAAACACTAAACTTCGTGACTTTTGTCGATAAAATTATTATAATATAGGATAGGTATTAAAGAAAAATTGTAGCATATTTGTATACAAAGCGGAGGTATTACGTGGAATTAAAAGACATTCAGACAATAAGTCTAAAAATCAAAGAGAATATTAATAAAGTAATTATTGGTAAGTCAGAGACTATTGATTATATTATTACTGCAATAATCGCAGGTGGACATGTTCTGCTTGAAGATACACCAGGTACTGGTAAGACGGTTTTAGCTAAATCTCTTGCCAAATCGATAGATGGAACATTTAACAGAATACAGTTTACACCGGATTTACTTCCATCTGATGTAACAGGTCTTAACATTTTTAATCAGGAGACACATTCTTTTGAATTCGTGGAAGGACCTGTTTTTGCAAATATTTTACTAGCCGACGAGGTCAACAGGGCAACACCAAGGACACAGTCAAGCCTGCTTGAATGTATGGAGGAAAAACAGGTTACAGTAGATGGTGAAACAAGAATTCTAGACAAGCCATTCCTAGTAATTGCAACAGAGAACCCAATTGAGACAGCCGGTACATTTACTCTTCCCGAAGCACAATTAGACCGTTTTATGATGCAGTTATCAATGGGTTTCCCTACACCTGACGAAGAATTGGCAATTATTGAACGTTTCATTGCATCTAATCCGATTGACGAATTAGCACCTGTATGCACGAAAGATGACATTTACAATATGGGCATTGCCGCTAAAAATGTCTATGTCGATAAATCAGTCCGTAAATATATCGTAGACATTATTAATGCTACCCGAAATAATTCTTCTATATCATCAGGCATAAGTCCTCGTGGTACACTTGCACTTCTTAAGGCAGTTCAGGTCTATGCAGCCATTAACGGAAGAGATTATGTAATTCCTGAAGATGTAAAGGCACTTGCAGTCCCTGTACTTGCGCACAGAATTATTTCATATACAAACATTGCCAAAAATTCTAACAAAGCATCCATTATTAACGGAATTCTTGACACTGTACCTGTTCCTACAGAGAATTTTCAAAACGTTATTGCATATTAAGATTAGCATAGCAAGAGACACCTTGCACCAACCACATATAGATATGATTGATGCAACACACTTTTGATACACTAATCAATTAATCTAAGTTGACAGATATATGGAGAATTTATTTATATGATATTACTCATTGCATTTGTATGTGCACTACTTCTTATGGGACTTCAGCGCCTCTTATATAGGAAGTTGTGGAATAAAAATCTTGATGTTAAAATCAGCTATAAAACAACAGATTGCGTGGCAGGTGAAGAAAACGAACTCAAGGAAGTTATTACTAACGACAAGTTTCTCCCAATTCCAATGCTTCATGTCAAGTTCGATACCCCTAAGAGTTTCGTCTTTGAAAATGAATGCAATTCATCCATCTCCGATAACTATTATCGCGATGATGTATTTACGGTTATGGGACACCAGTCTGTTACGAGAACGCTTAAATTTACCTGTACCAAGCGTGGATGTTTCTATATGCACGACACGAATATAACGTCCAGTGACTTGTTTATGAAGCTTACCTTAACTGGTAAATGCACTAACCACGCTGTAATAAATGTATTTCCACGCAAGGTTGATTTAGCATTTTTTGATATACCATTCAAGACAATAACCGGAAATTTTGTAACACAGAAAACATATATTGAAGACCCTTTTGAATTCAAAGGAATACGAGAATACCAGCCATATGACGGCATCCGTAAAATTAATTATAAAAGCTCTGCCAAATTCGGCACTCTGCAGGTTAATACATTCTTTATGACTTCGTCGCAGGAAGTCCGTATTATTCTTAATCTTGATGCACAGACTTATTCAAGAGATGACCGGCTTATCGAAAGTATTATAAGTCTTGCAAGTTCCATAGCAGAACGTTTTATACGCACCGGAGTCTCTGTCGGTTTAATTACTAATGGAGTTGACTCCTATACTAAAGAACAGATTTCTAAGGAATCTGGTGCAGGCAATCACCATATGTTATCAATTGATACAGCCCTTGCACGTATTGATACACATGCTGAAAATATTGATTTCGTACAGGTTCTTAACAATTGTTTTGATACCGTAAATGAAATGACTTATTATATTGTAATCTCTAACAATCGTAGTAATGAAATCATTAAAGCTTATGAGGAAGCGAAACTTCGTGGTGTTTCTTCGCTTCTCATCATTCCTGAGCTTAAACAGTTCGAAGTTAAAGAAGAGATTAAAGATATGATAAAGTGGGATATTGACTACTAAAAGAGGAGGACACATATTTGAAGAAAATTTTAAATTTCGCAAGTACAACAATTTATCTCATTATGTGTATCTTGTTTACTGAATTAATTTACATATATTTTTCGGATATATTCTTAAATAACCATTCAACATGGCCTGTATGCATTTCTGTTATTGCAGGAATTGTCCTAATTGATTATATAGCCAGAAGATATATTAAGAATTTAATCCTGTTCTTCTTAATACATATATTGATTATCGGAGGTTCTGTAGTCATTTCATCTGTATTAACAGACAGACTTCTGCTTGGCTGTATTTCATTTGCATATCTGCTTATGGCAATAAATTTCTGGAAAACAGATGCTAACGAAAGAAGTCGTATTGTAATCGATATACCTTTAGCTGGAATCGTCGCATTTATAATTGTCTATATACATAGTTCATATGGCCTTTCACCAATTGTCCATAACTATGCATACATTAGTGGAATTGCTTTCTTTCTCTTATATTTTATAAGAGATTATTTAGATAAATTTTTATCATATTCACTTAGCAGTGAGAATTTCTCTGATGAACTTAAACGTACATTTACAACTAATTTCTCGTTAATTGCATTATTCAATGTAATTATAGTTCTGCTGATTATGATAACAAATTCTTTCTTCTCAGACAGTAGTTTTAATATAATAGGCAGGTTTTTCAAATGGCTTGCCCGGCAATTCTTTAAACTATTTGCCCGATGCACAGATATGACTGATAAGGTTGAATCAGAGCCGGTAACAACACCTAATATCAACGATGATGGTGATGGCAATATAATCTATGCATACACTTCAAAGCATAGTGGTCCGAATATTGGCAATATTATTTTCAAAGTATTCCAGGTAGTTATATTCATAGGAATTATCGTCGGAATTATATACATTATCTATTCATTTATTAAGCAATATATGCACCGCAACAATAATACTAATGACGAAATCAAGGATACAAAAGAGATCGTTAAACGTACATCAACTTCCCCTAAGAAAGAAGATGGTTTTCTAAAGAAAATGATTTTCCATTCAAATCGTGATAAGATAAGGAAATTATATCTTAACAAAGTAAATGCAAGTACAAAGAAAAATAACCGAATCATTATAAGAAAGAGCTACACGCCTGACCAGATAAGTAATTCAATCAATAAAGAAGAGAATGATTCATTTTCTAACAGAAATCTAAATGAACTTACATCACTTTACGAAAAAGCAAGATATTCAGATGGTGAAATTACAAAAGCAGATGTAGAAAATGCAAAGCGAATTCTAGATGATAAATAAAACCGGGGTATAATCTGTAACCAGCTATTAATACGCATTGTAGTTTGTTATTCATGCCATCATAATTACTTTATATGGTGGAACTAAATGCCGCCAGATACATAAGGTTATTGCGATACAGTAAATCAAACGTGCTTCGCTTGAGCGGAGATTTACTGCACGACCTTTTGTATCTGGCGGCATATAACTTCCTCACAGTACATCATCAATCATGTGTAAATAACAGACTACTAACTATATAATTCCAAGTATGTTTGCAATAAGCACTGCTGCTGTTAATAAAGACACCCACAAGTTTACGTTCACTATCATCTTTATTCCATCAGTTTTCGTACGCTCACGTCTATTTAACTCAGTAAGAAGTTCTTCTGTTCTGCCAATTGCATCTTCATTATTATGCTCAATTATTGATTTCAGCATCGTTGGCATTGTAGCAACTCTGTCTACCTTAGCAGTAAGTTCATTAATCTTTTCTTCGTTCTTCTTTATACGATCCTCTATCTCTAATAATGTATCTGTATAATCTTTTGCATTAAGTGTTTTGATTTTAGCATCAAGAGTATCCATCACTTCTGATGAGTTCTTCTCATTAATTAGTTTCTTTACTCTCTCTAATTCCGATAAAACTGCATTTTCATTAATTTCACTTACAATTGTTTCGACTCTATGTATTTCATTAATAACTTCATTTACATTAATGGCATCTAATTTAGTATTCGCTTTAGCTACCTCATCTAATACTGAATCAGAATTGATATTCTTAAGTGCCTTATTAATCTTGTCTATCTCGATTAATAATACATCAGAATTAACCTGTGACATAGTCTCATTGATAGTTGATAATTCGTTTATTATCTGATCAAAGTTGATTCCCTTAACTGTCTCGTTGACTTTCTGAATCTCAACTAACACTTCATTTGAATTAATCTCGTCAATCGATTTATTAATCTTATCAATGCCCTCTTTGACATCATATACATTCATATCATTAAGCAATGTATCTATTCTGCTGATAGCTTCTAATATATCATTATTACTGATTTCTTCGAGAGACTTCTGGACTTTATTTATACTTTCAATTATATTCGAATCATCATATACCTCAATTGATTTATTGTCCTCTGCTTCACGCATTGCATTAAGTTCAGACTCAATCTTTCTGCTGATTCCTCTTAAGAATTTGGCATTTTCCATATTCTGGGCTTTTAAATCTTCAATTCTTGAATTAATATTCAATAAGATTTTCTTCTCGTCATTAGCTGACAGATTCGAATTATTAATTCCTGTTGGTGTCTCCTGTTTCTTTATTACTGTTGTGAGTAGACCCATAACCCATTCCTCCTTTTTTCCTGTATGTTTATGATATTTTTATTAATTTTGATATTATAATGATTTATTCCTGCTTGCTATAATCAATGCACTGCATATCTACCTTAACTATCTTCCATGCATCATCTATCAGATTAAGATATACTGTTGCCGTAGATGTTCCTGCACCGTAATAATTCTCTACAATTCCACTAAGCATTGAAGTTCCTGTAACTGCCGCAAATTCATAGTTATATGTAACTTCCACAATTACCTTATCAGGATATGTGAAAGATTTAATCTTTGGCGAAAGCGTTTTCATATCAAGTATTCGTAATGATGCACCGTCAGGCTGTTCTATCGCTGCATCTAATGCATCAAATGTTGCTTTGGCTGAGGCCTTTGCCTCTTCTGTATTAGCATACAAATCACAAATATTTTCGTAATTCTTCGTCTTATCCATTGCATATTCATACATCGTCTTTACAATAAATGTAGAATATTCATAAATCTTCTGCTTTACATCAGGTTTCATTGCAAAATCTTCTGTCGTAATCTCCACATTTGCATTATTATCTGTAACATATTCTGTCTTGGTAATCTCACCTGAATCATCTAATGTTACTGAAATCGTGTGGTCACCTGAAAACATTTTATCAATTACATAAATATCCTTTGTGCCATCTTCTGATGTACTCCTCTTATATGAGCTTATATCTTTACCATCCATAAATACCTGTTTACCTACCGGAACAACGATATTATAATCACTTATAAATAACCTGTCCACATCAACTTTCCATGTACTGAAAAATACATGTGTATGCTTCTTCTGTTTATGTAAAGTTATCGTATATGTCTTAGGCGAATCATCATTACCAATGTAATACGTTACAACATATATAATCTTGTCGCCTTGCTCAACCGGTTTACTAAGCTTGTATCCCTTGATTGAACCATATATTTTCTCGCCCTCACATTTATTTCTAAACTTATCCAAATCAATGAAATCTGTCTCTTTTACTTCTATCATTTTATACATTTCCGTATAATTATTAGTGACATAATAAGAGAAATATTCCTCTGCATATCTGTATGGAGAACTTGCTCTTTTACCGAGTGCAATGAATATACCAAGTCCGCCGCATACAGCTAATACAAAGACTATCTTTAGAAATTCTCTAAAGAATGATATTATTCTCTTCTTCACACTCTTCTTTGGTTTTTCTGCTGCTTTCTCACCATCATCGGATTTTTTATTATTAAATAATTTCATCAGTTAATACCTTCTATATATTATTTTGCAATTCATAACTCTGCCCGAATACTTACATAATATCATAATAAAAATATAATATCAACAAGTGAATGTCAGGCATTTATTTAATTGCAATGAATTTATTACCTGTATTATCAAACATTGCTCCTGCCTCATCCTGCCCCATTTTATAGGTCTGGCCTGTTACCGGATTAAGCATTACAACATTGTAGAAATCATATCCGACAATAAGTACATAATTAGTTCCGTCAGTTGATGCAAGCACCGGCTGTCCGTTCCATACATAATATAAAACCTCACTAAGTGAGCAGCCCGTCAGGTCTAATCCCGTTTTATTAGAAATCTTTTCATTAATAATCTGAACTGAAGTCTTACCACCGGCAAGTTCTGATGCTACATCTGTATTTACACCATTATGCATAAGTATTGCCTGAACACATAATGCTAACTGTGCCGTACTATTGCCGCTCTCGGCAGTTCCGGTAAATGCCACGTCTGTCAATTCATACTGGGTTGGTTTACTCATTCTTGCCCATACATAGTCGCCACTTTCGCTGATAACCACGCCTGCTGTCCTATCTGCTGCTATAATGGCATCAGATACATTATCTGAAACTGACTGCATTTTGCCCTGTCCATACACATAATATTTATCCCCGCCATTTATAAGCTCACGAATACTTAGTGAATTAGTCTCGCTAAAACGAATTTCCTTAGGATAGAGGGATTTAAGCTGATTTGAAGTCGTTACTTTCTTAACAAATGATATAACAACTTCTTTCTTCTTTAAATCTGTTGTTATAATACCTGATGATACCACGCTTGTATCTTCTTCCTCATTACCGAATATCTGATAGTCACTTGATTTAACATAAGTGTTGCCATCAGGTGTTTTCTGTACTCTTGTTAAATTCACCATATTATCTGATACATCAGCACCTGATATATAGTAGCCTTCTTTACTATAGCTCTTTAATTCTTCTCCCTTAATATCTGCTATTATAACCTTGTTCATTCCGACCGTAACATTACCATTATTATCTGTTATAATGTCGCTTTCAAGGGCATCGCCATATACCATATCATCACCTAAAAAGCCTAACACCTTAAGTTTATGGCCATCTTCTGCCTTTATCTCACATTCTTCACCATTTTCAAGATTAAGCATTTTCACAGAACTGCTGCCCTTATCACTGCCATCAGTTTCCCATGCAACGATATTACCATTACTGTTAACAGCATAATTATCTTCCTTAAGATTCGAAATAACCTGTACATATTCACTACCGGTCAAATCAATCGAATACACGCTGTCACTTAACATTACATACATTATATCCTTGTCATTTACATAAGATAATCTGCCCATTGTCTGTTTCAGAATATCAAATTTCCTTGTAAACGGAATAAATATCTTCTCTTCCACAAGATTCTTCTTATGATTATATTCATACAGACTCACACCGACCATTCCCTCATGCTCACCACGATTCATATAACCATACACAATGAATTTAACATTTCCATCGTTATCCACAGATACTACCTGAAAATCATTATCATTATTAGTATCTCTTATATCCGCTGTCTCCACCTCTTCAAATGCAAATAACGAATATACTTTATTCTCACCTATATCCATAAGCCACAGACCGTTTTCCTTGGCAAATGCAATATAGCTCGTATCATCACTTGATTTAAACCCGACATCTGAATTCTCTGAGATTCCAAGATTAATTCTGTATGCCGAAATATTCTGATTATTTGCATCAAATATCTGGTTCATTGTACGCTCATAATCTAACAGATAAATCTCGCTGCTTGTCCATTTCACCCTGAAGAATTCAGTAACAGTATAATACTGGTATGCATCATAATCATTTAATGCCTTTATCTTATATACTAATTTATAACAACCTATATCTCCTAATATCTCCTGTACTCTGACAACCGGATTAGTTACCTTCTCAGGCTTTAAATCGCCCCACGTAATCTGTTTATAGCTTGAGTGGATATTTACCTTTCCGAAATTCGAATTATCCTCCGAAGCATTTGTTTCAAGATAATTAATTATATTCTCTGATTCTGTATCACTAAATGTTGAAGCACTGAATTTCTTTGCAAATTCCATCTCTTCCTTACAATGATTCTCTGTAAGCTGCTTAATACGTGTATAGAAATACACATTTTCATTTCTGTCTGTTGTAAGTCTAATAACCAGATAATATTCTGTGTCAGCTTCTATCATATTATCTAACTGAATATCAATGTTAGTGTAATCTCCATCTGTCTTGATATTTTCTGCTTTAACCTCAGTTTTCTCAATAAGTCTTTCACAATCTAAGGTTCTTACTTCAAATTCTGCACCCATTACCACATTTTCATGGTTATTTACTCTTACAGTAATTTTTCTCTCATCGTTAATAGGTGTAATGGTATCACGCATATACTTAGTCTCCATCTCTGTCGTATATCCGAATAACTCATTTACCTCAATATCGTTAGCGCTGGAGGTCTCTCCTGATGCCATAAATGATATGGTAGGAAGAGTTGGTTCTCCCATAATTATATTCTTGTCTTCTTTCTTATCTCTGTTTATGAAAAAATATATCCCTATTACTACCGCAAATACAAGCAGCAGAATCACAAATTTGTTAATTATGTTTTTCACACTAATCTCCATTCCGCAGGCACATAGTGACGGAGGAACCGCGAGCCAAATGTCAGATTTGGCTCTGCGATAAATACTAAATGTGGTGCCTGCAACATATTTAGCTGTGTGAAAAATCAGATATCAATCTGTATTTTTCACACTTTTCTCCACTTTCAAGCTACTTATCGCACTTCCTACTATTTGCAGGTACACTATAATAATAACTTGACTATAGTTGGTGTTATATTAAACTCTTTAATCATTCTGTCAAGAGCTTCTCTTTCTGTATTGTTATCTATGTCTTTAACTTTATTTTTCACTGCCCTTATAAGCAGGTTCTTAGGAGTATGCTCCATATCTATAAATTCTAAAATCTCTGTATGATATCCCTTAATCTTAAGCACTTCAGCCCTGATGGCATCTGTCATTATCGCAGACATTCTGTCTTTAAGTATTCCATAATTAAGTACCGGAGACATCATCTCATTTTTAATCTGTTTATTTATCTCATGCTGACAACATGGTACTGACAGAATAACTTTCGCATTCCAGCTTACTGCTTTATATAATGCATAATCTGTCGCAGTATCACAGGCGTGCAATGTCACAACCATATCGACATTATTCTGTCCCTCATAATCAGCAATATCGCCTAATTTGAAAATCAGCTTGTCATAGCCATATTTCTCACTTAACTGATTACATTTATTAATAACATCTTTCTTCAAATCAAGACCTGTTATTCTGACATCTAATCCACACAATTCACGCAGATAATAATATATAGCAAAAGTAAGATAGCTCTTTCCACAACCAAAATCAATTATATTGATTTCCCTGTTCCTTGGCAGCTCTCTTACTATATCCTTTACAAATTCCAAGAATCTGTTAATCTGTCTGAATTTATCATAACGGGGTTTTAGCACATCACCCTTTGTATTCATTACACCTAAATCTATCAGAAATGGTACAGGTATTCCCTCTTCAAGAATATAATGCTTCGTCCTGTTATGACTCAGGTCATTTACCTTTACCGATTTTGACTCTATTAATCTGGCAGCCGACTTCTTTCTGTTAATCGTTATCTTGCCCTTTTTACTAACTAAGATATTTGCGACAATATCATTAGTAACTATCTCGCATTGCTTGAAGCTGTTCGTAATCATATTATCAAGATAGGATGCAATTTCAGTAGATGTATAATTGTGGTGAAGTACCTGATTACCAACATATTCCGTTGCCTGAAACATAAGCTCTGAATTAATAAGAACTGCTCTTACCTTTATCTTGCTGATTCCATCTTTGTCTCTGGGATTACTTACAATTACTCTTATAAGATTTCTATCCATATATTTAATTAATTCATCACGTAATATTGTTTCCACTGAAATTGTCCTTTCTCTATTTATCCCAAAATATCTTCTGTATAGGCTCTTAAGATTTCACCGACACTCCATGCCTGTGCGTATGCGCCTCTTGAAATATTTGGCTCATTTCCATCGAATATCTCTGCAATCGAACCAACACAGCCATCTCTTAAATGGTCTTTTAATGGCTCTATCATATGAAGTGCATATGCCTTTGTCTCGTCATTCTTACCAAATACCTTTAAGTATGCAGTAATCAAAGCCCCTAAAGGATATGCCCATGTTGTTCCCTGATGATATGCCGCATCTCTGTCATGAAGCTTACCTTTATAATAAGGCTGGTATTCTGCATCATCTTTAGAAAGAGTTCTAAGTCCATATGTTGCATAAAGTTCACTTATAACTTTCTCTACAACTGCTTTACTCTTCTTCTCATCTAACATTGTATAAGGAAGTGAAACTGCATATATCTGGTTTGGTCTAATCTTAGCATCTCCAACGTTACCATCTACCACATCATACAGGCACTTATCTTCTTTATTCCAGAATTCTTTATTAAATGACTCTTTTGCTTTCTCTGCCATCTTAGCATATTCTTCTGAAGTCTTTCCATATTCTGAAATTGTACCAAAACGCTTGCTTAACTTCTCCATTACACGCAAAGCATTGTACCATAAAGCATTTATCTCTACAGGTTTACCATGTCTTGGAGTAACTACCCATGTTCCTACTCTTACATCCATCCATGTAACCTGGTCATATCCGCCGCCTGCGTGAATAAGTCCATCGTCTTCCATATATATTGAGAAATCTGTCTTAGTGCTGTAGAAATGAATTATTTCCTCGAGTTTAGCATATATTTCTTCTCTGATAAATTCATAATCTTCTTCATTGCCTGTATATTCCAGGTATTTATCAACCGAATAGAAATACCACATTGAAGCATCTGCGGTATTATAGAATGGCTTTAAGCCTGCATCCGGAAATACATTAGGAACAAGTCCTTTATCAACATATTTAGCAAATGATTTAAGTATTTCTCTTGTATCATTAAAACGTTTTGTCGACAATGTAAGCCCTTGTAACGCAATCATTGTATCTCTGCCCCAGTCTGTAAACCATGGGTAACCTGCCATAATTGTCTTATTTCCTGTTGATTCTCTTCTTACAACAAACTGGTCTGCTGCCTGAACTAAAGAATTAGCAAACTCATCTGTATATCCAGCATTTTCCTTTATCTTCTTAATTCTTTCCATTCCCTTTTCAATCGTTACAAATGCATCTTTTTCGAATTTCTTCTCAATAGAACAGATTACAGATATTTTCTTATGTTCAAATGGTGCTAACTTAACTACAACTTTATATGGTGTATAGCTGTTATTAATTGGTTCGCCACCTGTATTGATTTCTGTCTGAAGTTCCATATCATGGTCGTATTTTTCTTCATTTTCAACGAATTTACCATTACTTGCATAGAATTTAATAGTAACATCTTTATTCTTCTTAGGTACTAATTCTAATGTCTTTTTACCTGTCAGTTCTGTCTTGAATTTAAGGTCTGATTTCTCAACTCTTGAACTATGGTCTCTGTATGTAAAGAATGGAGTTATCTCATATACAGCCTCTTTTGCACCATTCATAATATCATAGCCAATCGCAATTGTATTCTTCTCCCATTCGAATGACAATGTCTTATTTATAAATGTACCCTCAGCCTGATATACGAAATGTGGTAATTCATCATATACAAATCTCTGTAAATATTTCTGTCCCTCTTCATTCCAACCACCTGGTCTCTGGTTCGTAGCAAATGAATATGTCTTGTCCCCTATTGTTATCGACTCATCTATTTTATTCAAAACCGCATAACGTTCTACCGGTGCATGCAGACTTGCTACCAGATATGCATGATGCATTCTTGCACACGCATTAATTATTGTACTTCCACAATAACCACCGATTCCATTAGTTATTACCCATTCTCTCTCCACACCTGCACTAAATGTCTTCCAATAGCCTTTTCCAAATTCCATAATATCAACACACCTTTCTGATATATTTTTCCAGATATGTTTCTCTCTAATATATTTCTTTTATAATTTCTTTTATATTTCTTTCAGATATAATACTTCTAATAAAAAGAACTTTTTAATACCTGTTATTTTTATGTTCAGTATAACGCAATAATATCATAATTTATAGGTGGGGGCAATGTATATTTGCGGGATTGTGATGATTTATCTGAAGCATTTTCATTCTTATCAAATACATTCATATTTTTAGGTTGTACAATTCAAAACATTCAACCACTACATTATATAAATCATATTCTAGCTCAATCATCATATTTAACACTTTGTGCCACAATTTCTAAGATGATTCTTTCATTCCATTCGTCTTTAAAAACAAAACTTTTTATCATTTTTACTTCTTCTCCCGAACCATCTCCATTCTAAGCGTTGCCCTCTACACTTGTTACTCCATTTACTATTTAAATCAGTATAATCCTCTTGAAAATATCCTGGGTACATTTATTTGCCTTTACTAAATGACTCTATATTATAGTTTTCCCAGTGGCTCCCAACTTTCTTCTTGCAATAATTCATCAACATCCGCTTTCCCATTAATACATAATCGAATATTCTCCTGTATCAACATTTCGTTTAATAACAATTTTTCTTGATGAGCAATTGGTTCTTCAATCAATAAATAATTCTCAAAATCAACTATTTGTAGTGATGCAATATTTTTTTCACTACTGAAAAAAAATATGTAAGAAATATTATCTATTATATCAATATTAAAATTAAAATCTTCAATATAATTCCAAAATTCACTATCTATTATATTGATTTCATACGTATAAACATCTAATGATTCATCTGGTTTCTTCAACACACTAATATTGCAATATGACAAGAATTTAGAACGGACTGTGTTATAAGTCATTGGCGAGTAAATGACTATTTTATTACATTCTATTCTGCACCATTTTATAAAACATTTCCATTGTTCTTTAATAAATTTTCCTTCTCCATTATACAATCCAATGCATAACACTCTAACCATGCTTTCAGCCTCCGTCAGTTTTAGTCAGCAATAGCTGTGAATGTACCACCTTATGCAAGACCAATGCTTATTTTCTCCTTTTATAACGACTATTAGCAATCTATCGTCCAATCATTAAATTTTATTGTTTCATAATAATTTTCTTCCAGAATAAAATCATCAGGAAAAATCAGGCCTATTATCTCTTTTAATGTTTTGAATAAAATATTGATTTTCAGATAATATATAATTAAATTTTGGATTATTAATATTAATTACCTTGTCTACAAAACCATTTACATTCTCTTCTCTAGAAGTAGGCAAAATTATTATACAGCCTTCTTCTTTTAATTTATTAAAAAAACGAAAAACTCCCGAACTTAAAATTATATCATAGAAATATGCAGTATTCATCCAAGGAAAACAATAAACTATTTTATTACTCGCATATCCAATCGCTAATGATGCTCTTAATCTTTCTCCACTATATTTCGAAAGTTTATATTCTACTCTTCCTTGTGTAAGTCCAAATTCCTGTATAACTTCATTTATATTTTCATACCTATTATATCTTCTTATTGCTTTATTTATTACCTGTTTAACACTAATTTCCCTCTGAAATATACCGTCTGAATATTCTACTTTTCCAACATACCATCCTTTACTTTGTATATCTTTGTTATCTGCTTTTATATTGTCATAATAAATACCAGCATTGTCCGAAATAATTCTACCGGATAATAAAGATGAGATTGTCTCCCCTCCAGCACCACTTTCACCTATTACTCCATATATTGTTCCTTTTTCAAAACTAAATTCACTATCACTTAATAATTCTATGTACTTTTCTCCTATATGATTGTTCACATGCATAATTCCATTTTTCATTACTAATTTTATTCTTTCCAAAATTGCCACCATTCCTTCTTTCATCTGTAAATTTTTCATTCAAATATTCAATAGTATTTTCAATAAAATTCAAAAGTATTTTTTAAATTTTTCCGTATCTGAAATACAATGTTTAAACCTAGGACATTGTATTTTAACTATTTCATCTGCAAGTTGTTTTACATTTTCCTCTCTTGATGTGGGAAGAATTATTATTCCACCATCTTGCGTAATTCTTTTAAAAAAACGAAACACTGATGAATTAAACATACAATCAAAAAAATACAATGAGTCCATCCATGGAAAACAAAATATTTGTTTCTGTGCTGCATATCCTATAGCAATCGAAGCTCTCCATTTTTCCCACACATCAATATTCGACAATCCATAATTTATTCTATGTCTAGACAAATGAAATTCCTCTATAATAGTTTCAATATCTTTATAACGATTATATTTTTTAACAGCTAATTCTAATGCTTTTTTAATGCTTAATTCCTTATTGACTATTCGTCCGTATTTAACAGTTTTTCCAACATACCATGCTAAATCACTTATATTATTAGTTTCCATTCCATCAATATATATTTGAGTGTTGACATTAGATACTTTATTAGTCAATATTTGAGAAATTCCTTCTCCACCAGCCCCTTGCTCGCATATAATGCCATATATTTTTCCTGCATTGAAAGAATAGTCATTAGCAGATATATAATCATGTGTTTTTTCTCCATAAACATTCATGTAATTTATTAAGTAGTTATTATTTATAGAAATTTTTATTACTTCCAAAATTGCCACCACTCCTTCTTATGTTCAATTATTTTTGCATTATTTATTGGTAGTCGTTGTCCATATGTTACTATACTAATATTATACGTTTTAATTACATAATCAAAATAAGATACTTTTGTTATTCAATAAAGCTCTCAATGATGATTTTTTGTTCCTCTATTAAATCAATATTGTATTTACCCGTATGAATATTACCCAGATGTTTCCAACTTCTGTTACATTCTCTTTAATAATTCACGTTGCAATTCATTATCACTTTCAAATACTAACATATCTAACTTCATCTCCAAAATAATTACAATCTAGTGTCTTAAATCGTACATCCCAATAATAACTATCTTCGATTTTCTTTACTAATTCTTCTATCATTATATCCTTCTAATTTTTATATGGTATATATCCAATTATCAGGAATAACATTGACAACAATTATTTAATCAAATATTCTTTATATCTTTCTTTCATTTTCTCATCCATACACCCTTGTGTATATAACAATGCATCACTATATGATATTAAATTACAATGCTCGTTCAATATATTTCGTCCATACATTGCTTTAGGTAAATTATGCATAACTGTTAACATATGATAAACTGCTTCTTTATCTTTCGAAGCGTCTAATGTAGTTTGTATATCCTTAATTAAGCAATTCATCAAATTATAAATATTTATTTCATCTTCTCGCTTTCTTTCAAATATACAAATATCATTTACCAATTGGATTTTCATTTTCAAAATTCTCTCATAATTAGGAAGTTTATACTTTCTACACAAGTTATCAAGACTTCGAAATAGGTTCTCAGAGCAATCAATCCCTCTCTCTTCAAGTGAAATAAACTCTAACAGACTCTGCCAAAATAATATTTCTTCCTTTAAACGCTTTCTCTCACCTATTCTCCATCTTTTTCCTCTTTTTCTTCCCTTTTCATACACTATTCCTATATCTAGTATTTGATAATAATATCCAATATCCATCCTTAGTCCTCCACAATCTTAATTGTCTTTCTCCAGAATTAATACTATTCACATATACTATGTCCTGATTTATAAATCGATTGATATTAACATTATAATGTCTCATTCTAATCTAGTAAAGACCATTGCCGTCTGTCATTACACCTAGCTGACCATTTATATACCACTCTGATGATATATCTCCCTCACAAAGTTCCCCAACGATAATTGGGTTCGCTAATACCATTTCTAATTTCTTTCCAATCCATGATAACATTACCTCTTACTTATAGATTCTCATCATAAATATTCAATTTTTCTACACTTATTGTTAAATATGAATTTTTCATAGCATAAAATCGCTCATCAAAATTAGTTTCAATTTCTATAATTGCATCACCAAATCGAAATGTCGCACATCCATCTTCATCATATTCAAGCAATAATAGGGTAAATTGAATATTTTCATCCACCATTTCTATATAATACTCTTTCGTATCACATAAAACAAAGGAATCATAATCACATAACTTATCAATATCCATTTCAACATAATATACCTTATCAATTGGTCTATTATTACCCTGCCATATTCCCTTTGCCTTTCCATAATCAGTAGAAAAATATACAACTTCATCTAATACTTTTTCAACATATATTTTCATTTTATTTGTCACCTACTTCTTTTTTGCGTCCTTATACGCGAGACATAATTAAGATAATATATTACCATTTTTGACATTCTTTGATATAAAACAAATCCACATCAGATGCTGCATCGTACAACTCTTTTATAGATGCCAAAGTGTCGTATTCTGAAATTCCTCTCATTGTACCAATAAGCCCACCTTTAAAAGTTGGTAATGTACCCTCACGTAATTTTTTTATTATGACTTCAATTCTATTTTCATAATTATTTAAATATTGTTTTTTTTCATCATCTACTATTTTCTTGGCTTTCTCAATTTCTTGTACTAATATATCCAATTTTTCCAATAACTCTTGTCTTTTATCCATAATAGCAATCTCCTTTAATCTGAAAAACTTCTAATTTCCCCAAAGCCGACCATTTCATCTGCTTAAAATTCTACTACATATCCACCATTATTTCTACTACTTTTCTCCTGCACTTTTCCTGCCTTTTCATGTAAGAATTATACTTATAATATACAAACTTTCATTTGTCGGATGATTAACAGAAAATTATAATCAACTTGCCATTTGCATATGGATGAAGTACCTTACATAGTAAAAAGCCAGTAAATTTTTACGTCTACTGACCTCTCTATAAGAATAAAATTTAGGTGTATCTTACTTTTAATTGTAACCAGAATTTAATTCTTTAACTCATCTAACCATTTTTCAACATTATCCTTGACTATAGTATCACTTATATTTTTAATACTTAGATATTCTGTTTTAAAATCTTCCCCCAAAATAGGTAGCCTTGAATAATCCCACGCACCGTCATCTGAATATATAAGTCCATCTGTTAAAATAGCTATTCCTATAGCTAAATAACCATAATACAAACTTACTATAGCAGGTTGCCCCATTGTTCTTTTAACACTCCAAGAATATCCTATTTTCAAGTTAGCATCTACTTTTTCTTTCATAGATTGAGCATGTGTATTTCCCTGTAGCTCTTCATCCCAAAAGTCTTTATCTAACTCTGTTAACTCATGGTAAAATACGTACACTTCTCCTTCCCCATTCAGATTGAATACTGTATAATAATTCTCCTTTAAAGCCAAAGAAATAGGATTAGAATATACTTCATTATCAGCAGTTACCTCTTTAGTAGTAATATCGATCCTTTGTGATATATTTTTCCTTTTTAAAAATTCACTAAATAACTCAACCGAATATTTAATTATCTCTTCACAATTTGGTTTCTTTTTTATTGTTGGAAATATTTCAAAACTCATACTCATTTTTTTCACCTCTCGTATTATCAATAATAGTATCTATTCCATCAGACATATTAACAATATATATCTATTGGTGCTGCATTCCTTATTTACCATTATGCACATACAATATGGCATTGGATATATCAAATGCTTCTCCAATTGCAAGTATTATGCATTTGTATAAATTCTTCATATGCTTGAATATCCATGTTTACCTCACTATCTCCCCTTACTCAACCACTAACCACATGTTTGTATCGTCATACGATTTTACTTTGTATTCGCCTAATTGTTTGAGACAAAATGGTTCATCACCTTTATATATTGCAATAAAATCAACACCTTTAATAATATATCCCTGAGGGTAAGCATAGATATATTCTCCTTGCACCCAAACACCAAGAGGATATCTTTTCTTAATCTCTTCCCATAACTTCTCATATTGTTCCAAAGTATTTTGCCATAAGATATCAAACTCTGTTTTTAACAAAATGTTAATACTACCATCTAATTCCTCTTCGTTAACCGGCCCTTCTGCCAAACAATCTTCTAAACAAGACACATGTATTTTGCCTTGTTCATCTAATACAATTTGTCGATATGCGTATCCTTCATCGTCCAGTTCATACCAATATTTTTCTTTACCTCGTTCTAATAACAAATATTTCATGTAATACACCTTCCCGACCTTGAATAACGTCTAAATTTCGCTGCCACCATCATTCCCGAAGCAATATTTCCTAATATATTTACTTGGTATTTCATCAGCCAACCAGACTTTTTCATTTCCATAATAAAATGCTATGCCTTCTTTCCATGCCTGTTTAGCATCAATTTTCAAGATACAAGGTTTCATATCATGTCTCATCCCGACACTATGGGCAGTTTCAACATCCTGCGACAAATGAACATATTGCCTTTCTTCAGGTAACAACCCCTTTTCTAGAATAGAATTTAAAAATCTTCTAGCTGTTCCATGGTACAATATTTCTGGTGGTGCTTTTTTCTCTTTTACAATTTTCATTGGAATAGAATGTCCATAATAAGCTTTTATTTTTCCATTGAATATCTCATATCTTTTCTTTTCTGACTTTTGAATCATTATAACCAAGTCATTTTCGGATAGATTTCTCCACTCCTCATCCTTATGCAAAGCATCCAATAATTGTTCCACTGGCACCCAACCTTCTTCATCCATTTCTAATTCATATTCCCATGGAGTATGACGAAGTGCATATGAAATTTCTTTACTTAGTCTAGTATACAATGTTAATCCCCCTCCTCTTCTATCAATTCATCAATTTATATTGCCCCTATCAAATGTCTCTCCGATTACAGGTATCAACCCCAAACCATTTAATATGGCATATCCTAAGTTCTTCCAGTTGAGTCTGTCAAGTGGTAACAATCCGAATGGATCTGTCAGCTTTATAGGATTACCCTGTACATAACTGTATCTGTTAAGACTCTGGCCTACATTGATACTTCCATGTACTACGTCCTGATTAATGAATCGCTTGATATTCACATTATAATATCTTGCTCTCATATAGTAAAGACCATTATCATCTGTCATTACGCCTAGCTGAACATTATATAAGAATGGGGTTATCTTCGTATCTCCGCTTAGAACTTCGCCATAAGCACCATATTCATAGCTTTGGATTACGAATGCTATCTTTTACCTACGCAAACAAACTCCTCCTTATATGGATGGTGTCTTTTCATTGTAAAAACTGTATTAGATTCAATATTTTTGACTTGACGATTTCTTGAACCAACTGAGCACTTTTTCTATGTAAGATGACAAAAAGGCAGACTTCGGGCACGATATCCGCAAGAAGTAGACCGATATCAGCAGTCTGGAAAAGATTTTTAAAATGTCAACGAAAAAACGTATTGTCTCCACAGCACAAAGTGCTATGAAAACAATGTGTTTACATCTTATAATAACAATATTCAGTTTTGATTTCGGATGTTCTTAAGTGGAGACATAATTTAAAAAATAACTATTTCCACTTTTTACATCATGCCATTTACCTCATCTTCAAAATCGCATGCTATAATCACACCCTTACAGCATCCCTTTAAACAACTAAGCAGATTAGCAATATTTTTTATATATTGGCTTTCTTCAATATTGTGCGGTTCAATATCTAAGTAATACTTCCAATACAAAAAATCTGTAGAATCCAATAAATATTGTTCAACATTATATTCCTTATTCTTTTGAACACTAATATCACACCACTCAGTAATGATATAATTTACTGCTTCTTTTTTACCATCAATACAATTTATTAGTAAAGCAAACAGTTTTTCGTAATCCATATCAGTATCAACAAATACCTTACAATATAAATCGTCGTACATTATTTACCTCCTACTCAAACGGAATGAACGGTGGATTATCAAATGCTCCACCCTGTTTCTTTTCATTTTCCCATACATTTGTCTCCCACTGTTCACTCAGCTTATTATAGGCATCACTATCCTGATCTTTGATGGTCTGTTCAAATTTTCTTGTCTTCAGTCCCACAACTTCCATCGCGTCTATGTAACTTTGAACCTTTCGGGAAATTGCATCCAAATGGCTCATATTTAATTTTAAGTCTCGTTTCATTGTGTATAATTTTCCTTGTATTTAAAAATATTTCTTTTTAAATATTTACACACTCCCCTATTTTCTTACTATAAAATACATCTGCATTTATCAAAACTAAACAACTAATCTAGCTCAAATACTTATTTTAAACTATTTTTCTTTTATAAACATTACTACATTCCGATTTTTCCCACCAGCTACATATCATTCATTTCATGAACAGATAGGTGATACAGTTATTTTAAATAATTTATGTTCTCCATAAATTATTGTATAACTACAATTAACACCAACGCATTATTGTTCATGTATGATATAATTTAATCAATTTGAACCTCACTACACTCAAATGTCAATATAGAAACGCCTTCATCTTCTAATACAATTTTTACAATACTTTCTTCACATGTAACATCAACAATTGAATCATAATCAATCTCATCTTCTCTTTTTTCTGAATCCCAATTATAATTTGTTGAATTCAAAAATTTTAAAATAACTTCCTTTAATTCTGGGTCACCATCTTGATATTCATTTTGCTTCCACATACATAAATCAATATTTAATATCACTGTTCCATTTGCATAAACCAACTCATTTACACAGCTATCATTAAAATTTATTTTCTTTATTAATTCTGTTACTAACATATTATTCTTCTCCTTTAATTACGATATGAGATGCCTTTGACCCTTTTCCGACAGGTTTTCCATCTATATCCAAATAATAATCAACTTTTTTGTTTGTATAATTTGGATTCATTACATGATAATGGTCTACTGCTTCAAATCCATTTTCACCATCAACCCCTTTATCATATCTTATTTTTAAACCTGACTTTGGGTCATAAAATTCTCTTTAGTTTGTGTTTGCTGCCATTTTAGGATTTGTAATGTCTTCCCATCCATCTTCAATTAATTGCTGTGGAGATTTAGATTGTATATTTTTTATTACAGCATTACTACCACTCTGGTATGCTAAACACATAGGAATCAAAGCAGTCTTTTTCTATCTATTGCTTTTCTTTTATTCCTATTTCACAATTATCCTGTAATAGATAGAGGTGTGCGTCACCACTCTTGAAGCACTTGTGACTTCGTTCATTGAGACTGCTCCCTCTGCTTTGCAGGATTTTGCGTATTAGCTGGATGTTGACAGCATTTGTGCTGTACTTCGTATATCTAACCAGATTGTAACCCGCATTGAAGTGAGGATTCTATCTACTTACAATTCACATTAGAAAGGATTTCAATTATGTACATCGTAGGCATTGATATTGGCAAAAATCATCATGAAGCATCCATTGTTTCACCTGAAGGCAAACAAATCGGCCGTTCTCTTCGCTTTGCAACTACACACAAAGGTGCAGATTCTCTTATGAGCTTTATCTTCAAAAACATCGGTAATTCCCCTTGTGTATTTGGCATGGAAGCTACAGGTCATTACTGGTATCCCATTTATTCATTTCTAAAAGTAAAAGGATATACCATCTATGTAATCAATCCTATCCAGTCTGATTCTTTAAGAAAAATGTATATACGACAAACCAAAAACGATTCAATTGACTCTTTTTTAATTGCAGAAGTGATACGTTTCGGTCAGTTTGGGACTACTTCCATGGCTGATGAAAACATCCTTGCCATGCGTCAGTTATGTCGTTATCGTGATTCTGTCATTTCTTCCAGAACTGAAATTAAGCTCCGAATCGGCACAATTATGGAACAAATCTTCCCAGAGTACGAAAAACAGTTTTCTTCTCTTTGGGTGAGCACATCCATGGGCATTCTGGAAAAGTATCTCACCCCTGAGAATATTGAGAATGCACCAATAGATGAGCTCTTTGAAATCATAAAAGATAAGAGCCACAACCGACTTACCAGAGCTAAAGCCATTTCCATCAAAGAAGCTGCAGCTGATACCTTTGGTATTAAGATAGCACAGGATGCTTTCTCTTTCCAGTTAAAACAGCTCATTGACAGAATGAATTTTTTTGATAAGCAGATTGAAGCTCTTGACTGCCAGATTCTTGAGTACTACGAGAAGTTTGATTGTTATCTTCATACCATTCCCGGAATAGGCATGATTGCTGCTGCAACCATTCTTGCTGAAATCGGTGATATAAACAGATTTAAGAGTTCATCTGCCTTAGTTGCCTTTGCAGGTATTGATCCAACTGTACGACAATCCGGTGAATTTAGCAGCACTCATAATCACATGTCCAAACGGGGTTCACCTTACTTACGGCATGCAATTTTTCTCGCTGCAACTACCTGTTCTTTCCATAACAGTCCGTTGAATGCATATTACAAAAAGAAACGTGACCAAGGTAAACATCACTTAACTGCCACAGGAGCTGTAGCAAGAAAGCTTACCACCGTAATTTATGCCGTGTTACGGGATAGTAAACCTTATGAACCTAAGAAGTTCTGTTAAATGTCTGGTAGTGAGATTAGGATTTAAGCCTGCCCGTGGGGAGGCTTAGTTGTAATGCAATCTTTTACAAAATCTTCATAAGATGAATATAATTGAAAGATTGCCATATTCTTTGATTCTAGTGCTCTTTCTGAACTCCAATAAATAATTGAAATTCCATTATTCTGATAATATAGACATAAATAATCATCATCTAAAATAGCAAACGGAATGACATCATAATCAAATAAATTTTCCTGTTCTTTATATACTTCTAACATTTCGTCCATCGGAATAACTACAAAGTTTTCCGTTACACCATCAATTAATATATCCAGTGTCCTTTGGGTTGCAATGATTGATTTTATTTCTTTAGGAATAATTCTATTCAGAGCTATTTCAATTGCATATTTCATTTCAATTACCTCCAACCAACGGAAATTGGCTCATTCTAATGGTCTTCTTACCTTGCGTATTTAATGGAATAAACACTCTGTGTGTACCAGTTGGTGTATCACTCGTACTAATATTAAAAGGGTACTCTTTCTTGTATATCATTACATTTTGATCTTTATTATAAATTACTTCATCCGGCTTCATAATAGTATCTTCACACAATTTTCCAACATTAACATCCTTTCCATATTGAGTTTTTTTAGGTGTAGATACAGTATCAGGATCATACATGTGTTTTCGTGAATGAATTGAAATGTAATCCGAAGCATCCAATCCCCCATTTTCTTTAAAAAACTCTGTATTTTCTATTGACTTTCCATAGCTGGTCTTATCCGCAAAGAACTGCAAATTACATTCCAATAGCGGTTCTTTCTTTGCTTTCTTACCCCATTTACTTCCAGCACTGTCTTCCACCACTTTCTTCAATTCTTTTGAAGATGATAGCAGGTTCTTTCCACTTGTTGCTGCCGTAAATGCGTTTATTCCAAATGACACCAGATTCTTAGCTGTATCTTCTGAGAATAACTTGTCATTTATCATATTCTTGACTATCGCTTTGGCATTGTTAACGCCTCCGATTGCCGCCTGTGTAAATGTTGCCGCATTACTTACCACCTTGCACGCTGTACTTACTATTTTAGCTGCTGTGGTTATTTTTGCTGCTGTCATTATTCCCGAAGCAATATTTCCTATCATCGGTAATGCCGACATCATCGACAACACTGCCATTCCATACTCACCATCGTGTGCATACCATATGGCATTGGCTATATCAAATGCCTCACCGATTACAGGTATCAGTCCCAAGCCATTTAATATGGCATGTCCTAAATTCTTCCAGTTAAGTCTGTCAAGTGGTGACAATCCAAATGGATCTGTCAGCTTTATAGGGTTACCCTGGACATAACTGTATCTGTTAAGACTCTGGCTTACATTGATACTTCCATGTACTACGTCCTGATTGATGAATCGCTTGATATTCACATTATAATATCTCGCTCTCATATAGTAAAGACCATTATCATCTGTCATTACGCCTAGCTGACCATTATATAAGAATGGTGTTATCTTAGTATCTCCACTTAGAACTTCACCATAGGCACCATATTCATAGCTTTGGATTACATTTCCGTTATTGTCGGTTAACTTTGTGGTACTTCCAATATTATTGTAATGATAGTATGTTGTACCATCTGCATCTTTACCTGATGATTTGTCCGATGATAAATCTTGTACTTTATTATCGGATACATATACTGTAGATATCTTCTTTCAAATACAAATGATATTCATATACTCAATCAACATAATCTTCAAATTTATATGAAAACATAAACGATTTATCTTTATATAATATCATAATCAATTTAGAAAAATACCATTCAAAATTAGTTAATGAATCTCTTTTTTCATCTATTGCATTTCTATTAATATCAATTGAAATAATCACTTTATCTGTATTTCTAGCTAATAATGATATCCCATATGAAGTATATTCATAAAACATATGAATTCCAACTAATTCATTCTTCTGTTGTTTCATTACTATTATTTCTTTTAATTTCTCGTATGAAATTTTATCCTCTTGCCAACAAAAATTTTCATCATCTCCTATAGGCAAATATTCTATATTGCCTTTATTATTATATACTTTCCATCCTCCATTACAAAGTATATCTAATAGTAAAGTAATGTCCTTTTGTTCACTTATACAATTTAACTCTATCATTGCTTCTCTTGCCATAAGTCACCTCCTAATCTAAAATTTCAGTATAATGGATTCCTTTTTTAGTAAGCCACATTTTTATTGAATTTGGAATAGGTGTATTAGAAAATATTTCATATGATGCATTATTTTGGGTAGCAATTCTCAATCTATCGCCCATATCAGACTTAAATTTAGCTAATTTATTAGGATTATTCTCTAGCATATCCCAATATTGTCCAGACTTAGCCTCCCACCAACGATTGCTAATACCACCATCAAAGTCACGCCCACCGGCGCTAAATGAACCATTTCCACCAATTTTTTTTGTTAAATACTCCTCAAAATCATGTCCTATTAATCCATTTGCAGAATTAATGCTCCCCTTACCGCCATTCTTATCCCCAAAGAACTGTAAATTACATTCCAACAGTGGCTTATTATTAGCTTTATTGCCCCACTTATTTCCAACATCTGTGCCTATCATTTTCTTGATATTCTTACCAGATGTCACAGCTCCTTTTCCACTTACTATCGTTGTAAATAAATTTAGTCCTAATGCAGCAACATTACTTGCTGTATCAATCGATAGTAGTTTTCCACTTTTGGCATTTCTGAATATAGCTTTTGCATTTTCTAAACCTGATATTGCTGCCTGGGTAAATGTCGCCGCATTGCTCACTAATTGGGTTATAGCTCCTATGTACTGTCCGACTCTTGCAAATTTAGTTGACTTCAAACCAAATGCAATCATATTTCCGGTATCTGATAATGTCGATATCAATGACAATGCTGCCATTCCATAGTCGCCCTCACAGGCATACCATACTGCGTTTATACCATCGAATATAAAGCCATATCCATTTATACATCCCAGTATATTTAATGCTGAATGTCCAACATTTCTCCAGTTAATTTTATCAAGTGGTGACAATCCGAATGGATCTGTCAGCTTTATAGGATTACCCTGGACATAACTGTATCTGTTAAGGCTCTGGCTTACATTGATACTTCCATGTACTACGTCCTGATTGATGAAGCGCTTGATATTCACATTATAATATCTCGCTCTCATATAGTAAAGTCCGTTTTCATCTGTCATTACGCCAAGCTGACCATTATATAAGAAAGGTGTTATCTTAGTATCTCCGCTTAGAACTTCACCATAGGCACCATATTCATAGCTTTGGATTACATTTCCGTTATTATCAGTTAACTTTGTGGTACTTCCAATATTATTGTAATGATAGTATGTTGTACCATCTGCATCTTTATCTGATGATTTGTCCGATGATAAATCTTGTACTTTATTATCGGATGTTATGCTGTCTGCTTCATCATCATTATAACTGTATATCAGACCGTTACCATATACATAGACTGTATGTATCTTCTTTCCGCCATTAGTTTTCTCATATGATTCTAATACCTGCGACATTTCTCCTGCCACATCTGTCACATATGTAATCTTTTTATCAGTTGTTTTTACTGATATTCTTGTGTTTTCGGCATCGTAGTCGTATGTTACATTTCCTGCACTGATAAGTCTGTTTCGGCTGTCATATGTAAGGTTACACATTTCTCCATTCACAGGACCATATAACATATTTCCGTCTTTGTCATATTTTATCTTTTTATTATTATAGCTTATAAGACGGTTTGCACTGTCATATTCCATCTCTAATGAAGTAGTTACTGTTTCACCATCAGATGTTACGATGCTGTTACTTTCTGCTGCAAGTTTCAATGCTGTCTTGTTAGCAGTATCCGGTACAGGCAATGTGTAATTATTATCCTCTGTTAAACCATTGGTTGTTTCAGATTCATTTTTTATATCGACTGTTGATTCGTCTAATGTAGCTTCTGTTGTTTTCGCTGATGTATCAGCTGTTACATCTACAACACCTACGATATTTCCTCTGGCATCGTATTTATAATGATATTCGTTGATGACCTCACCTGTGGCGGTTTTTATGTTCTTTTATATTTCCTTTATTTTGTCTAAATTTTCCTACCTTATCTCTTCCATTTTTTACACATTACCTTTAATTAGGCAATCTCATAATAAATGCTTTTAATGCCTTTTCTCCTTTTTTTGTTTTTAATAATTCAATTGCACTTTTTCCATCAAATTTATGAAGTGATTTATGCAACCAATCATATCCAGTATTATCTCCTAAAATATTAAAAATAACATTTACAATTTCCTGTGGAACGCCATTTATCTGTATATTTACATCTTCAAAACAGCTAGCAAATCTGTTCCATGCTTCTTCTTCATATTCATTTAAAAAGAATTCAAGCATATCCATAATTATTTCACCCCCTTTGCATTAAAAAGAATAATATTTATTCCTCCATCTGCTCTTGCAGATGGTGCAATAATTTCATTATAACCATTACTATATGCGTATCGACCAATAGCATGCGTAACATCATAACTTTCTCCAATTATACTCTCAAGAGAAATATTCAGTTGTGAACGCACTGATGGATTGCTTACATCTAACATATTAGTCAATCTTACATCATATTGATACATTGTTCTGTTAGAGAAATCAAAAACATCATAATTTCCAAGCTCCGCTTTAACTATTTTTTCACCACTACTAAAATATAATCCTGGCACACCTGACTCCGTATATCTATGGTTAGAATTAATAGTGTATTGACTCATTTCTAATGGATTATATCTACTATCAACACTTCTATATATACTACCTTCATATGTAGCTCCTGTAGGTTCACAACCATTCTTATCCGCAAAGAACTGCAAATTACATTCCAACAGTGGTTCTTTCTTTGCTTTCTTACCCCATTTACTTCCAACACTGTCTCCCACCACTTTCTTCAATTCTTTCGAAGATGATAGCAGGTTCTTTCCACTTATTGCTACCGTAAATGCATTTATTCCAAATGACACCAGATTCTTAGCTGTATCTTATGAGAATAACTTACCATTCTTTAAATAATTAATTATTGCGTATAAATTATAGACTGTTCTTTCTCGTTTGTCTAATGACAAAGTGTTTTATCTTTTGAATAGTCGCCATTCTTGACATAAATACCAGGCACTTATGTTTTGTCAAACTAGCTACATATTGACTAGCATAGCTGATTTGAGGCAAAACACTTTAGATTGTACAAAGTCAGAAACTATACATATAAAAAATATTATTTCCAAAATAACGATATATCTTTTTTTGCAATTTTACCAACTTGTATATCTCTGCATTCAATTTGCATTTCCATAATAGATAAATCTATTTTTACTATATAAAAATTCTCTATTTTACTTCTACTGACTGATATATCTTGTCCAAAATAACCAAGTTGTGGCCTTTTCATATCTTTTACATTAATAATCCTTCTCCTATTAGCATCTGTTTCATATGATACTTTGTAGCAAGATAAAAAACAAACTTTCCAACAAGTTTCTTCATCATTATCAATAAGTATTTCTACTTCATCTCCAAAATAAGAGGCCTTTAAATCCAATATTTTAGCATCCCAATAATCAGTTTTATCAATCATTTTTTGCAGTTCATTATTCATCATATTTTTTATTCTCCTTTTTAATCGTTATATGGTATATGACCTGATGGATTCTTTGGTGATACAGTCTTTCCACTAATATCTAAAGCATTTTGATTCTTATCTGAAATATGAATATGGCTTTTGTATTTTCTGAACCTGCTATTGTTGCCTGGGTAAATGTCGCTATTACACAGTCTCCCTCACAGGCATACCATACTGCGTTTATACCATCGAATATAAAGCCATATCCTTTTTTTCATTCAAAATACTTAACACTCCTCTATTTATCAGTGTTATTAAAATGTGCAACTTATATGTCCGAAAATATAACTATAATAAATTTAAAATGTCATTTTAATTCATCAATTGTGCATACAAAAACTGACAAGCATCTTCTTCTGATTCAAAGATTTCATTTGTTGTCTTAATACCTCTTTCTAAATAATAAACAGACCACTTATCCTGAATTTTTTCCAGACATAAACGTTCATCTTTTACCCCTTTTCCTGTCAGGTTATAAATATAATCTGGAACTCTAACAACTTTTAATTTTTTTCTAATACTTCTCTTGTCATTTATTTTATCTCCTTTATGTAGCCCAATTCTTTTAATTTTTTTAATATGATAATTCATACTGTTATCCACCACCATCAAATCCAAACAGAGTATTAACTTCTCCCGTTCTCAATCGTGTTCCTACTTCTAAATTAACATCACATATATATTTAGGTGTATTTGGCAATGCAAATTTATTCTGTATTTCCTGTGGCTTTATTCCAGCAATATCCTCTGATTGGGAGATACATAATCTATACATATTACTTCTGCAATTTATTATTCAGGCAGTAGTATTTTGTCAAGATAGCCTTATATAATAAATTAATATAATTTTACAATTTAATTGTTCACATAATATCACGCAGAAAAATATTTTTAAACAATATATTTTTCATCACTAACATCAATACATAACTCTGAGTTATCCTCACATATTACTTTTAAAGCATTTCTTTCAGCCATAAATGCTTCTACTACCATTTCTCTAAATTCTACTTTCCAAACTAATTTAGAACAAGAATAACAATAAACGTCTAGTTCGCATATAACAATAACTTTTGAATTTTCACTTTGGCAAATAAAATTGTAAAAAACAGAATTTAACTCTGTATTTAATATAATCTTATCATTTAATACATCCACACAAATTATACTTTTCCCAACTCATAAATATAATAGGCTATTGCTTTCATCAAAATATACATCTTCAGAAATCCCATAATTACAATAGGCAATACCAATGAACACCTCACCATTACTTCTTATACCTATATATCTATTGTGGTTATCATCAATGACCATAATTTTTTCTTCACTTAATTGTATGATTAATTCATAAATACTATCAAATTTTACTATTTACAATAATTAATTTTCTCCTTTTATAACAACTGTTAGCTTGATATTCACATTATAATATCTCGCTCTCATCATATAATAAAGACCATTATCATCTGTCATTACGCCTAGCTGACCATTATATAAGAATGGGGTTATCTTAGTATCTCCACTTAAAACTTCACCATAGGCACCATATTCATAGCTTTGGATTACGAATGCTATCTTTTGCTTATGCAAATAAACTCCTTCTTATATGGATGGTGTCTTTTCACTGGAAAAATTGTATTAGATTCAATATTTTTGACTTAACGATTTCTTGAACCAACTGAGTACTTTTTTCTATGTAAGATAACAAAAAGGCAATATGATATTCGAAAAAGCAGACCAATATCAACAATCAAGAAAAGACTTTGAAATTATCAAAGAAAATCGCATTGACTCCACAGTAACAAGTACTATTTAAATATACTAAATAATTTTCAATCTTATTAAGCAATAGTGTTTGTTGTTCTACTGAATCTTCTAATTTTCCTGAAAAAACAATAAACAAATCTATTTCTCAATCATTCCTTACTCCAATAATATCAATTGAATTTATATCGCAAACCATAATCATGCCTCATTATATTATATTTCTTCAATCAAACTAAATGTCTCAATATTATCTGAATTTCTTGTTGCGGCATATATTAACGGCATCTCCTTTTTTGACATTATATATATCTCACCATAATCGTAATTAATATATTCTTTCAATTTAGAAATAACACTTTTACTGTTAAGCTTACTATAATCATCCTCCTTCACGATAATCGAAATATATTCTTCCTTACGAACACATAAAAAATCATAGTCAAATGAAGCTATTCTGTAATCTTTCGGAAGCGAATAACACGAAAGACTTAAAGGTTTCTCTCCATCTGCAATTGAGGCTAAAATATCTTTTTTCTTACGTGCTACTGTTAATATTTTTCCACTACAAAATGATTTGCTTTGTATCCCTATATGTGTTAGTTTATATCCTAAGCTTTTCGCAAGATTTTCAACATATTGATACCAATTTAACCACTTTTCTTGTTGAATACCATTTCCCCATATTGTTATTGAAATTACTTTTTCGTCCATACTAATTGTCACCTATATTTCTAATTTTAATAGTTCCAGCTCTATCTCCCATAATGCGTTGATTATCAACCATTCTATCAATCAATAAATCTGGAATATCTGTTTTACTCGGAACCTCAACTTGGTCAATTAAGCCATTATTCCTAACGCCCATAATATCTGGTCTTCTATTTGGGTTTGCTCCTGGAATTTCATTACTTAATCCTTTATTAACATATACCTTACTATAATCACCACTATTTTTCATAATATCAACTTCATCAAGTATTGTTTTCCAATGACCTGATGTTCTATTAGTATGAGGCTTACTTGGCATTATTACTTCTGTTTTGTTTCCACTCTTATCCGCAAAGAACTGCAAATTACATTCCAACAGTGGTTCTTTCTTTGCTTTCTTACCCCATTTACTTCCAACACTGTCTCCCACCACTTTCTTCAATTCTTTTGAAGATGATAGCAGGTTCTTTCCACTTGTTGCTGCCGTAAATGCGTTTATTCCAAATGACACCAGATTCTTAGCTGTATCTTCTGAGAATAACTTGCCATT